>JAASSU010000179.1 GCA_021767705.1 Bacteroidota bacterium | reverse complement strand
ATTCAACCAAATGCCGATACGGTGCAGGGGACCTTAAACCATGCGCTGGGAATGCTCATTCGTGAGAAAGTTAACCTTATAGGTGCCGGTAGAACAGACACCGGAGTGCACGCCTCTGAATTTTATGCGCATTTTGAGGTGAACAGCGACCTTGGCAGTGAAGCCGATTTGGCTCAACTGGTCTTTAAACTTAATAATTACCTTTCATGCGAAATAGCGGTTTACGATATCTTCCCGGTCCACCCCAAAGCACATGCACGCTTCGACGCGCTTTCAAGAACCTATAAGTACTACATTGCCAAGCGAAAAGATCCGTTTAATTATGCCACTTCCTATTTTTTCTACGGGAATCTGGATGTGGACCGCATGAACGAGGCTGCACGTATTCTTTTCTCTTACAAGGATTTTACATCGTTTTCTAAAGTGAATACCCAAACCACGAACAACCTCTGCGATTTGTATGAAGCTTACTGGGAAGAAGACGGCGATATGCTGGTGTTTACCATCAAAGCTAACCGTTTCCTCAGAAACATGGTTCGTGCCATCGTGGGAACCCTGATGGATATTGGTCAACACAAACTCTCAGCATTGGACATGCACCGCGTTATCCAGGAGCAGGAACGTTCTTCGGCTGGGTTTTCAGCCCCGGCAAGAGGGTTGTTCCTTCATCATATCGAATATCCTGAAGCACTTTTTAAAGGAGAAAAAGTGAGCTCCAATGCCATCGTTGATGAGGATGATGATTAGTTTGTGTTTTCGGGTGTCTTCCTATTTTTAATACTGATTTCAGGAGAGTTATTTATTCAATAATATTGCTTGACAAGCGATCAGGCATGACCTGATTCTTCGTATCCTTTCTACTGAGCATTAGCGAAATATTCACAAAAATTATTTTTTTCAGGGTTCTGTTTCATTTTTCAATGCAGCCCGCAACTATAGATTTGAAGTAAATTAAGATTAAGCAACAGAATTTCAAGGTGAATAAGACCGGAGAATCAATTAATCAAATAAAACAAATTAAAATCCAGTATTATGAAGAAACAGTATTTTTTGATGGCTATATTAGCCTTTGCAGCGATGATTACTTTCACTGCATGTAGTGAAGATGACAAGAAGGATGATTCTGATGACCCCGCTGAAATAGCAGTGAGCGATTATCCTTCTTATTTTCCTGGCGCATGGAAAGACAGTTATGCCACGAGGTATTATTGCACTGATGGCACATGGTATGCCGACTATAACAACGGAAATGAAGCCGAGGGTACATGGTCTTTGTCAGGCAGTGAGCTAACAATGGATTATTCTTCCGGAGAAACTTATGTTTATACATTTGAATATATGTATGAGGATGAGTATAAAATTATTGATAATGAGAGTGGTGATGAGTTTACAGCTACATTAGAAAGCCAGGACGGTTGTTATTATCTGGATATGGATGACTATGAGGACAATATTCCAGGCAAATGGCGAAGAGATTACGAAGACTCTTATTTCAATTACTATTTGTGTGATGATAATACTTTTTATTATCAGTATGAAGAAAGTGATACATATACCGGTCCCCACACATGGTATTACAACGATGGTGTACTGGTCCTGGAGTTTACTTATTCCGACTGGGAACTCGATATTATTAAAATGAGCTCTGATGAGATCTATGCTGAAGACGATAACAGTGATGAATTGTTTACACGTATTTCTAATAATGGCTGTTATGAGCCTCCGGTAGGCAGCGCCGTTTTCTACCTGACCTCCGATTGCGCATGTGGCCCTGTTACTGTTAGTGTAAACGGAAATGAGGTAGGCGAAATTTCCAGCTATTTCCCGGAAGGTGATGTTGATTGCGGAACTGACGGTGCCGTAACTGTTGATCTTGAGCCCGGCGAATATAGTATCTACGCTGAATGTGAAGGGTTATATTGGGAGTTTACTACTACCATAACTGATGGTGGTTGTACGCAGGAGGAACTTTCATGTTCTAAAGCTTTTGCCAAATAAGATTATTTAACTGAAGGTGCTTTGGTTAGGTTTGTTATTTAGAATCAAAAAAGTACAAAAATCAAAAACCGAAGCATCTTCAGTTTGTTAGTTTTTGGAGAATAGTAAATCTAGTTCTATTTTTGCTGTGAGTAGTAACATGATTTGATATCGTGCAGAAAGCAGCAAATAGACATCTAAAATCCTCTTCCGGCCTTTCTTTTTCTGTTGAGCAGGTTTATCTGGTGGCAAAAAAAGTAGTGGGAAAAATGGTCGCGCGTAAGGCTTTGCCTCATCGCGAAAGGGAGGATACTGAGCAGGAATTGATGCGGAAGTTCCTTGAAAAGCAAAACAAAATAGAGAAGGCTTTTCAAGGCAACGCCAATCCTGAAACCTATTTAACTGCAATTTTATATCGAATGTGTTGCGAAGTAATAAGATCGGATGTTAAAAACTGGGACCATGTAAGAAGCGATGACCCTTCTTACTTTTTCTCACGACAGAACCAGGCAGGTTCTGTGGAGAATAAGCTGGTTATCAGTAATGAATCCGCTTATCTGAAAAAGATACTGCTGTTGTTTGATGATGAGAGCGCTAAAATTGTCCTCTTTCTGAAAGTTTTGTTTGGATTAACCATTACCGAGACTGATTTGGAGGATTATGAACCGGAGTTCAGATCAAAAGGAATCGATGAGGTGTTGTTAGGTAAACAGTTTAAGCGTAACACAGATGTGTATGATGCTCTTGCAGAAGTGGTAAAGCTTGGTGAAGGGAGCGCAGTTGGAGGTGATGCCGTAAGGATCTGGCTCAACAAACGAATGGACCAGACGATTAAGAGGCTTAACGGAACAATGCAACGCTCCCACTACGACCGAAAGAGTTTCCGCATTTTGTTTGATTACACTTTTTCAGAAGATTAAAATGAAACATTTAACAGAAGAACAAATAGCTCAATACGCGGAGGCTTTATCAGAAGGTACTTCGCAGAATATCGATACTTCGCTTCGAGAGCATGTTAAGGAGTGTGATCTTTGTGCCGACGAAGTAGCCACTGTGAGTGCTATGCTTGATGAAGGAGTGTCTTCCGGCGCCTCTGATACAAGAGTGAGATCCATTAACAGAAAAGTTTCTTTCTGGGTTTCTGTTGCTGCCGGATTAGTGCTCCTGGTTGGTGTAGGCGCGTATTTTGTGTATTTCCAGAGCACTCAGCAGCCCGGTACCCCGCTGGTGGCAGAAAATCAGCAGGAAAAAACCGGAGATTCCATGGATCAGAAAACAGATGTTGATGAAGGCAGTGCCGGCGATCAACCTGAAGAGCCAGTTGCAGATACTCCTGAGGGTGATTCTAAGCAATTGGAAGCACCAACAGACAAACCCAATCAACAACAAGCCACGATACAGGACAACCAACTGGCCGAAGCCTACCGTCCCAGCGCCAGGCTTGAGCAGCTTTCAGCCCGCTACAATGGCGTTTCAATGCGTAGTGACGGGTTTGAGATGCGCTCAAAACACATCCTTTCCACTAAAGCAAACGATACGTTGAATATTTCATGGATTGCAGATCAGAGCCAGAAACTCACCTTTTCGCTTTATGACAATAAGGAGCAGTTAGTTGCTGAAGAAGAAGTTCCTGTTAAAGGATATTCTTTTGTAGCTGATTATGAGAAAGGACTGTATTACTATAAGGTTATCAACCAGGATTATGACCTGCTTTACTGCGGAAAAATCATCATCGAATAGCCTGCTCATCTTCCAATCAAGATCATTCCGGCCCAGTCCATCGGTAATTCATTGCGTGCTATCATTTCCAGTTTTGCATTCCGAAGTGCTTCCCTGAATTCCTTTCCTGCAAGTAGTTCCTGGTAGAATTTGCTGATTAACTCTTTGGTTTTCTTATCATGGATTTTCCAGAGCGAAGCCACCAAATTTGGGGTTCCGGCATAAATAAAGCCACGTGGAAGGGCAAAAACGCCTTCCCCTTCAAGGATTTTTCCGGCACCGCTTTTACATGCCGACAAAACAACCAGCTCTGCATCCAGATCAAGGGCAAAAAGCTCATTCAGGTGAATAAACCCATCGTTGCTGTAGTTTTCAGATTCTCCCTGAAACATGAAGAGACCTGATCGCTCTGGTTTCTTTGTGTCAGAGAAACCATGCGTGGCGAGGTGCAGGATTTTTGTGGCGGGAGCTTCACGAAAGTTGTGCTCGGTAGCCTCATCGCGATCAAATTTTAGGGCTCTTCTGCCGGCCGATTTATAAAGGCTGATGATTTCTTCCAGTTCTTCCAGAGAGTAGGGTAAGGGAGCAAGCACGTCCCGCTTACCGGTTCTGAAAATTTCTTCATAGCTATCAAACTCCGCCTCCCTGAAAGCGTCGCGCATGGCAATACTTGCGTGACTTTCGTTCTCAAACCCCGGAGCCATAGCTACAAGGTCAACTTCCGGGGCAGGCTGTTTTGAGTTACGGGAATCAAGCCACAGCTTTGTTGAATAATTATAAGTAATCGTGTGGTTCTCAATCAACATTCTTTCATTTCCTGGCAAAGGCAAGGCCTCAAAAGGAATGTTAAACAACTCCTCGTCGGGGATGATGATAAAATGTTGTTTGTTATCGATTTCATCATAAACTGGCATTATGAGTTTTTCAGATAGTGCTTTTCCGGAAAACGGAGCCCCTGTTTTAATCCCCCGAAGGTAATCGTGATACGCATCCTCATAAGCTGTTTTATCTTTTACCTTTTTATAGAATGAATTTTTGGAGGTGCTGCAAAAAATGAAAATCCCTTTCCCGCTGTCAACAAACTCGATAAGAGCTTCTTCATGGGTAAGGTTTTCTCTTATATCAGCGAGATTAACCGGATCAGCAGTGGCGTCCGGCTGATTTTTCACGGACAACCTTTTGTTGATTTCATTGATGGTTGCCAAAAGTCTGGTTTGAGTGACCAGGTGCTCAAGCTTCAGGCTGTCAATTGTTTGCTGATGATTTTCCTGGTTAAGCATCTGGTTTTTAAGATCTGTGAGCTTTTGTTCGAGCTTGGCTCTTTTTACTTTTAATGAACCAGGAACTTCTTCGCGCGAGGCTTTCATGCTTTGAATCTGGTAAGCCAGCATCTTAGCCTTTGTGGCAACAGCAAAATAGTAAATGTCTTCAATATTGTTGATTTCAAATACGTTTCCGTATGTTTCCATAATGTCTGCTGCCTGGTCATAGCCGGCGTCGTTAAGCCTGATCACCGTTGGAAGGTTTTCAAAGGTTACGGATTGCTGAAGTACGTTTACCAGGGTGTCCACTGACTTGTAGTGCTGAGCAGCCATTTTTATCCATTTTTTGTCGTTGCTGCTTTGATACAGCTCTTCGAAGAATGAGATTTTCAGCATAAGCCCCTGTAGCACAGCATTTACGTTTGTGTTGGCTGTTATGGGGCGGGGCAGCCTTTTGTAGTTTAGGCTGTCCGGGGCATCAGGATAATTTGTCAATATGGCTTTCTGAGCGTATTCCAGTGCGGTATTGAAGTCTTGCCCTGCAAAACTTGCACTGGCCAGATGGTAATAACTGCCTCCTGTTTGGGTGCTTTTATTTCCGGTAACTTTTTTATTGATTTCAAGGACTTTTTTTCGGAGCTGGATGGCAGAATCAGGATTGCCACTGAGCAGAAGTGCACGCGATAAGTTGCCAAGCACGTTGGCTTCTGAAAGCAGTGGAACACTATCTAAACGGCTGATGACCTCATAGGCTTTCGAACTGTATTTGAGTGCAGAATCAGCACGGCCCATCATATTGTAGGCAACAGATAGGTTAGAGTATAGCTGCTGTTTTGCATAAGGATTATTTGACGCGTCTGTGTTAATGATTTCAATGGCAGCATAAAATGGCTGAAGGGCTTCATTTAGTTTTCCCTGCGAAAGGAAGTTTTTTCCGAGTATCTGGTAAGCTTTGACTTTAGCAGTAGTGCTCCCTTGACTCTTGCTCAGCAGCTCCGTTGCTTTTTCTGCCAACCTGAATGCATACATCGTGTTTGTGAATGTAAGTATATCAGAATAATGTGTAAGATATCCGGCTTGCTTTACGCGATCATGGTTTTTTGAAGAAAAATCAAGAAGCTTTGATAAATACGCGAAGCCTTCCGGATTTTGCATCCTTAACAAAGATGTGGTGAGTATGTGCGTGGCTTTTGCCTCTGTTTCGGAATTGATTGCAGCTTGCTCACCCAACAATGGATGAAGCATCTTTGTCACAGCAGGAAATTGATATTGATTCATCAGCTTTTCAGCCTTAATGACGATGGAATCGCTCAGGACTTCAGGTTGATTTTGTTGGGTAGAACCCTGTGCATTCGTCAGCAAAGAAAGACCAAGTAAGGAACAGAATATCACGAAAGTGCTAAAGCCATTAAT
>JAASSU010000030.1 GCA_021767705.1 Bacteroidota bacterium | reverse complement strand
TGTATGATACCATTCAAAACATTATCCCGCAGGAAGTCAAATACCTGGAAAAATACGACCGCTTTAAACGCTTTATCGACGAAGAGTTTGAAATGCCCGATAAAATGGTATCTACACTGGTCAGACTCCTGGAGCAAAATGGAGGAAAGCTATCTAAAAGGTTTCGGGAGAAAGAGTTTGCCCAACTCACGAAAACAGAAGTTCAAAAAATCGAGGATTCTTACGATATTATTTTCCAACATTGATTAATGGCATAGTGTTTGAATGTTTTCTAAGCGAAGTCACTGGAAATTCTGCAGATTACCCTTCTTCATCATTTATTTACGATGGTCTTGAACTGATATCGAGACACAACGGACTAATTCTAAAATCTAAAACTAAACGATTATGAAACGAATTGTATTTATTCTATTGGTATTTTCATTTGTAACCTTTACTAAAGCACAAACCTCTGGCGAATATGATTTATCGGAATATGCCTTGCCGGATATGGAGCTGCAAACACTAGACTTCAAGTTTGGCTTGGGGGGTAACGGTGATGGACGGGTGTATAATCCTGATTTTGAGACAGACAATAATAACTCTTATGACCAAAGCCATGGATTATCCTTACAATCTGATTATTCACTGTACAGGAACAATCGAAAACAGCAACTCCGCTTGGAGGCAGGTTTTTCCTTAGATGGCGGCTTTAATAAACAATTTGAAAATGAAAAACTTATTTATAAGGGAAGATATTTTCGTCCTGAACTTGACTTAAGATTAAACAGTAGGTTTTATTTAAACAATAAGTTTTTTTACGGAGCAGATCCCAAAATACAGACATCTTTCAGCACACAAAAACATAAGAGTCGAAATGATAATGATATTTGGAAGGAGCAGAGCGGTTTTAAAACTTATGCTGATATTCTCTTGCCTTTAAAAATCGGAGTTGGACGCACAGAGAGTGTAACCGATGCCCGCCAGGCGATTTTTATTCTTGAAGCTTTAAAAGACAACGGCCATCTTGACAGAACAGCCACAAGGGAAGAAATTACCGCTTTTGCTGAGTTGATTTCCGAAACCCGGAATCTCCGCTTTTTCGATAATCGTATTCAACAAATGAAGGAACTGGAAGTGCTGGATAGTTATCTTAAAGAGAAAGGCTTTGTGGAAGGCAATAATATTTCCTATTTTACCACACTAATGGATTACTGGAACTACGGCCGGCCTGTACCTATGTATGCAGGAAATCGCATCTCATTGGTTGTTGCGCCCGGTTACAGAATTTCTAAATCGGTGTCAGATAAATCAGGAGAGCCTATTGATAATAAAAGACAAAGCATCTATAAATCCTTACAGGCTGGAATTGAATTTTGGCATTCTAAACCCTATGGTTTGCATTGGCACCATTCATTAAATTTCAGCGCCTTTGCAGGGTGGTTAAAATATGACTCAAGAGATGAAAACAATCCAAATGTGTTTGAACGGAAAGCAAGCAGTCCTAATCTACAATTTCGACACAGAAACAACCTGAATTATTACATGAACACCCGTAGCACTTTTACGCTAGGATATGATATCAGTTATACCCATTTTATCGATGATTCTCAACCTGATAATGACGTGTTGTCTAATGCCGGAGATGCGGTGTCAGGAAACATAAGATTAGATGCTTATTACTACATCTCGCCTAAACTCAGATTGAGTTTTTACTCCAGACTCGATTATTTATATTTTGACAATCAATTAGAAGATTCAGATACTTGGGCGTATGGAAGACATAATGTATATTCTTTTTACCATATAACAGATCAGAGATATGGTAGTATAGAAATTCAAAAAAGAATTCATTTCAATTACAACCTATCTCTACGCTATAGCCTGTTTTAATAGATTAGACCCCGGCTTTTGACTTAGTTTGGGAGCCGGGGATAAAAGACCACTAAGGTTTTTGTTTTGGTCAAATAGTATTACTTTCGTTTGCAACCATGAGCATTGGCTGGTTGTCAAGCATCTTTTGTAACGAATAACTATTACTATGAAACTATCTCTCAGGCTCACACTGTTACTTTTGGTATTTTTATCAACGATAAGAGAAACCATCGCCCAGGACACGCTACAGGTTCAGACTTTAACTTTCGATTCCATCACCGCCCGGCGCGGGGTATGGCAGTTCCCCGAAGGAAATGATTACCGGAAGGTGTTGATGTACTACACCCTGAAATGCGATTATGCAACCACTCATGACCAATATGCATGCGGTGAATGGGATTACTTAACCTATACCACGCTTTATCAGCATACCGGCAATTACGACTCCAACCTTCTCTCTCATCCAAAATACCAGTACATCAACGGAGAGGCTCCTGATGAAATACCTCTTGCTGAAAGCGCCTCTTTTACTGTGGAAGGGAAGACGCATTACCGAAGGGTTTTTTCTGATACGCTCTCATTCTCTCAGTTTCCGCTGGTAACAGATGATGCCACCTCCGATCTTGTTTTTCCGGGCCAACCCAACTCACGCACCCGGTTTATGCTTACGGCTGATCAGCTCGCGGAGTCGGGCATGACTGAAGGCGCCTTTTCGGGTATGAATCTCCACATCGATACGCCGGGCTCTGATTTCAAAACGCTGATGGTCCGCCTCAGCCAGCAATCGGCAGCGGATGTGGGCGAAGTTCCGATGCTTTACGAAGCAGATACCGTTTATTTTGCTCCCGCAGAAGTGCCGGATGCCGAATGGATGAGCATCGACTTTTTGAATGATTTTTATTGGGACGGAAGTTCAAACATCCTGGTGGATATCAGTTACAGCAACATTCATCCCGGAAACCCCACCATTCTGAGGGGGACAGAAACCACGGATGAAGCCCTTTTTTCTCAGTTTAACAGTGAAGAGAATTATACGATGGCCCTTGACGGGGAGATGGATTATCTGCAACTCGATACAGGAGCCTATTTTGATGGGTATTTTACTTTCGAGACCTGGATGAAAAAGCAGGCAAACAATACCTGGAGCCGCGTTTTTGATTTTGGAAACGGGCCGGGTGCCGACAATGTTATTGTGGTTCTCTCGAACAGCAATTCCGGAAAGCTTTCTTTTCATGTACGCACATCCTCCAGCAACGACTCATTTGTTGTGGACGATCCAACACCCGTAGGAGAATGGGTGCATGTGGCCTTAAAAATTGAGTACAACGTGCAGGGCTGGGCCTACATCAATGGCGTCAGAGAAAAAATCGGACTGCTGCGGCAGCCGGAAGGTATTCAAAGAACAAATAATTACATCGGAAAAAGCAATTGGGCAAACGACGCTTACGCGGATGTTATTTTTGATGAGATGCGATTGTATGACTACAGCCGAACAGAGGAGGAAATACAGCATGACATGTTTCATTCCGTTGAAAATCCCGAAGAGGAAGAAGGCCTTGTGTATCTCTATGAGTTCAATATTCCAGGAGCTGAGCAGGTTTCAGACCATTCGGCAAATGAAAACCATGCTGAGGTTTTCGGGCCTCCAACCTGGATGAGGAAAAAGGGCCACAACAAGGTCAGGGATTTCCAAAGACATCCCTTCCGTCCGGATGTTGTTTTTGAGCAGCTAACCGCACAAGAGTCTTCCACCGAGGAGCTGATTGTTTATGACACTATCCACGACAGTGAAAAGCAATATGTTGTGTTCGATGAGGAGAACCCAACGCAGCCTGTCGATACCCTCAGCGCTTTCATCGGCGGTTATCGCTATGTTTATGTTGACGGTCAGGTGGTGGATTCAAATTATTTTCCTGTAAGCGAGGTGCTACACAATGAGGATTTGCAGTATTACGGCGAGCCTTTTGAAATCATTCACCCGATTGAGATCGGAAGGTTTATTACGCCCTATGGTATCAACCTCGATCTGGGTCCTGAGGGATTTACCTGGATTTATGATGTCACCGATTATGCCCATCTGCTTCAGGGCGAGGTGGATTTGCAGGCCGGTAACCAGCAGGAACTCATTGACCTGAGGTTTGAGTTCATTGAGGGAACGCCACCGCGGGATGTGATCGACATCAGAAAGCCGTGGGGCGACAGGAAGTGGGTGAGCTACAAAGCACTATCAGAAGACAGCAGGCTGGCCGATACCACCTTGCTGTTGAATCCGGAAACACAATCGGTAAAGATTAAAACCCGCCTGACAGGTCACGGGCATCATAGCAACACAGGAGACTATCCACATTGCTGCGAGTGGAAGGACAACACACATTATCTGCTGTCGGATGGAGACACGATTGCTAACTGGCATATTTTTAAATATGTGGATTGCGCCGCAAACCCGGTGTATCCGCAGGGTGGAACCTGGCTGGGTGCACGTGAAGGGTGGTGCCCGGGCGACAAGGTAGACGATTTTGAGTTTGAATTAACCGAGCAAATCACCGATGGCGAACTGAACATCGACTATGCCATTACACCGGTACCCGAAGACAATCAGGGCATGGGCAGCGGGAACTATATCGTTTCGATGCACCTGTTAGAGTATGATTACCAGAACTTCAGAACGGATGCAGAGGTTTATGATGTATTGATTCCTGCTCTCACCGATGAAAGCCAGCGCCGAAACCCGGTTTGCAAAAATCCTGAAGTGGTTATCAGAAACAATGGTGAGGAGCATCTTGAAACACTGAAAGTTAATTATGGCGTGGCGGGAGGTTACACCAAAACATTAGATTTTACGGGGTTCTTGCCGCCCAACGAGAAAATGAAGCTGATTTTGCCAGTGAATGATGAAAATTTCTGGATTGGCGATGGAAGTAATGAGTTTATTGTTACGGTCAGCTCGCCCAACGACAAAGAAGATCAATACGCAGACAACAACACTTTTACAAGGAATTATGAAGTCCCCGATTTGATTAACGAACCTTTTGTGTTACGCATGCGCACCAATAAACGTCCGGAAGATTTTGATCTGACCATCACTGATATTTCCGGCAATCTGGTTTTTGAACGCCATGACTTTGAGGCTGAAACGGAATATTACGATACGCTCTACCTTGATCAGGGTTGCTATGAGTTGCTTTTAACTGACCAGGGCAATACCGGACTTTCATACTGGGCATGGCCTGAGCAGGGTTCAGGCTATTTTCTGATGTATGATACCGAAGGCGATCTTATGAAAAGCTTTCAGGCTGAATTCGGAAACCAGATACGTTACGCTTTCAGTATGGGTTCGGCCTTGCATATTCAGGAACCTAACCTTTCAGGACAGCTCGACGTTTCTCCAAACCCTACCAGCGGTGCGATAAAGGCGCGCATCGCCGGAGCGAAAGGAAAAACCATCCTCAATATTATTGATGCTCAGGGACGGGAAATCCTGCGAAAGCAGTTCGAAACTAACGGAGAAGTTTATGAGTTTAATGCGGATCTCTCAGACCACAAGCCCGGCTTATACCTGATACAGGTGAATAACAAGTGGGTTAAAGCATCCAGGAAAATTATATTGCGGTGATTTTATGGACAGAGACTAATTATCCTTTACCGTTTCACTTCAGTGAACGGAATAGGAGCATGAATCACGATTTTCAGGGCTTTAGCCCCATTAAAACAAGGAGGTTTCTTGGAGCAATCCCCAATGTATAAGGACTAAAGTCCAGAAACGTTTTGTTTCTTTCTCACCATTGGCTAACCCCAAAATCTTTCGGGGAAACGGTAAAGGATATTATTTTCTTGAAATATACTACTTAATCTAACAATGACATTGGTGACAAGTAGCTGAACACTAGTGAAGCAGTGCAAAGAAAAAGCTATGGAAGGGATTCGTCTTGAAAAGAGCTTTTTCCTTTAAATATTCAAAAAAAGAATCAAAAATGTTTTTCGTTTTGTGGATTTTATATATTTGCCAGATGATGAACAGGAAATCTGCCACATATTATTACTATTATTTTAACAGAATAATGCTGTGCAGGTAACCTATGTATAATATCAAAAGACATTTTAAGCCCTGCACACTGTGTGGGGCTTTTTTTATGGAACAGCAAATCAATACATATCAGGCATTCTATTATTATTATTTCGGATTTACCGATTGACCGGGATGCCTGTGCTTATAAACTATTAAGAGAAGATCCCGGTTTTGCCGGGATTTTTTTTTGACCAAAAAACAGGAATGATGGAACTACAATTTGCAGAACGAATCAGCCGGCTTGAGCCTTATTCATTGGCTTCAAGATGGCAACAAGCCCAAAGAAACAACCTTTCCGGGCATGAGGTGCTGAACCTCTCTATTGGCAACCCGGAAGAAGGCCCCAATCTGAATGTGCTCAACAGTCTTTCGGAGAGCGTAAACATCAGTAACCGCCATGGCTATCAGTCTTACCAGGGCACTTCTTTGTTGATTGAAAGCTGGAGGCATTGGCTGGATAATCACCTCAATCTGCAACTGAAAAGCCAGCAGATGATGATTACGCAGGGCGCCCGCGAAGCGATTCATTTGGTGAGTATGGCTTTGTTAAACCCAGGAGACATCGTTCTGGGACCCGACCCCGGATACCCGCTATACAAGACGATTGCAGAACTTTATGGCGCGGAATATCTTACATACAACCTTCAGGAAGATACGCATTGGCAACCGGACATTGCCCAGTTGAAAAACCTGGATACCAAAAGGGTCAAACTGATGTGGCTCAACTCCCCGCACATGCCCACCGGAAAAATTCTTAAAAAGTCCATCCTCACGGAGATAAAAAGATGGGCAAAAGAAAACGAGGTTTTTTTGGTAAATGACAATCCCTATGCCGTTGTAAGGAATAGCAGGCCCGCAAGTATTTTTTCAGATGTTAGCGCGGAAAGAAACCTGATAGAGATTTTTTCACTCAGCAAATCCCATCAAATGGCCGGATGGCGCATGGGAGCAATCGCCGCACAGGAGCAGGTGATTCAGACACTTTTGTCGGTAAAGACTTTTACAGGAGCGGGAGCTTTTCTGCCATTTCAGGAGGCAGCGGCCGAGGCATTGAACCGTGATTTATTGCAAAAGGCCTCCTTTTCAGAAGCAATGGAAAAGAAAGCCCACGACATGAAGTATGCTTTTTCGCTGCTGGGATGCGAAAAAATAGAAAGCGATTCGGGAATGTTTCTCTGGGTGCAATGCCCACAGGATTTTTCTTCGGGAGACCATTTTGCAAAATACCTGATGAATGTGATGGGAATATTTGTAGCACCCGGCCACCTCTTCGGGAAAAACGGTGACAAGTATGTAAGAGTCAGCCTGGGAGTGAAGGAAGGCAAAATTCGTGAAGTGCTTCGCAGAGTGATGTTTTCAAGACAAAAAGTAGAAATGTAAACCTCAGAAAGAAATATTTATGAAAAAGAATATCGGAATAGTAGGAGTAGGATTAATCGGCGGATCGATAGCCTTGGATCTTACCCGCAGCGGCGAGGAAATTATGGTTCGGGGGGCCGAGCGAAATGAGGAGCTTGGAAAGAAAGTGCTGGGTAAAAGGCTTGTGCATGAGATCTTGAGCCTTCGCGAAACGGTTGAGAAATCAGATATCATTATCGTGGCCACCCCACCGGATGTCACCACCCGCATTTTGCCTGAAGTTCTCTCTCTTGCCACACATCAGACCGTAATTGATGTGGCATCCGTAAAGGAGCCCGTTTTGGATGCTGTGGCAAATCATCCAAACAGGCATCTGTTTGTGGCCGCGCATCCTATGGCCGGGACGGAATTTTCAGGGCCGGATGCCGCACAATCGGGATTGTTTTGCCAGAAAGCCTGCATTCTCTGTGATGCAGAGAAAAGCAGCGAAAAATCACTTTCTGAAGCCAGGGAGCTTCTCTACCGGCTCGGCATGCGCATCATTTACATGGATGCCGGGGCTCACGACCGCCATGCCGCCTATGTTTCGCATATCTCGCATATCACTTCTTTTGCTTTGGCTTTGACGGTGTTGGAGAAAGAGAAAAGCGAGCGGAATATTTTCGACCTCGCCAGCGGCGGCTTCGACAGTACCGTGAGGCTGGCAAAGAGTGAAGCCTCAATGTGGAACCCGGTCTTCAGGCTGAACCGCGAAAATATGCTGGAGGTGATAAAAAGCTATGAGCATCAGCTCAACCGCTTCCGGAGAGCTATAGAAGATGAAGATGACCATGAAATGCAATTACTCATCAGGGAATCAAATTCAATCAGAAAAATATTAAAACAGGAATAATGGAAAAATTGATGCAAAAGGAAACAGTCAATAAAAAACGAAAGCCCAGAATAGTGGCTGGGCCATGCAGTGCCGAAACCGAGGAACAGATGATGGAGACGGCCATTCGCCTGAAAAGTGCAGGTGTTGAGATGTTCCGTGCCGGAATCTGGAAGCCGCGCACCCAACCCGGAAACTTTGAAGGTGTGGGTGAGCGGGGCCTGTTTTGGCTGAGGAAAATCAAAAGAGAAACCGGGATGCAAGTGGCTACCGAAGTGGCCACAGCATCGCACTTAAATGCGGCCTTAAAATACGACATCGATATGCTTTGGATAGGGGCGAGAACCACCGCAAACCCCTTTGCAGTGCAGGAAATTGCCGACGCTTTACGCGGAAGAGATGTGGAGGTCATGGTGAAAAACCCGCTCAACCCCGATCCGGCTCTGTGGATGGGCGCCTTGCAACGGATCCGCGAGGCCGGAGTGAAAAAAATATCGGCTATCCACCGTGGGTTTTCGAGCTACGGCAAAAACATCTATCGCAATCCGCCGCAATGGCAGGTGGCCCTCGAAGTCAAGCAGCAAATGCCCGACATCCCCATGATTTGCGACCCCAGCCATATGGGCGGGGCGCGCAAGCACATCGCATCCCTTTCGCAAAAGAGCCTCGATCTTGGCTACGATGGTTTGATGGTGGAAGTGCATCACAACCCCGAACAAGCCTGGAGCGATAAAAATCAGCAAGTGACTCCTGAAGCCTTTAGCAGGATAGTAAGCAAGCTGATTGTCAGGGACGAAAAATCAAGGGAAGAGTCAACAAAGCTCGATTGTCTGCGCAAGCAAATCGATCGGATTGATGATGATTTGCTCGAACTGCTGGCCGAGCGCATGGGAGTGGTTACAGAAATCGGGGAGGTGAAAAAAGAACAATCGATCACGATATTGCAAGCCGGGCGCTGGCAGCAAATTCTCGGGAAGCTTGAAGAAAGAGGAAAAGACATGGGCCTGAGCCAGGTGTTTCTGAACGAAATATTTAAGAGCATTCACCAGGAATCTATCAACCACCAGGAAAAGGTGATGCGAGGATGAAACAAGGTGAATTTTAAGCAACTTTATCCGCAATTAAATCGTCTTAAAAGAAACACGGTGTCATGACGAAAATTAAAAAAGGCTTTTTCAGGGGATATAACGCACTAATTGCTGCACTGCTATCGTTGCTGGGATTTACCACAGCCTGCGAGCAGTCAGTGGATGAATACGGTGCTCCGATGCCGGAGTATGGCGCGCCCTCGGCTGAGTTTATAGTAAAAGGATCGGTTAAATCAGCCGTAACTTCTTCGAACATCCCCAATATCAAAGTGAAGATGGGTTACGATTCCACACAAACAGATGCTCAGGGACGGTATGAAGTCAGCACACGCGCGTTTGCCGGCGATCAGACTTTTCTCGTAACTTTTGAGGATATCGACGGTGCTGAAAATGGCGCTTTCGCGGATGCAGACACCAACGTGGTTTTTGAAGATCCGCAGTTTACCGGTGGCGATGGCAACTGGGACCAGGGGCAAACCCAAAAGGAAATCAACATCCGGTTAAATCCTGAAGAATGAGCGTCGGCAAAATCCCGCTTAGGAAAAAGATTGCTTTTAAGCTTTACGAACGCTATCGTCGTAACGAAACACGTCTGCATCAGCTCAACTACATTTTGTGGGAAAGCACGCTGCGCTGCAACCTCAATTGCCGCCACTGCGGCAGCGACTGCAAAAAGGATGCGGCGCAAAAAGACATGCCGGCCAAAGATTTTCTCAGCGCAATTGATGAGGTTACCCCGATTGTGAATCCTAACAAAACCATGATAGTATTCACCGGCGGCGAAGCCCTGATGCGAAAAGACTTGGAAGAGGTAGGCCAGGCGCTTTACAACCGCGGGTTTCCCTGGGGTCTGGTATCAAACGGAATGATGTTTACACAAAAACGTCTGCTTTCGCTGATGGATGCAGGCCTGCGCTCGGTCACCATTAGTCTGGACGGATTGAAGGATTCACACAACTGGCTGCGCGGACATCCGAAGAGTTATGAAAAAGCGCTGCATGCCTTGCAATTGCTTACACAAACACAACACCTTGCTTATGATGTGGTGACTTGCGTTCATTCCAATAATTTTGAGGAACTGCCCACAATGCGCGATAAGCTTATCGCGATGGGTATAAAGGCCTGGCGTATTTTTACGGTGTTCCCGATAGGAAGGGCCGCAGAAGACCAAGAGCTGCAACTGAGGCCTGAAAAGTTCAAAGCACTTTTCGATTTTATCAAAGCCACCCGAAACGAGGGAAAGATTAAGCTGAACTATGGCTGCGAAGGGTTTTTGGGGAGCTACGAGGGAGAGGTCCGGGATAATTTTTTCTTCTGCCGTGCCGGGGTCAACATAGCCTCTATCCTTGCCGACGGATCCATTTCTGCTTGCCCCAACCTGAGAGAGAATTTTATCCAGGGAAACATCTACAAGGATAATTTTTCTGAAGTGTGGCAAAACCGCTATCAGAAATACCGCGACAGAAGCTGGACTAAAACAGACATCTGCAAAGACTGCCAGCACTTTTCTCACTGCCAGGGCAACGGCATGCACCTCCGCGATGAAAAATCCGGTGAATTGCTTTTCTGCCATTATAAGCGTTTGGAAGAGGGGGAGAAAGTTTAACCCTTTTATGGCGAAAACACCACTTTCCCGCGTCCGTAGTATTGATTACCGGCCAACACAAAGAAGTAGGCTCCCGGATTGACTCTCTGACCACTGCTGCCGGTGCCATCCCATAAAATGGTGGTGGAGTTTTCTTCATACTCCAGGCTCGTAATTTTTCTTCCCGAAATATCATAAATAGCCATTTCAGCATCTGCCGGAAAGTTTTTGTGCAGAATGAACGTGACCTGGTCTGTGAAAGGGTTCGGGTAAGATTTTACTTTCAGTATCTCATTTGCCGGACTCAGCGAGTCTGCATGCTGGAATTGTGTTTGTTTTCCGGGGAAGATTTGAGAATCCTTCGGTGCTGAAAAAGCAACAAGCATGCTTACAGCAAAGAAACATGTGAGTACGGTTTTCATCTGGTTTAGTATTTAGTTTTGCAACATGTTTCAAAAAGAATGCCTCTTTTTATAGTGCGCACTAAATCAACATGTTATGTTGGCTTGCGGAGCCGCCTTTGTTCGCTGGTGTTCAGTAATGTGTTCACAGGCGAACAAGTATTTAAAAAACAAAAGCCATTACAGTTCCCTGATAAAGCTTTCCAGGTCAGCGTCCTGGGCAAGGTTTAGTTTCTTTTTCAGACGATAGCGGGCACTTTTGATGCTGTTAGGAGCGAGGTTAAGAACTGAAGCCATTTCCTTGCTGTTCATGTTAAGTTTTATGAGTGCGCACAGCCGGTGGTCGTGGGTGGTGAGTTCTTCGTTGATGGCATCAAGCTTTTCGAAGAAATGGTCGTTAACTTCCTCAAAATAGAGCCTGAACACATCCCAGTCATTATCGGCCCTGAGGCTTTGGGCAATCTGACGCTGTATTTGCTTGTACCTCGGCTTGTCGTCTATAGCAGCGGCTTTTGACAACTCCTTGATGTCCGACTGGATATCCTGTAGCATGGTGTTTTTCTGCATCATGTGCAAGGCATGCGTGTTGAGCTGCTTCGACTTGTATAGCAGGCTTTGCTCCAGCTCCTCTTCTTTGAGTTTTTGCTTTTCCAGTTGGGCCTGGTTTAGCGCCTTTTCTTTCTGATAAACAAGCTCTTTTTGACGGGAAATGACCTTGTCTTTTCGGCGCTTTTGCCAGATGCCGGCAACAAGCAACAATAGAATCAAAGTACTGCTGCCACTGATAGCCATAATCGTCCGCTCACGTGATTCCTGTATCTTTTTCTCATTCTCCAGCTTCTCAATGGCTCTTTGCTTTTGTGCCGTTTCGTACTTGGTTTCCAATTCGGCTAAAGCCGATTTTGAGGATACCCCGGCCAGGCTGTCCTGGTAATGGGCATAAATTTCATGATAGTGCAAAGCTTCTTCGAAAAGCTGTTTTTGCTTGAAAAGTATGGAAAGGTACTTCGAGGCATGCTGAATAATCTGAGCCTGTTTTATCTTTTTGGCAGAATGATATCCGGCAAAGAGCAGCACTTCCGCGCTGTCAGGAAGGTTGTTCTGCAAGTAATTAAGGCCGAGGTTAATCCTTACAATGTTGAGCTGGGGTTCAAGATTGAGTTTTTCAAATATTTCCATTTCTTTCCTGAAAAAATGTCTGGCATTGACGTTATTACCTCTTCCTTCTTCAATACGCGCCAGGTTGCCGTATGACAATGCGATGCTGTGCTGGTGCCTGACTTTTTCGTAATAATCAAGAGCCATGCGTTCATAAAAGAAAGCAGAATCAAATTCCCTGGCCGAAATAAAGTAAGTGGCCATTGTCGACAGGATATCCGCTTTCATAAAAGGGTAGTCCACCTTGTTAATCAATCCCAGTGCCCGCTGAATCGTAGCTTTTTCATTTTCATCGGAGCCACTGCGGTTCATTAGTTGCACCATCGTCAGCAGCCTTCCGGCGACTCCGATGGTGTCTTTCTGAGCTTCATAAATGGAGATAGATTCATCAATGCAGGCTGCACACTTTTCATACTGACCGGTGTTCATATAAATAGTGGCCAGATTGCCCAGAACAGCAGCAACCCCTGTTGTATCATGCCGCTCTCTTCTCAGCTCCAGTACTTTTTCTCCATACTCTATCGATTTGTCAAAAACACCCTTTTGGTCATAGGCCAGCGACAAAAGGTTCATCGCAAATTCCTTTTCTTCTGCATCCCGGGTTTCAGGATTAAACCCCAGGGCTTTCCGGCTGTAATAAATCGCAGAATCCGTCTTCCCGGCAAGGTAAACCCCGATGCCCATCCTTACATAAGCTTTTTCTTTAAGTCCGGGCTCATCATTTTTATTTGCGTAATTCAGCACCTCCAGCGCAAGGTTGTAGGTTTTTTGAGGTTGGCTGCGATAATAGAGCCGCGACAGATCGCACAGGGCTTCATATTTTTCTTTACCCGATAGCGAGGCAATTTTTTCTTCAAGATTTTCGATTTCTGTTTTATTCTGGCTGAAAAGCAGGGTGGAAAGCAATAAAAAGATGAGGGTAAGCAATCGTTTCATAATTCCATATTTCGTTATACAAATCACCAAAACCGGCAAAGTCTGCAAGCTGCTCCTTACTACACTCAAAGATACGTATAATGCAAACAGCTTTTTCATCTGAAACTAAATCAGGTCATTGTTGAGTTTATAAAAACCTTTTACACAATACTTTGTGTTAGTCGTTTTATCCGTATGCATACCATTTGAATACCATGCAAAAGACAAGTGCATACCTCATGCCCACCTCATTTTCTGGTGTTAAGCTTCAATCAGGTCTATGTTTGCTAAAAATTCGAATGATGAACCAGTGCATTATCAGCGTAAAGCAAAAAACGATTTACACCTCTTTTTTAAAAGTGGTAAAAAGCGGACGGATGAAAATATTTGATGACAGTAATAAGGTCATTTGTGAAAAGGATTTTTCAGACACCAACTTTTTCAGGATGGAAGCCAAAATCCCCTCCGGAAAATACAATGTCGTTTTGCTGCTTGATGATCAGATCATAACCAAATCCATCGCGATAAGCCATAAATCAGAAGCGAAAACAAGCTAAAACTCAAAAAATACAAAAAGATGAAAAAAGCAAACAGATTTTTAATGTTTACGGCCATTGCGGCTATGCTGCTGCAGGTAAGCTGTAAGAAAGAAGACGACCTCAAACCGGAACCTGAGCCGGAACCGGAACCACAGGAAATTATTGTTTCTGAAAACACCAAAGTAGTGGATGACGAAACCAGGGCCATCATTTCGGATGTAGACACCACAAACTACACTTTTACATTTTCTTCGGTTAACGATTTTGTGGAAGACCTTAAACCAGGCGATATTTTGGTTGACAGCGCATCCGATGCGGCCCCTTACGGATATTTAAGAAAGGTGGCTGCCGTAAAGAAGCTCAAAGCCGGTACGGTAGTGGAAACACAACAGGCCACTTTGCCCGAAGCCGTCGAGAAGGGGAGCATCCGGTTTCGTTCGGGAAACCTGAAAATAGGGCAAATAGAAAAAATGGAGCTGGCCGAAGGCGTCAAATTATTGAATAAGAAAGACAGCGATTTCACGGTTTTTTCCTTCGATTACAACAACACCTTCGATCATGACCACGGGGAATTTACTATCTCAGGGCATACCGATCTGGAGATTGAGTTTTTTATGGATTTTGATTGGGACATGGATTGGTTTGCTCTTCCGCCAAAGCCGATTGTTACACTTTTTGAAGCGGGCGTGGAGCTGAACCAGGGAGCCAACCTTGATATGAATGGTGATGGCGGAGCCACACTTTCAGAGCGTGTTTCTCTCGGAAAGTTTCATTTTACCCCGTACGTGGTAATGCTGGGCCCGGTGCCTGTGGTTTTCGTGCCGCGGATAGAGCTCTTTTTAGAAATGGACGGAAGTGTATCAGCCGTTTTTACGGCCTCGGCCAGCGAAAGCCTCGAAGGACGTATTGGCGTGGAATATACCGATGAAGGTGGCTGGGACGACATCAGAAGCTCGGGCTATGATTTCGATTACTCGCCCCCGCACCTCGACACCGAGGCAGAATTCACTGCGCGCATCGGCCCTGAAGTGGCACTTTTGCTCTATGGCGTGGCCGGACCGTTTGCTAACGTTACAGCATACAGCTACCTTGATGCTTTTCTTTATACTACTACATTGAATTGGGACATGGAGTTTAATGTAGGGGTGGATACCGAAGTAGGGGCCAAAGTGGATGTGCTAGGTTTCGGTACCGAATACAGCAACAGTTTTAACCTTTTTGAAGAAACACTGATAGACCTTAACGATGAACCTTACGGTGATCATATTTATTTGCAAAACCCAAGCGATGAGAGCGACCATATTTTGGGTGACCAGATTCAGGTAAGCACCACCTACACCGGGCAAACACCCGATTATGTGGTGTTTAACATCGAGTATGAGCAGCATTTTATTGATGAAGAGGAGCCTTTTGAATACACCTGGGACACTCAAAATGAGAGCGAAGGCAGGAAAGTGGTGAACGTAAGCAGCTATATCGACGGCGAAATGATCGACAGCGATGCCGCCTATGTCAACCTCCGTTTATCTGTTTGGGATGAAGTGGATTTATCTTTGGCAGGATTAAGCGACAATTCAAGCGTAAGCTCGGTTTACTTCTTCGACACACAGTATGGCTTTATAACAGCGAACAATGACGGAACCGGCAAAATCCTCCGTACAGAGGATGGTGGCTTTTCGTGGATAGAGTATTATTCGTCAGGAACAGCCCTCGAAAAAATGTTTTTGTTCAGCAACGACGGCGCGGGAGCTATTCTCACCGGGAATCACAAGGTGATGAAAACAGAAGATGCCGGTTATTCGATGGAGGAGATGACCTACGGACAGTTCGATCAGCCCACTTTCCAGTGGAAAAACATCTACGACATTAGCACAAACTTTTCCGGGGAATTGCTTGCTGTGGGAAAAGATACAGGCATTCCCTATCATTTCCACGTTTACAGGGCCGAAACGGAGAATAACGCGCCTGTGGGCGAGTTTCAGATTCCTTATCCTAATGAGTATGGCCTGCCACCAAAAATTGAAATGAGTGGCGACTTCGGATTGCTTTACCAGGTTTTTAATGAGGACGAGCCCAACAAGTCGTACTTTATGATTACCGAAGACGGTGGCGAAACATGGGCCGGCAGTCCAATCCCCGAAATTACCAGCGCTGTGACCCTTCATGATGCGGCCATCTGGAACGAAAACAAAATCTGGATTGTTGGCGAAAAGGACGGGAATGGAATCATTCTCCGGAGCGATGACGCAGGCAATACGTGGCAGAAAAAGACCCTGAACAACTCCGGACCTATCACTTCTGTGGAATTCACCGGTCCTGAAGATGGCTATTTCACCATTGGTGAAAATACCGCTTATGCAGTAGCCAAACTGTATAAAACAAACGACGGTGGAGAGTCTTGGCTGCCACAATACGACTTTGAAACCACTAAAGCGATGAATCATGTTTATTTCTACGCAGCAGATTTCGGGATGGTAGCCGGAGAAGGAGAAAAAGCCTACCGCTACTCAATCCGATAATTCTGAAGAATGCCTCACAAAAAAAGACCGGGACTTTGTTCCGGTCTTTTTTTAAAATCATCTGAACTTGTCTGGTTTTGTATTCAGATAAAGAATCTTGCCGTTTCCGCGGTTCCTTTATTCCCGTTTCACATAAACATAAAAATTACATTCAAAACAGGTGTCCGCGATAATCAAAGTGTCGTTTTGCAGCCGGAAGGTTTGCGCAAAATCCTCATTTCCAAAAACGATAAGCGAATCGGACAGTGAAAATTCCTTTGAAAACACCACCGAATCATCGTAATAGCGGGTAAAAGAGCGCCCATCAATTTCCAATACCTCCGTAAAATCCCGATCCTCTTTGTAGATGCATCCGGAAAAGTTTTGTGTATTGCAGAATTTGTAAAAATCCCACGTGCCCTCAACCGGAGCCTTGGTGCTCTCCTCCTCACATGAAGGCATCACAAAAAACGCTGCTAAAATAATTCCGCTAATAATAACTGTTCTAATTGATTTCATTGGTATTGCTTTTATTTTAAAGAGATCTTGGGATGGCTTTTCGTTGCGTGGTGGTTTTCTGGGAGACCAGTTATCAACCATTCATTGTTTAGTTCAAAATTTGCTATACTATTAGAAATCAAGATGTATTGTCTCTTATATTTCAACCAGCACTGTTTTTTCTTATTTCTATTAATCGTTTCTTTACTTGATAAATTGTTCGTGGATATTTATCTGGATTAATGAGGTAACCCTCTTCAAAATCAAAACTAAAAAATAGCTTTTTGCCAAACTTGTATTTCTGCTTGAGGATTATTTTTGTTTCTATTGTTATTCCCCTCTTGCTAAACATGACTGTTCCCATACCTGTTATAATTTTTTCAATTTGCTGTAATGGGATAACTACTTTTCCTGTTCTATAATTTACTATTAATGAATCATTTTTTAATATGACACTTTCAATATTATGTTTTTTAAATGAATAATATCCTAGAATTAAGAAGAATACTAATATGCCAACATAAAAATAAATTAATTCTATGTTGTTTGTTTTGAGGTAAAAACCAATGAAGAGGATAGTTGAAACAATGACGAAATTTCGAAAAACATAAAATGATTGTTTCTTATTTGTATTTGGCAACTTTTGATCCATTTCTAAAAGTTAACATTATTTTCCAAGTGAATTATTTGTTTCTTTGTTAAATATTCTTATAATCATTATTCCAGTACTTACGAAAAAACCAATTGGCTTTTGCTCTATATTTATCAGAGGACTCCACTCAATAACTGTATAAAAGTCATCTTATTTCTAACACCATTTAGGTTAGGGAAAAAATAAGCATGTTTTTGTACCTAATCAACCAACGTTTAAATTTTGTTTCTGCCAAGATTCTTTTCCGTGTTCATCAATTCATCATTAGACCTCAACGAATATAAGAAATAAATCTATTGTTTTACAAGCCCCCACAGAGAATATAGATTGGAATTGAATAAAAATATAGAGGCTTTGATATAATATTGATTGGGGTTACCCCATTTTTTTAGGGAAATGCGTTTCAAATCAAAACCTCCTTCAAGTGCGGCAGAAATCCCGTAAAGGGAACCTCTCTGAAGGATTCAGTAGGTGTGGTTATGATCAATTTTCTTTTCTCAAGGGATCATTTATTATGTATTGAAGGAATATCAAAAAACAGAACAGACGCTCCCTTCAGATTTCAAAACAATTACCAAGCCTTTTCTATTCACTGAATAAGGCCTGATTTCCCATTCGTAATCGTTAAATTAGGCCTAAAAAACGGAATATAATCCGAAAATTAGGCCTAAATTTATGAAAATCTTATGAAGAAGCTTCTAAACCACCACATTAATAATCTGATTCTCACCCTATGAGAATAGCACCCTCCTGCAGGTGGGTGGAAAAGTAGATTTCCATTGACCTCAAATAGCGCGCTTCAGCGTGCTTTCAATCAGTTATAAAAGCAAAAGGACGCTAAAGCGCCCTCAAAAAAAACTTGGTTTCATTCAACGCCCCCGTAAATAAGGGTGCTGCATTCATAAAAAACAGGTCCTCCTTCGTAGGTAACCCTGACAGGATTCGAAATCCTGTCAGGGTTAGATGTCTCTAAACCACCACATTAATAATCCGCTTGGGCACCACGATGATTTTTTTGGGTGTTTTGCCTTGCAGGTATTTTTCTGATTTGGGTTCGTTTAGTACGGCTTTTTCGGCTTCTTCCTTCGGCATGTCGATGGGCAGCTCCAGCTTGAAGCGCATCTTGCCGTTAAAAGATACCGGGTATTCGAAAGTGTTTTCTTTCACATACTCTTCCTTGAATTCGGGCACCGGCGCAGTGGAAATGCTTTCTTCATGGCCCAACTGGTTCCACAGCTCTTCGGCCATGTGCGGGGCAAACGGTGCTACCAGTACCGCCAAAGGCTCCAGGATTTCGCGCTTATTGCACTTCAGGTCGTTGAGCTCGTTGGTACATATCATCAACTGGCTCACCGAGGTGTTGAAAGAGAAATTATCCACATCCTGACTGATTTTCTGAATCGTCTGGTGCAGCACTTTCAGTTCTTTTTTATCTGCCTGCTCATCTGAAACATTAAAGTTCCCATCATTATCGTGATACAAACGCCAGAACTTTTTGATAAAACGGAAAACACCCTCAATCCCTTGCGTATCCCAGGGCTTATGACTTTCAATCGGCCCCAGGAACATTTCGTACAATCTGAAGGTGTCTGCTCCGTACTGTTCAATCAAATCATCCGGATTCTGCACGTTGTATTTCGACTTACTCATCTTTTCCACTTCCCATCCGCAAATATAGGTGCCGTCATCTTCGGTAATAAACTCCGCATCTTTATAATCAGGCATCCATTCGCGGAAAGCGTCAACATCCAGCACGTCGTTATGCACAATGTTCACATCCACGTGAATGCGCTGGGTCTGGTACTCCTTACGCTTGTTGAAGGAAACAAACTTGCTGGTTCCCACCACACGGTACACAAAGTTCGACCGGCCCTGGATTTTCCCCTGGTTAATCAGGCGCTCGAACGGTTCTTCTTTCACCGTCATGCCGAGGTCGTGGAGGAACATGCTCCAGAAGCGGGCATAGATCAGGTGGCCGGTGGCGTGCTCATCGCCGCCCATATACAGGTCCACATTCTGCCAGTATTCATTGGCTTCTTTTGAGAAATACTCCCGGTCGTTGTGCGGATCCATGTAGCGGTAGTAGTATCCGCTTGATCCGGCAAATCCGGGCATGGTGTTCGTTTCCAGCGGATAGCCTTCTTTGGTGGTCCAGTTTTTGGCGCGGGCCAGTGGCGGCTCACCGGCTTCGGTGGGCTTGTACTGATCCACCTCCGGAAGCTCCAGCGGCAGCTCACTTTCGTCGAGCGGATAAGGAATGCCGTTCTTGTAGTATATCGGGAAAGGCTCGCCCCAATACCGCTGGCGGCTAAAGATAGCGTCGCGCAGGCGGTAGTTGATGGTGCCATAACCTTTCTTTTGTGCTTCAATTTTTTGGATGGTCGCCGTAATGGCCTCCTTCACCTCCATCCCGTTAAGGAAACCGGAGTTGACCATGATGCCGTCTTTCGAATCGTAGGAGGTTTCCCAGTCAGCCGGGTCGCTCATCTCTTCGTCCTTTTGCTTCACCACCTGGATGATCGGCAGGCCGAAATGTTTGGCAAAGGCAAAGTCGCGGCTGTCGTGCCCCGGCACGGCCATGATGGCGCCGCTGCCGTAGCCGCTCAGCACATAGTCGGCAATCCAGATGGGAACAGCCTCACCGTTCACCGGATTGATGCCATAGGCGCCGGTAAACACACCAGTAATTTTTTTCACCTCCGACATACGGTCGCGCTCAGAGCGGTTTTTCGCCCACTCGACATATTTTTTTACCGCTTCCTTGTGTTCGTCGGTTGTAATCTGATCGATGATTTCATGCTCGGGTGCCAGCACCATAAAGGTAGAGCCAAACAGGGTGTCGGGGCGGGTGGTGAAAACTTCCAGCTCCTCATCATGGCCTTTGATATCAAAGTAGATGGTGGCGCCTTCCGAGCGGCCAATCCAGTTGCGTTGCACTTCCTTAATCGACTCCGACCAGTTGATTTTGTTGAGTCCGTCGAGCAGGCGCTGGGCGTACGCACTAATGCGCAGCGACCACTGCTTCATCTTTTTCCGTTCCACGGGATGTCCGCCGCGCTCAGAGAAGCCGTCTTTGACCTCATCGTTGGCCAAAACGGTTCCCAGTGCCGGGCACCAGTTCACCAGCGTTTCAGAGAGATAGGCCAGGCGGTAATTCATCAGCATGGTTTGCTGTTGTTCCTCGCTCATTGCTTTCCAGTCGGATGCCGAGAAGGGCTCATGCACATTGCAGGAAGCTTTTACACCTTCGCTGCCCTTGGCTTCAAAACGTTTTACCAAATTTTCGATAGGTTCAGCTTTCTGGGTTTCGGTGTTAAACCAGTGTTTAAAGAGCTGGATAAAAGTCCACTGCGTCCACTTATAATATTTTGGATCGCAGGTCTGCACCTCGCGGTCCCAGTCAAAGGAAAATCCAATCTGGTCGAGCTGCTGGCGGTAGCGTTTGATATTTTTTTCGGTGGTCACAGCAGGGTGGGTCCCGGTTTGGATGGCATACTGCTCGGCAGGCAGCCCGTAGGCATCGTAACCCATCGGATGCAGCACGTTGTATCCCTGGTGCCTTCTGAAACGGGCGTAAATATCCGAAGCGATATAGCCAAGTGGATGGCCTACGTGAAGACCAGCCCCCGAAGGATAAGGAAACATATCCAGCACATAGCACTTAGGCTTGTTGTGATCGATTTCGGTTTTAAAAGTCTTGTTGTCGGCCCAGTATTTCTGCCACTTTTTTTCAATTTCCCTGAAATTGTATTCCATGCTGTTCACCTTGTTATTGAATTCATAAACCATGAGGAAGATGCCTTAAAATCACATATACATTCCTCATTTAAAGTGTGCAAATTTAGGAAAATTTAGGGATGAACGGTGTGGTGTTGTGAACGCCTGAAAACTCGGCATAATATTATTTTGAGGTGCTGATATAATTTTCCACGCAAAGACCGCAAAATGTTTTCACGCAAAGAAACAAAACAATATGCGCAAAGGATTAAAGGTTATTGACCACTCGGTGAATGTTGTCCTTTAAAGTTTTTGAGTTAAAATTTATGAGCAGACCCAATTTTATTCCTGATAATTTCAGATAGGTGAGCAATTGCGCAAAGTGCACAGGTGCAACAGTTTCCACAGCCTTAACTTCTATTATCACTTTACTGTTGACTAGAAGGTCGATCCGGTAACCAACTTCTTGTTTCACTTCTTTATAAATGAATGGCATTGGCACCTGTTGCCTTACATTAAACCCTAACGCCTTTAAATCGTATGCGAGAGCATTTTCATATGCAGATTCCAGTAACCCTGGCCCAATGCTTTTATGTATTTCTATTGCTGCACCTATGACTTTATATGATATATCATTCTCGGTCATTTGTTTTTTTCTTTGCGTATTTTAGCGAGTCCTTAATTTTGCGGTCTTTGCGTGGAATTAGTTCGCGGATACTCATAACACATCAGAATAATATTTCTTCGTATTTTATAACAATACCATGGCATGATTCACTTTCTTCCTGAAAATTTTATCCAGGCCCACCAGGAGTGCGATGGTGAGAATGCTGATGACAAAAATATTATTCCCGAAAAGGTTCTTAAACAAGGCAGAGAAGCTATCGGTCAACGACTGGTATGAAGAAAACAACCCTGCCAGTTGCTGCGAGCTGATGAAACTTTTAATAGATTCGGCATTAAAAACCGAGATGTCGAACACAAAACTGGCCAGCAACAAACCGATAAACCCAACGGCAGCAGCGACAAGGTACTTGGTGCCAATTAAAGGTTCGGTGTCTTCTTCAAGAATCACTCCTGATTTGACCATATCCATCACCTTATTGGTAAAGCCCTCGGGAGCTTTACGTACCTCGTGATTTTTCATGAGTTCTTTTATCGGATCCTTATCGGTATTGAAATTATTCATGACTTCCTGCTTATTAAATGCTTGTTCATTAACTGATTTAACTCTTTCTGCATCCGCTTTCTGATGCGGTGCAGCTTCACTTTTACATTCGATTCGCTAAGACCAG
>JAASSU010000178.1 GCA_021767705.1 Bacteroidota bacterium | reverse complement strand
CAGATAAAAATTACAGTAATCAGGGAAACACGTGCCGTTAACTATGCTAAATAGGTGGTTATCAATTTAATATTCAAAAGGGAACTGTAAAAGTTCCCTTTTTTTATGCGCTTTGGATTTCCGTTTCAATCAAATCATCATAACGCTTCATTATCTCCTTTATCAGTTCCTGTTTCACCGGAAACCTTACCTCATCAATTTGGTAAACAGGCAATACCCTGGGCGATGTTCCGGTAAGGAAAGCACCTTCCATCTGCTTTAGCTCAGAGAAAAATGGCGCCTGATAGCTTATTTCCACTCCCATCGCTTCTGCAATCTCAATCACCTTTTGGCGCGTAATTCCCGGAAGCACCAAATGCTCTGGCGCGGTAATTAAATTCCCTCCCGAAACAAAAAAGATATTCGACTTACTCCCCTCTGTAATCCTGCCCTCATCATCTGAAAGAAGAATTTCAAAAACATCCTGCTGTGTTTTCTTACGCAGCACCTCCTGCTTCATCTCCTGATTCCACTTCTTCACCATCGGATTGCCACGCTGCAGGGCCGAGCAGCTCAGCCGCACCCCGTTCTCATACATTGCTTTGTCAGGATAATGATGCCCCACCTGGTAAACAATAAGTGAGAAATCAACACCTTTAAAACAAATCAGCACCTTCAGGTTGCCTTCCTTAACGGGATGCTTTAGCAGGAATTCCGCAACCGCGGTTCTCACTTTCGACAACAAAGAAGGCATCTTCCGGTCTTTTTTCAATGAAGCATCCAGCCTTAGAAGATGGTCAATCAGAAACAGAGGAACGCCTTCTGTTACTCTTATCACCTCATAATAAATCTCAAGCCCCGAACAATCGCCTTCCAATCCTGTTTTCGGATGGAAACGGCCATCCTTGAAGTAAGCTGCCGAAACAATATCTTTCATAACAATGATTGTGTTTATAAGGCAAAGCTACTGTTTTGGTTTATATTTGCCACTCAATGAATAAAACCCATACGATAAAAGCACATGCCGCACTGTTGTTTGCCAATATCCTTTTTGGTATCAATTACTCTATCACCAAGGATATTATGCCGGACTACATTCCGCCTTTCGGTCTGGCATTGCTGCGCATCATTAGTGGGCTGATTCTTTTTTGGCTGATTTCCTTTTTCATGAAAAAAGAAAAAGTAGATCGTAAAGATATCTGGCATATTGCTTTGTGTGCTTTTTTCGGTGTTTTTCTTAACCAGATGATGTTCCTTTCCGGGCTCAACCTCTCCACGCCCATCAACGCATCCATCATCATGACCTCCAATCCGATTATTGTGATGCTCTTCAGCGCTTTGATTCTGCATGAGGCCATTACTAAGCAGAAGGTCACAGGAATCATTGTCGGAGCCTCCGGCGCCATCATCCTTACGCTCTTCAACACCGAGGGGCACCTCGATTTTGGGTCGGATAAGTTTCTGGGCAACCTTTTCCAGCTTATCAACACCTCGGCATTCGGACTCTACCTTGTGCTGGTAAAAAAAGTCATGAAGAAATACAGCGGCGTCACCGTACTGAAGTGGCTCTATGTTTTCGGACTGTTCTACATTTTTCCGGTGGGAATTGGGCAATTCATGGAAGTGGACTGGCAGGCCATTCCGTTTGATATTTACCTGGCGATTGCTTATCTGCTGGTGATGATAACTGTGGTAGCTTATTTTATGAACATGTACGCCCTCAAGCATGTCATGCCTTCCACCGTCAGCACCTACATTTATTCACAGCCCGTAATTGCATCGCTCTTTGCTGTTTTAACAGGAAGAGACGTGCTAACATGGCTCGAAGTGCTGGCCTCACTATTAGTCTTTGCCGGCGTGTATCTTGTATCGAAGAGGAGGAAAGCTGATTTTAAGAAATAGATAAAATTAAGCTCGTAAATAATGTTGCTTTTAATTTTATAGACAAGTACATTTGTTTACGAACAATTTATTTTAAAAGAAATGGTATTAAACAAACAGATCTTAAAAGATAACAAAGGGAATGATATTGGGGTTTTCCTCCCGATGGATGAATATGAAAGAATTATGGAGGTGTTGGAGGACATAGAAGACATAAAACTCTATGACAAAGCGAAAGAAGAGGATGATGGTATTCGCATATCTTTAGAAGACTATTTGCATGACAGAAATCTGAAAGATGAATAAGTTCAGAATTCAGTTTACAAGAAAGGCAGCAAAACAACTAGATAAGATTCCAGATAGTGAAGCAAAAAAAATCCTATCTGTAATAACTAATTTAGCTAACGATCCAAGACCCATTGGATGTAAAAAACTGAAAGGAAGAAACGGTTATAGAATTCGAAAGGGTAATTACCGAATTATTTATGAAATATTTGAGAGTAGACTTGTTATTGATATTATCACAATAGGTCATAGAAGAGATGTTTATAGGTAATCCACTACAAAGCGTTTAATCTAAGCCCACTCCCCGTACTTTTTATTACATTTGACCTCTGAACAGAAAAAAGACGAATGGCACTAAACTATCTTTTTATCGCCTTTTTTGTGATTGCCTTGATTTTTGGAGTGGTGAAAGCCGTATTTCTGGGTGATGTGGAGGTGTTCCAACGGATGATGGACAGCACGATGGACAGCGCCAAAACCGGGTTTGAGATTTCTCTCGGGCTCACCGGCGTGCTCACATTGTGGCTTGGACTGCTAAAAATTGGCGAAAAAGGTGGTGTGATCCGTATCTTTTCGCGCTTGCTGCAACCGCTCTTTTCGCGTTTGTTTCCCGGCGTACCCAAAGATCATCCGGCGTATGGCAGCATCACCATGAATGTGGCCGCCAATATGCTGGGCCTCGACAATGCAGCCACGCCGATCGGGCTCCGCGCCATGGGGCAGCTACAGGAGCTGAATAAAAAAGACGATACCGCCACGAACGCCATGATCATGTTTTTGGTACTCAACACCTCCGGACTGACCCTGATTCCTATCAGTATCATGGTCTATAGGGCACAGTTGGGCGCCGTCAACCCGTCCGACATTTTTATTCCGATAATGCTGGCCACCTACTTCTCTACCATTGCCGGAATTATCAGCGTTAGCGTAGTACAAAAAATCAACCTGTTTAACCGGGTCATCCTGGCTTACCTTGGCGGGATAACTGCTGTAATTATTGCAATTATCCTTTATTTTTCCAGCATCCCGCAGGAGCAAATCACTACCATTTCTTCGGCGGCCAGCAACATCATCCTTTTCGGGATTATCATGGCTTTTATCCTGATAGCCGTAAAGAATAAGGTGAATATCTACAACGCCTTTATCGAAGGAGCCAAAGAAGGATTTCCTACAGCCATTAAGATTATTCCCTACCTGATTGCCATCCTGGTGGCTATTGGCGTGTTCAGGGCCTCGGGAGCTATGGAGATGCTTATGGACGGGATGCGCTGGTTCTTCGCCGCCATCGGGGTCAACACCGATTTTGTGGAAGCCGTGCCCACCGCCCTCATGAAACCACTCAGCGGCAGCGGCGCGCGTGGCATGATGGTGGACGCCATGGAAACCTACGGGGCCGATTCTTTCGTGGGAAAAGTGGCATCGACAGTGCAGGGAGCCACCGACACCACCTTCTACATCATCGCGGTGTACTTTGGCTCCGTAGGCATTAAAAACACGCGCCACGCTGTGGGCTGCGGACTCATCGCCGACTTCACCGGAATTATCGCCGCCATCCTGATGGCATACCTGTTTTTTCATTAAAGTTTCTACGTTGGTACGTTTGTATGTTACTAAGTTTAATAAAATGATAAAGGTGTGTTTAAGTGCTTGATTGTTTGGGTGTTTAAGTTCAGATACCAACAAGTTTCATCAAGACGTCTTTTTACTGTAGAGATTCATTCGTTCATTCGTCTTGAACACCTTTCAGCCACGAATTCACGAATATGCTAAAAAGAACCCAAACTTTTGAATGAAAAACAAACTTATTCGTGAATTAGTGGCTTTCTTGAGCGGATGCACGAATGGAGGCTTTTCTATACTTGCTTGCCATCAAGACCTTATTTTACTTGACAACCTTAGTAACAAACTGATGCCCACAACAATCTTAACCTTATTAAACGATGGTTGAAATGATGGCGGCTCTTGGTTTGTAACGAATAAATGAGGTAATGAGGTTCGGGAACAATCAGGCTCAATTCCGGCTACTGAGGTTGACAACGAAAATGAGGTTTTCAAATTGATTCCTTTTTTTCCTTCTTCCATTTTTTTGCAAAAGCCACGAATTCACGAATAAAAACGCTTTTGCCAACTGCCAACTCTTCCTACTAATTAGCAAATTAACTAATCTACTAATTAACCAGGCGGAGCCTTTCGCCAACTTTCACCCCAATCCACTACCTTTGCTAATGAATTCTGTTGTTCAAAAACAGTAATTTAATTATTAATTTTTGGAATTTGTTTATTGAAAATTGGAATTTAACCAGTTATGCATCCAAAAGACGCTTTTAAATATTGTCCTGCCTGCGGAAAGCGGGGCATGATGTACAACAACAAGGTTGGTTACCTGAAGTGCATTTCGTGCGGCTTCCAGTATTTTATCAATGAAGCCGGAGCCGTGGCCGCCATCATCACGGATATGGAAGGACGGATCCTTTTTACGAAACGGGCCAAGGCTCCCGCCAAAAACAAACTGGATTTGCCGGGCGGATTTGTCGACATCGGGGAAACCGCCGAGCATGCGCTGGAAAGAGAAATCAAGGAAGAGCTGGACATTTCGCTGAGCTCTTACCGCTACTTTATGAGCCAACCCAACAAGTATATTTTTGGCGATATGACCTATTTCACCCTCGACCTGGCTTATATTTGCCAGGCCAAATCGTTTGATAACATCAAAGCCCTCGACGACATCAGCGGGATTCGCTTTATCCCTCCCGAAGAGGTGAATCCTGATGACATCGGACTGGCATCCATCAAAGAAATTATAAAACAGTATCTGAACTCATTAAATTCCACGTCATGAAAAAGAGCCTTATTTATCGCATTATCCGGGTTACGCTTATCACATTGGTGGCTATCCAGTTTTTACCGGTGGATCGCAGCGTTCCTGAATATGAGAAAGAGAACGATTTTATCCTGAACAGTAAATTAAACGATCAGTATAAGTCGCTGGTCAGAAATGCTTGCTACGACTGCCACAGTTATCAAACAAACTATCCCTGGTATTCCAAAGTGGCGCCCATCTCGTTCAGCATTCAAGGACATGTCAACGAAGGCCGGGAGCACCTGAACTTTTCGAAATGGGAAAGCTACACTTCTTCCGATAAGGAAAAGATGCTGGATGAGGCGGCCGAAAAAATCCGCGAGGGCGAGATGCCTTTGACAGGATACCGCTGGCTGCACAAGGAAGCCCGCCTGTCGGATTTGGAGAAAAAAGAGCTGGTGGATGCCCTGCGCGCACTCCGGTAAAACTTTCTCTTTCGATTGATGTTTCTTATTGACAAAATAAAACAATAGGATATAAAACCCTCAATGGCTATGATGCAGGAAGATAAGGCGTGGTATGACCTAAGGATGGACGACGGCGGCCCGGTATATGCCGAAACCGATCCCTCGCAGCTTATTGTGGAGCCCTGGAATGCACTCTCCTCACTGCTTTACATGCTGCCCGCACTCATCTGGATTTACAAACTCCGTGGCGAATACGGCCAGTTTAAGTTTATGCTCTTTGCCTCGGTACTGGTGATTCTTGGCAGCCTCGGAAGTACGCTGTTTCATGCCTTCAGGACCTCCTCCTTCTTCCTTGTGATGGATGTGCTGCCCGTTGCTATCCTGGCTTTATCGCTCAGCATCCTTTTCTGGATCCGGGTTTTCAACTCGTGGATTTACATGTTGCTGGTGGTTATCCCGCTCACGGGCCTGCGCTTTGTGATGTTCAACGCACTGCCCGACAACCTGGCCATTAACCTCTCCTATGCCTTAACGGGATTGATGATACTGTCTCCGCTAGGAATCATGCACCTGCAAGGCAAGCTCGTAAAACCACGCTACATCCTCTACACCCTGATTTCCTTCGCCCTGGCGCTCCTTTTCAGGGAAATGGATTCGTGGAAAACACAAATCCTACCCATGGGAACACACTTCCTGTGGCATGCCTTCAGCGGCATAGGCACTTACTACATCCTGGCTTTCCTTTACCATTTCAGGCTGAAGCATATAAATTTAATATCCCAGTCTAATGAACAGCTATCACAAAATCGCATTTTTCATCGCAGAGAAAATAAAGCACGCTAGAAATTGATTAATTGATTTCCTGCAATAATTGCTTTTCAAGTGTACGATTATTTTCTTTGGCCATTTTAATACTTCTCTTCAATTTTTTGGGATATTTTAGATATTTTTCTAAGCTAGCCCGGTATTCAGGTTTTGCAGACGCAT
>JAASSU010000029.1 GCA_021767705.1 Bacteroidota bacterium | reverse complement strand
TAAAAACGCAGAGGAGAATTCTTCAGGCTAAGCCTTTTTTTATTAGGCCGGTTTTATTGATTTTATATATTTGGCTTTTCAAAATCGAAACACATGCTAAAGAAAGTACCACACACATACGTCATTGTCTTTTTTATTATTGTAATTGCCGCAGTATCAACATGGTTCTTGCCCGGAGGGGAATACGTTGAAAAGACGGTTATTGAAAACGGAGAGCAGGTGACGCGGATGGAGTATAAGACTGTTGAAAGCCAGCCACAGACATGGGAAGTATTTTCTGCCATGTTTAAAGGCTTCGAGCGTCAGGCCGGAATCATTGTTTTTATCCTGATGATTGGGGGTGCTTTCTGGATCATGAACGAAAGTAAAGCCATCGACGTAGGGATTATGTCTTTCCTCGCCGTTACCAAGCGGATAGAAAAATATAAGTTTTTTAAGGCCATCGGTGTCAACAACATTATCATCACCATGATAATGCTACTCTTCAGTGTGTTTGGAGCGGTGTTTGGCATGAGCGAAGAAACCATTGCCTTCATCATTATTTTGGTTCCTTTGGCCATTTCCATGGGATATGATTCGCTGGTGGGCGTGGCTATGGTTTTTGTGGCTGCCGGACTTGGGTTTGCCGGGGCCGTGCTTAACCCCTTTACCATTGGGATTGCACAGGGGATTGCAGGCCTTCCACTCTTTTCCGGATTTGAATACCGCCTGGTGGCATGGTTGGTCATCAATATCGTAGGTATAGCTTACGTACTGATTTATGCCCATAAAGTACATAAAGACCCCTCTCGTTCGCTGGTTTACGAAGACGATGAATACTGGCGCCAACGCGCGCAGGGCTCGGTGGAGTCGATAAGCTATTTCACTTCAAAAACCAGTTGGGGAGTTTATTTTGTTATTCTGGCCATCCTCGGAATCTTCAGCTTTATCTACCCTACCACAGAAATGACCATGGGCAATGCCTCCCAAGTCTTTCCTGCCGTGCCTATCGCAACGGCCATTTACGCGGTGGGTGGAATTCTGGCATTAAGGAAAACAGTTCACCTTTTTGTACTTCACCTTCTCGGAACCACCATTCTTTTCCTGATCATCGGGGTGATGGGCTACCAGTGGTACATCATGAAAATTGCCAGCCTTTTCTTTGCGATGGGGATTTTCTCCGGTATCGCCATGGGGAACAACGCCGACCAGATTACCAAGCTTTTCCTCGATGGTGCCAAAGACATTATGGGCGCAGCACTGATTGTTGGTCTTGCCGGTGGTATCATCGCCATTTTGGAAGACGGGCAGGTGATCGACACGATTCTTCACAAGCTCTCGCAGGGCATGCAGGATTTCGGAAAAGTTGCTTCCATCGGTGTGATGTATGTGATCCAGACCTTGATTAATATCATCATCCCATCCGGATCGGCCAAGGCGGCCCTGACCATGCCGATTATGGCGCCCTTCTCCGATTTGATAGGCATTTCGCGCCAGGCTACCGTAATGGCATTCCAGTTTGGTGATGGGTTTACCAACATGATTACACCCACCTCAGGGGTGTTAATCGGGGTCATTGGCGTAGCTAAAATCCCCTACGAAAAATGGGTGCGCTGGGTATGGCCGCTCATCGCTATCCTAGTCATCATCGGATTCCTGCTGCTGATTCCAACGGTCACGATGGATTTGAACGGGTTTTAAGTTTTGATTTTACTACACAAACAACAGCTTTGCACAAAAAAACATGCAACTTTTTTGTAGCTTTGTTAAAAGGCAAATTATGAAAGGCGCAATATTACATACCGACTCAAATCAGGATTTAAATCTTATACTTCAGTTAGCTAAAAAACTTGGGATTTCCGCCCGAAAGTTATCTGACGAAGAAATAGAAGATTTTGGGCTTTCAAATGCAATAGCCGAAGGGCATACGGGTGAATATGTCGATACTGAGGATTTCTTGAAAGAGTTGCGTAATGGAAGTAAAGATTGACAAATCATTTCGTAAAGACACACGTAAAATCAAGGATCAGGAATTGCTAAATAAAATTGCTGAAACCATTCTGACTGTCAGAAAGACCGACAACATAAATAACTTAAAACAGCTCAAAAAGCTTAAAGGCAGCAATGAACATTACAGGTTGAAAATCGGTAATTATCGAATTGGACTTCTATTTATCAAAAATCAAGTGATATTTGTGAGGTGTTTACACAGAAAGGATATTTATAAGTTTTTTCCTAAAAAATAGCTCTATGCAAGCTTTATCAAATTAATTACTCTTTTGATTTTTATCTACCTCACTTTCAAAATCTTTACCGTCTGGCTGCCTTTGCTGTTTTTCACCGTAAGGAAATAAACTCCGGGCTTCAGTTGGTTGGCATCAATCAGTTCTGAAAGCATCATTCGATTACGGCCTTTTTGGAGTAGATGGTCGGATTGTTGGATGATTTTCCCGGATAATCCGGTTATAGCGAAATGATAGACTCCCGGATTTTTCACATCGGCCTTAAGCGTGGTTTCTTCTGAAAAAGGGTTGGGTGAAGGTTTGTGCAGGTTGAAGCCTGCATCCTCCCGTGCCATTTCATCAACTCCAATCGTTGGCCGGGCAATGGTAATACGCGTCAATGTGTCTGACCAGGGGAATTTTACCCTGAACCGGTCATCATCTGACCAAAAAGCCAGTTTTTCGGAAGACTCATAAAAAGCCTCATTCTCTGCAATTTCCCATACTGCTCCATTGACCATCACAGTGCCTGGTTTCTCACCAAAACCATTGACTTCAAACTCCATAGACCGCTCAGCCAGTCCGAAGCCATCAAAACTTTTTTCCAGCTCAAGAATCACATCGTTCGTTTCGCTGATTCCTTTAAGCTCAATGATTTCGAAATTATTTTCAGCGATATTCCCGCGTGTCAGTCCATCATCAAAATAGTAGGACTGCGTGGTTTCAACTCCGGCTTCGGGCAGGTAATATTTTATCTGCAAGGAGTCACTGTCATATGCTTGGGTCGTCATTAGTTTTTCTGCGCTTAACGCGATAAGGCTTCCGGCCCTGATAAAAAGCGGGAGCTCATCAAGGGGCGCATCAACTGTAGCCGACTGATTTCCCTGGTAAAGCATGTTGTTGCGGTAATCATACCATTCCCCGGAAGGGAAAACCACTTCCTTCGAGGTTTGATTATCCTCAAGCACCGGTGCCACCAGCACATCTTTTCCCCACAAAAAAGCATCATTGACATTAGATAAGAACTCGTTTTGAGGCTCATAAAAGTTTAGCGGTCGCGCCAGTGGAACTCCGGTAGTGCTGTTTTCAAAAGCCAGTTGATAATTGTAGGGCAAAAACTCATACCTCAAATCAATCATTTTCCTGACGCGGTTTTGGGTTTGCTCATCGTAGTAGATGGGTTCAGTAGGCACATCCACCCCATGCGCACGCATCACCGGGACAAAGGCTCCCAACTGCATCCAGCGGGTGTAGAGCTCCGCATCCTGACCGCCACCTGTAAAGCCTCCGATATCCGAGTGCATGTAGCCAACGCCGCTCATCGACATGCCCAGCATAGCGGGAATCTGCGCCTGCAGTCCGGCAAAAGAACGCTGAATATCGCCCGACCACGGGAACGCACTGTAGCGCTGCATGCCAGCCCACCCTGAACGGCTGAGATTAAACAATCTTTTATCAGGATATTCCTCCGCATGCTTTTCGTGGAGCATACGTTGCCATTCGAGGTTGAAAATATTGTGAACCTCCCGTGCGGATCCATCCTGGTGGATCATTAGGTCAGGGTGTGTTTCCGGCTCAGCAAGGTCGGTCCACCAGCCTCCAACACCTTGTTCTATGCGGTTACGGTAATGCTGCCACATCCAGTCCAGTGCCTCCTGGTTGGTCATATCCAGCAAGGCAGCGTCGCCGGCCCAAAATCCGTAAAGCACAAACGGATCACCTTCGGCGTTCCTCGCAAAATAATCATTCGCGGCCAGCGTGGAATAATGATCGGATTCGAGGGTAAAGTAGGGTTCGGTAATCAGGATGGTCTGGATGCCCTGGTCGGCAAAATCCGCCATCATCTCCTCCGGCTGGGGAAAGCGTGTGTAGTCCCAATCCAAATCACCCATATCGTTGGTATTGCCAAACCAATAGAGGTCGAGCACCAGGGCATCCATCGGGAAACCACTGGCTCTCATTTCTTCAACCACTTCTTCGGCCTGCGACTGGCTTTCGTAGCCATAGCGCGACTGGATGTAACCCAAAGCCCAAATTGGCGGCATTTCCTGCCGTCCGGTTAAGGCAGTGTAGCTCTCCAACACATCGGCCTGCGAATTCCCGTTAAGGAAAAAATAGTCCATCACACCACTCTCCGAACTGTACCTGAGCTGATTGCCCGATGAAGCTATGTCCATAAAGGAAGGGCGGTGATTGTCGAAAAACAACCCATAATTTTCAGAAGAAACCAGCAAAGGGATGGAAATATTCAGGTTGGAAGCCCCGTTGCTGTACCCGTAATGCGCCTGGTTGTAAAATTCGAGTTGATAGCCCCGGCGGTCAACCGGGATGGCCCGAAACCCGGTGCCATAAAAATGTTCAGAATCAGAAACACTAAAATCGAGCAACCCGCCATCAAAAGCTCCATTCAGCAAGGCAGCGTTTTGTTGGATCAGCTCCTGACCGTCTCTAAGCCATTCAAATCTTAGCGGATCTTTTTGAATTATCACTTCAAGATTCCCTGCATCAAATGTCAGCCGATCCTCAAAAACCTCCAGATGGGTGATAATAGATTGCGGTTCGGAAACCACAGCATAGCTGGAATCACTTTCAGGCTCGTTACTAAAAACACTAAAGTGGATGCTGTTTTCGTTCCATGCTTGCACCCGGTATTGGTTTTCAGTGCCATGCACAGTCAGCACGCCTGCCTCAAAATCGTGACTGACATAGGTATCCGGTGGAACTGACAGCGGCACGAACACATCCGAACCATCTGCGCTACGCGCTGATTGCGAGCCGTCGGCATTACGAAAAACAAACGCCAGTTGCAGCACGGTTTCCGTGTCCGGGATGCCATAAAAATCCCTGATATTGAAAGAAAGGCTGTAAAGGTTTTCCTCCTCACGGGTCAACAGCACATCCTCGTTGGCTGTTCCCCAATCCGCCACCACATATTTCCAGTCGGATCCGCTTGTACTTTCGGTGGTGATTATCCCCGTATGGGCATACACGTCACCATCAAAATCCAAAAGGCCCTGATCGCCCCTGGTGGCATCAAAGTAAATGGTTACATCGTCATCCACGGTGGCATCGGCGGGCACCATCGTGGCTACCTGTGCAAACCCGTGTGACCCGTATATAAAAAGTAATAGAGATATTATCAAGTTTCTAAAGTTCATTTTCTATCAATTTGATTTGAAAGTCTGCTCTTATAAATCGGGTTGAAATACTGGAACGATTTATAAATACCCTACAAAGCACAAAAATATAAATAGACCCTCAATTCTTAACCATGCATAAACTATTAAACATTTATAAGTCAATTTGATTTAAATAGATAAATAAAACAACCATGCAAAAAGATTTAGGATTACTATTGCTTAGGGTCGGGTTTGGTCTGATGATGGCACTTGGCCATGGACTGGGAAAATTACTGATGCTGGCATCGGGGATAATAAAGTTTCCGGATGTTTTGTTTATTCCAAAGGAGGTTGGCCTGGTTTTGGCTGTGTTGGCTGAGTTTTTTGCCGCTCTTGCTGTCACCGTTGGATTCAAAACGCGCTTGTCAGCCATCCCGGTAATTCTTACGATGATCGTAGCCGGTTTTGTAGTGCACTGGAACGATGCTTTCTTTGCAATGAATGCCGGCGATGGAGGAAGCAAGGAAATGGCAGTTGTTTACCTCATTGGGTTTACGGCTATCGCCTTGCTCGGACCCGGTAAATATTCCGTTGATCATCAAAAGAAAAAGAAATAATAGCTATGAAAAAGTCAGGAACCTTCATTTTTACACTACTCATAATTCTCTCATTCAATGCCTTTGCGCAGAATGGCATCTCACAAATCGCTTCATCCAAAAACCAATGGACCGGACTGGCTAAAAGCGAAGATGGAAGGCTGTTTGTGAATTTCCCAAGATGGTCGGACGATGTACCCATTTCGGTCGGCGAAATTGTGGATGGAAAAGTGGTTCCTTATCCCGATAAGGAATGGAACCATTATGATAAAAACAGCGCAAGCATCAACACCTTTATCTGTGTGCAAAGTGTTTTTGTGGACAAGAAAAACCGCCTTTGGGTGCTGGATCCGGCAAATCCACAGTTTGACGGCGTGAAGGCAAATGGCCCCAGGCTTTACCAGTTCGATCTGAATTCGAATCAGCATGTTAAAACGTACACGTTCGATAAAGATGTTTACTTTGAAAACTCCTACCTGAATGATGTCCGCGTTGATACTGAAAAAGACATTGCTTACATCACTGACTCCAATGTAGGAGGAATTGTTACTGTGGATCTGGAAAGCGGTGAAACCAACAGGTTTCTCACAGGACATGCTTCCGTTCAGCCGGAAGCGGACTACCTGAGGTTTGAAAACGGACTTTGGAAAAACAAGGTGGCTTCAGACGGCATCGCACTGAGTCCGGATAACAAATACCTCTACTTTGCAGTGCTTACCGGACATTCGCTTTACAGGATTTCAACGGAAATGCTGGATAAAAAAGTATCCGCGGAAGCAAGACAAAAAGCAGTGGAGCGGCTTGCTTCAGTCCATGCCACCGACGGAATGCTTTTCGATGATGAAGGCAACCTATACATGGGCGCGCTTGAAGAGGATGCGGTTTATGCCTGGACGAAAGAAGGAAATTACGTGAAGGTCGTGCGTGGTCCGAAAATCCAGTGGGCCGACTCTTTTACAAAAGATAATGATGGCAAGATCTACTTCACGACTTCGCAGCTTCACTTAAGCCCGGAGCAGCGCGGCACCTATAAAATTTACCGTATTGATGCGGAAATCCCTGACGAAAATAAACCCCGTATTCTGATGGTAATCACCAGTCATGGTATTCTTGGAGAAGATAAAGGCAAGCCTACCGGGTATTACCTCTCGGAGGTATCGCATGCCTATTACGTTTTCAAGGAAGCCGGATATGAGGTGGATTTTGTTAGTCCGGAGGGCGGAAAATCGCCGGTTGACGGCTATAATCTAAAAGATGAAGAAAACAAGCGTTTTGTGAATGACAAAGAAGCGCAGCGGAAAATCAACAACGCCATGACTCCTGACGAAGTAAATCTCAGCGATTACAGGGCGGTGTATTATGCCGGTGGTCACGGCACGATGTGGGACCTTCCGGATAATGAAGGGCTGGCCTCGCTCACCGCCAAAGAGTACGAGACCGGCGGCGTGGTTGGTGCGGTTTGCCATGGCCCGGCCGGACTGGTGAACGTTAAGCTCTCTGACGGCACTTATCTGTTAGATGGCAAAACGGTGAGCGCTTTTACCAACGAAGAAGAAGTGGCCTCAGGGAAGGATAAATACGTCCCCTTTATGCTCGAAAGCAAGCTCGAAGAGCGGGGAGCAAAGCATGTAAAATCAGATAACTGGCAAAAGAAAGTAGCGGTTGACGGCCGCCTGATTACCGGACAAAACCCTGCCAGCGCCAAAGGCGTGGCGGAGGAAATGGTGAAGTTATTGGGAGGATTAGATTAATGCACAAATAATTATTTGACTTTCAAACAAATCTGATCTATTTTTGTAGCATACAAATGTAGGAAACTCATAAAGATAAGCCGGCTTGGTTAAGCCCGTTTGGCTTAATCGGGTCGCAAAAAATTCCCCGGTTGTAAAACCGGGGTTTTTATTTTCTAACTATACCATAAGTATCTGAACTGCTTGCCTCATAAAGTAATAAAGGCTTCAGATATTCAAAAAAATCATTCACCCGCCTCTTTTTTAGAGAACCTTTAGGATATTCTTTTCGGTAAAGAGCTTGAGCAATAACATCTGCAGTCTGAATAAAATAAGATTCATCAGAAGCACGTTCAAAAAGATCTTCTAAAATACTATTTGCAGGTAAATTTCTTGAGGATCCTGTGTAATGTGATTTAACTGGATTGTGAACCCTCATTTTTCTTAATAGGTGGAATATCATTTTGCTATTTGTGTCATCCGCAATGATAATTCCTTTATCATTAACCGTGTATTTCAAATAATTATCAAACCTTTGTATCATTCTTTTCCATGCTACCAAATGAAACTCTGTATAATTTTCAAAATCTGACTTTCTCAATGAAATATTAATGATTTTACTTCCTTTAAAAATACTCGGAATTTCTTCACAAAACTTTCTGAATATATGAATCCTATCCTTCTTTGATATTTTTCTGTACTCATCTATTTTATTAATTCGTATTAATTCTGAGGCATGAATTTCAGTACGCTGATTCAATCCAAATTCATTTTTTAAATCTTTTCTAAAAGTTTTGAGTTTTTGTAAGCAGTAGTTCCAATTGTCTTGAGAAACGATTATCCCTGACAAAATGTAATGAGGAGAACTATATATACCACTTCCTGGATCACCACTTTCATCAATATATATTATTTGCATAGCTACTGATAATTAGGAAATAAAGCATAATATCAAAGATATTAATTCTTATTAAACAAACAGAATTATTCTTTATCAAAATTCCAATTGAGAAAAGGCAATGATCTTTTCTCATTTTTGTTCCAAAGTCCAATCTGGAACCCTTTTAATTTTACAGTTTTATTTATTAGACCTACCTGCAACCCTCTAGTTTCTAATGTGGTGTTCAATAGCCCAACAGACACACCATCAATACGCTGATAGAGATTCCAAACCGCATTCAAGGTCAATCCATTTACTTTCTTTCCCATGCTCATCCAGGGAGAAAATGATAGTCCATTAATCTGATCTGAAAAAGTACCGGTGACCGAAAGAAGGAGTCCATTATGGATTACTCTTTTCAAAGCGGTGTCTGCTTCCACCAAGGACCCACTGATATCTACCGATTGAATTTCATCCCGAAAAGGCGAATAAAATAAGTAAGGCGTTTGCAACAGTCCTTGCCCGGGTATCTGAATATTTATTCCATGAGAGTACTTTGTGTATGGTCTGTTGCAGATCGCTTCAGAACCAACAGGGCCAATAGCAAGTCCATAAATATGATGTGTTTTGGTTGGTAAAAATCCCAGCACATAAGCATGTTGCTTTGCGGCAATTGTATCACCGCTCAAATTGTTTTGTGCAAAACAGTTTGCAGCAAAGAAAAAGATTACAGATAAGAGGAATACAGGTTTCATCGTGTAACAAAAGTAATATTCTATCACGAATTTTCATAGCACTTCAAATTTACAACCTCATTAGAACTAAAACCCTAAATAACAACCATTTCAACCAAACAACTATTTCCCTCTTCTATTAGGATTTGGGATTTAAATTTTGGGATTTCTTCCTGAACCATCCTCTTTGAAACCGTTTGACGTTAACCACGGGCATCAAATCATTGCCTTGCTCCAAATGCTCCAGAAAGTGGTTAGCAAACCAGGGCCCGAGCATGACACCTTTGGTGCCAAGGCCGTTGAAGATTAAGAGGTTTTGGTATTCAGGATGCGTGCCAAGCAGCGGACGGCGATCACCTACTGTGGGTCTGACTCCCGCCTGGTGGTCTGTGACTTTGTAGGGCAGCTTCAGATACCTTTCAAGGGCCTCCAGAATTTCCGTTTTGGTTTGCTCGCGGGGGATTTCATTTAAGTCATCCCAGCGATAGGTGGAGCCCACCCGGAACAGGTTTTTGCCTACGGGCAGCATCCAGATTTTTTTGTTGATGATGTAATTCGAAGAAAACCTGGGAACTTCTATCGTCAGCACCTCTCCTTTCGTGGGTTTCAGCGGGATGAAGTTAAAATAAGGATTGTGCCCCACCAGCCAGCCATCGGCAAAAATGATTTTCTCTGCTTCCACATCCCTCCATCGAATGGAATTCTCGTCAATTTCGAGCGACTCAAAATCAAATTTTTCAGGAATCAGCAAGCCTTTTTCATTCAGGCAGGACTGCCAGCTTTGGATCATGGTGGCGATATCCACGTTTCCGGCGTAAGCCACTTCGCCGGCACCGTAAGCGTGAGAAATCGTTTCCTGGGGAAAATAGGTTTGTAGCTCTTTGCTGATGTAGGAATTCTCATCCACTTTCGACTGCCAGAATTCGCCCTCTTTAGAGCCCATAATTTTCACCAGCTTTCGCGGATAAAAAAACTGCTTTCCAAGCTGTTTTTCAAATTCAGGATAAAAATCATGAAGGAAAGGAATGATTTCATCAGCCATCCACGATTTCTGAAGCCTCCGAAAAACCACCGGGTTAAACATTCCCCCGGCAATCCGCGAAGCATTCGACAGTTCCGGCTTATCGACCAGCAGAAAATCCTGGCCGTACTTCTCCATCATTCGCGAAAGCAAGGTCCCGGCCAGTCCGCCACCGACTATCAGGTATTTGGTTTTCTTTTCAGGCATCGAAACCCAAACCAGCGGAAGTAGCGATTGTTTTATATCCCCCTGAATCAATTCATCCTGTTAAACAGGAAATTGTTACTTTTGCACGGTTTTTAATTATTCTAAATTAAGATAAGATGGCTTTACACAACCGGGTAGATCGCAGGATATTGAAAAAGCGCCTGATGGAAGAGACGTTTAAGCGTACGACGATTTCGTTTTACCGCTATGTGCGGATCGAAAATCCGCAGGAATTCAGGGACGCAATTTACCAGGAATGGGATGCTTTGAATTGTTTTGGGCGGATTTATGTGGCCCGCGAAGGGATTAACGCCCAGATGTCGGTGCCCGAACATCACCAGGAAGAATTTCTGCAAAAGCTTGATCAGCATGAAGAACTCAAGGATATGCCCATCAAGTATGCAGTAGAAGATGACGGGAAGTCATTTTTCAAACTCACCATCAAGGTGCGTCCGAAGATTGTGGCCGACGGACTGGACGATGGCGCCTATGACGTGACGAATGTAGGTAACCATCTGGATGCCCTGGAATTTCACGAGTTGTCGCAAAAAGAAGACACCATTGTTGTGGACATGCGCAACCACTACGAAAGCGAGATTGGTCATTTCCGCGATGCCATCACCCCCGATGCGGATACCTTTCGCGAAGAAATCGACATGGTCGTTGATCAGCTTCAGGATCAAAAAGATCAGAAAGTGTTGCTTTACTGCACCGGCGGCATCCGTTGCGAAAAAGCCAGCGCCTACCTCAAGCACCATGGCTTTCAGGATGTGAATCAGTTGCATGGCGGTGTAATTGAATATGCCCGCAAGATTAAGGAGCTGAACATAGAATCGAATTTCATCGGGAAGAATTTTGTGTTTGATGAGCGCCTGGGCGAACGCATCAGCAACGAGGTGATATCGCGCTGCCATCAGTGTGGCAAACCCGCCGACACGCACACCAACTGCGCCAACGACATCTGCCACCTGCTTTTTATCCAGTGCGAAGAATGCGCTGCCCAATACGAAGGATGCTGCAGCGATGAATGCCGCGACATTATCCATCTTCCGGAAGAAGAACAAAAAGCTTTACGGAAAAAAATGTCGGATAAGTTTGGCGAGAACAAAATCTTTAAAAGCCGTTTGCGTCCGAACCTGAGAAAAATCAAGCAACAGGACAACTCAAAAGCTGCGGTGGAATCATGATGAACCCGGACAAGAATTTCTGGAAAGGGCTTTCACGCCCTGTGATGTCGCTGGCACCTATGGAAGATGTGACCGACACCGCTTTCCGCGAGCTGGTGATGCGTATCTCAAATTCGGAGCACCTGGATGTGCTGTTTACGGAATTCACCTCAACGGATGGCTTGTGCCACGAGGTGGGGCGCGAAAACGTGATCAAACGTTTCAGGATTTCGGACAGCGAGCGCCATTGGCTGGATAAGACCAATACCAAAATCGTGGCCCAGATTTGGGGCACCGATCCGGAAAAGTTCTACCGTTCGGCAAAGTACATCACCGAAGAAATGGACTTCGATGGCATTGACATCAACATGGGCTGTCCGGTGAAGAAAATCGTAAAAAACGGTGGTTGCTCGGCTTTGATCAACACGCCGGAATTGGCCAAAGAGCTTGTGCTGGCGACGATGGAAGGCACCGACCTTCCGGTCACAGTAAAAACCCGTACCGGCATCAAAAAGCATCACACCGAAACGTGGATCAGCGATTTGCTCGAAACCAAGCCGGCGGCCATCACGCTGCACGGGCGCACCCAGAAAGACATGTCGGAAGCACCGGCCGACTGGGCAGAAGTAGGCAAAGCCGCTGTCATCAGAAAGGAAAAAAATCCGGAGACCCTGATTTTTGGTAATGGCGACATTCTATCCATCGCGCAAGCGAATGAAAAAGTGCAGCAATACAACATTGATGGCGTGATGATTGGGCGAGGCGTTTTTCACAACCCATGGGTATTTAATCCGGGCTATGAACCTTCGCTGTCAGAGAGGCTCGACACCCTGATCTTGCATACACGTCTCTTTGATGATTACTGGCAGGATCAGCGCAATTTCGCAGTGCTTCGGCGGTTTTATAAAATTTATGTGCAGGGTTTTTCGGGAGCTTCCAAACTCCGCGCTGCGTTAATGCAAACGCAAAACAGCGAAGAGGTGAAAGAAGTGATTGAGGAGTTTAGGAAGGAGTACTTCAAAGAATCAAATATTACACTGTTTTAGAAGGCTATTCCGAAAGCCGGAGACGCAGAACTGAAAGACCTGTTAAAGAACGACAGATTTATATCTAAATCTTTGCTTATTTAATTTCTTTTACTAATTTCGCTGCCTGAATTAAGAAAAACATGAAAGAAAATATTCAAAATATATGGTGGTGGCAATTTCTTTTCACACGAAAAGCGTGAAGAAGATAGCTATGCCCAAAGGAAGCTCATCGTATTCACGGTGAGCTTTTTTATTTTAAAGATGATAATAATGATAACAACAAAAAGAAATAGCTGGTGGTGGCCTGAGTTCTGCACAAAAACTGTGAGATAAGGCCTTTACTATGTAAAATACAGAAAAGCCCATCGTTCTCACGGTGGGCTTTTTCCTTTTAAACACATACAAAAATGACGAAAATAAAAACTCAAACAAAGACAATGCTGGCGGACATAACAACCCCTGTCAGCATTTACTTGCAGCTTCGGGATGAATACCCAAATTCTATTCTTTTGGAAAGCTCTGACTTTCACCATGTCGAGAATAGCTTCTCATATATTTGTCTTGAGCCCCGCGCTGATTTTATCGTGAATAACCAGGAAATCTTTCAAAAGACCGGTGATAACTCACCCACAAGAAAGGCGGTTGAGAATCCCGGCGAGGTGCTTCCTGCGTTGGAAAATTTCATTCAGTCGTTCGATTTTGAGCAGCCCGAAAATCATGTCAACGGTTTCTTCGGATATCTGGGTTTTGAAGCTGTTCAGTATTTCGATAAAGTGATCTACGATCCACAAAAGGCTGATGCCAGTATTCCCCTGATTCGCTACCATCTCTACAAATACATTATTGCCATCAATCATTTTAATGACGAGATGGTCATAACCGAAAACCTGTTTGAAAATGAGGAAAGCGAACTGGATCAGCTCACTTTCATGATAAAGAACAAACCGCTGGCTTACTATCCTTTCCGCACAGTGTCAGAAGAATCCTCAAACATGTCAGGCGATGATTACAAAAAATTGGTTTCGCAAGCCAAGGCACATTGCCAGCGAGGCGATGTATATCAACTGGTTCTTTCAAGACGTTTTTATCAACCTTTCAAAGGCGACGAGCTAAACGTATACCGCGCCTTACGCTCTGTAAACCCTTCGCCTTACCTCTTCTATTTTGATTATGGAGATTATAAAATTTTTGGCTCATCACCTGAGATGCAGCTCAAAACCGAAGGGAATAGGGCCACCATCAATCCCATAGCGGGGACTTTTAAAAGAACCGGAAATGACAGCGATGATGAAAAGCTCGCCAAGGAACTGCTTAAGGACGAAAAAGAAAATGCCGAGCACGTTATGCTGGTGGATTTGGCAAGAAATGATTTAAGTAAAAACGCCAGCGAAGTGGAAGTGACACAACAGAAAGAAATTCAATTCTTTTCGCACGTCATTCATATTGTCTCACGGGTTGAAGGGAAGATAAATGACAACACTAGTTCTCTGCAGATTTTGGGAGACACCTTCCCGGCAGGGACACTAAGCGGCGCCCCAAAAAACAAAGCCGTCAACCTGATTAACCACTACGAACCCAACCCGCGGGGATTCTACGGGGGAGCCATCGGCTTTATTGGTGTGAACGGAGAAACTAATCACGCCATTACCATCCGGTCTGTTTTCAGTAAAAAAAATGTCCTCCACTATCAGGCCGGTGCGGGGCTTATCAGCGAGTCGGACGAGGAAAAAGAGCTGGCCGAGGTTGATAACAAACTAAGAGCATTGAGAACGGCCATCAAAAAAGCAAATAATAACAATTAAACACAGAACTATGAAAGTACTGGTAATAGACAACTACGACTCATTCACCTACAACCTGGTTCATATCCTGAAGCAATTTCCGGATATAAAAGTTGATGTGGCCCGCAACGATGAAATATCCACAGACGAAGTGCTTCCTTATGATAAAATATTGCTTTCCCCCGGTCCGGGCATTCCTGATGAAGCCGGAGTTATGAAAGCAGTAATCAAAAAATATGCTGATAAAAAAAGTATCCTTGGGGTTTGTCTGGGAATGCAGGGCATTGCTGAAGTCTTTCAGGGAAAGCTCTTCAATCTGGAAAGGGTATATCACGGCATAGCTTCCGATATCCAACTCAGTAATCCAAAAGACCGATTATTCAAAAATCTCCCCGACAATATCACGGTAGGAAGGTATCACTCATGGGCGGTGGAATCTAAATCGCTCCCTGAAGAATTGGAAATCACAGCCACCGACAAAAAAGGGGTCGTAATGGCCATACGCCATAAACGCTTTGATGTGAGCGGCGTACAATTCCATCCCGAATCGGTCATGACGCCCTATGGGAAAAATATCCTGGCAAACTGGCTTTTTGGTGATGAAAACAAAATATCTCTGCCACATGCCAACAATACGGATTACAACATTCACGGAATGAAACAGGGTTACCTATTTTGCTGAATTAAAACTCATTGGAAATGAAAGATGTATTAGAAAATTTATATAAACAAAAGTACCTCACTAAAGAAGAGTCCCGCAATATTCTGATTCAGTTTGCCAAAGGCTCTTATAACCTTTCACAGATGGCTTCTTTTCTGACGGTATTTCAGATGCGGAAAATCACCGTTGAGGAAATGGTGGGCTTCCGGGATGCGATGCTCGAGCTTTGTGTGCACATTGATTTTGGAGATTTCAACACCATCGATTTATGCGGCACTGGTGGCGATGGCAAAAACACCTTTAATATTTCGACTCTGGCCTCCTTTGTGGCAGCCGGCGCCGGGGCAAAAGTGATCAAACACGGAAACTACGGCGTGTCGTCATCCTGTGGATCGTCGAATGTGCTGGAGCATTTGGGCTACAAGTTTTCGAATGATGCCGGTAAGTTAAAAAAGGATCTCGACAAAACCGGATTTTGTTTCCTTCATGCCCCGCTTTTCCATCCAGCCATGAAAAACGTGGCCCCGGTACGGAAAGACCTTGGCGTGAAAACCTTCTTCAACATGCTGGGACCGATGGTCAATCCCGGAAACCCAAAAAACCAGTTGATTGGCGTATTCAGTCACGAAGTAGCCCGGCTCTACAGCTACATTTATCAGGATTTGGAAAAAAACTATACGATTGTGCACAGCATGGAAGGTTATGATGAAATTACCCTTACAGGAGATGCCAAAGCCGAAACCTCCAAGGGAAGTCAATTGATCACTCCGGAACATTTTGGTTTCGAAAGAATTCACCCTGAAGAAATCCTTGGCGGGGAAGATGTGCCATCATCCGCGAAAATATTTACAGACATTTTATCAGGAAATGGCTCAGAAGCTCAAAACAAAGTGGTTATCGCCAATGCAGCCACTGCCCTGAATACCCTTTCACCTGAAAAGAGTCTGGGCGAATGCATTCAAATTGCGAAAGATTCACTGTATGGGAAGAAAGCATTACAAGTATTAGAACAACTAATTGATTTACAATCATGAAAAACGAAAATATTCTGAACAAAATATATGCCCGTAAAAAAACGGAAGTGGAGGAGCGCAAGGCATTATATCCGGTAAAGCTTCTGGAAAAAAGCATGTACTACCCTACCGACCCTGTTTCTCTGTCCCGCTATCTTGAAAGAGAGGATAAGGTGGGAATCATTGCAGAATTTAAAACACAATCCCCGTCAAAAGGGATTATAAATGAAACTGCTGAGGCTGGAAAAGTTACTCTCGGATACATGCAGGGCGGGGCCTCAGCACTTTCTGTCCTCACTGACAAGTATTTTTTCAAGGGCTCTTTCGAAAATCTGCAAAAAGCAAGGAAGGAAAACTACTGCCCCATACTTCAGAAAGACTTTATCCTGGAACCCTATCAGATAATTGAGGCAAAATCGCATGGTGCCGATGCTATTCTCCTGATTGCTGCTATGCTGACAAAAGAGTCTGTCAAAGAGCTATCGGCTTTTGCCGCTTCGCTGGGATTAGAGGTGCTTCTGGAGATTCATCAAAAAGAAGAGGTAGATAAAATCAGTGAGCACGTAAACGTAGTTGGCATTAACAACCGGGATTTGACCACGTTTGCCGTGGATCAAAACCACTCCCTTGCTTTGGCAGAATATCTTCCGGAAGGAATTCTTAAAATCGCGGAAAGTGGCATTAAAACCCCGTGGCAGGCGAATAACCTGCTTAGCAAAGGGTTCGACGGGCTGCTTATCGGTGAAACCTTTATGAAAACGGATGACCCGGCGAAAACATGCAGGGAATTTATTCTTAAAATCAGGGAACTACAGAAAACAGGATCTCAGGAGATTTATAAACCGGCAATCAGTGGCTTACGTTAAATGAAGAACATAAATTTCACACTATGAAACTCAAAGTATGCGGTCTCACAAATGCACAGAATATCCGGGAAATATTAAAAATTTCCACACCGGACTACCTGGGATTTATCTTTTATGAACATTCGTCACGCTTCATGCCCGATCGCCTCAAACCTGAGGACGTTCAGTCGCTTCCGGGGGACATCCAAAAAACAGGGGTCTTTGTAAACAGTACTGTAAGTCATATCAATAAAGTGGCAAAGGCATACGGGCTGAATGTGCTGCAGCTTCATGGAGAGGAAAGTCCTGCAGAGTGTGAACGCCTTCAATCTTTAGGATTTACTATTATCAAGGCTTTCAGAATAGAGAACTCTTTTGATAATAACCAGCTAAAAAAATATTCTGACGTATGCGATTATTTTCTTTTCGACACGGCAGGGCGTTACAAAGGGGGAAACGGCAAAAAGTTCAACTGGGACATCCTCAGCTCCTATTCGCTGGACAAGCCCTATTTTCTGAGTGGCGGTATCAAACCTGAAGATGCTTCGCTGGTTGCCGGTATCAGTGACATCCGCCTTTTCGGGATTGATGTAAACAGTGGTTTTGAGTCTGAACCCGGCATTAAAGTGGCAGCCAAAATTCAAGAATTTAATACCAATCTTAAAAAATACTATCATGCAAACACATAAATATAGCGTAGATGAAAACGGCTATTACGGAAACTATGGTGGTGCATTCGTCCCCGAGCTGTTATATCCAAACATCGAAGAGTTAAGACAACATTACCTGGAAATCCTGCATGATCCGGAATTTCAGGAAAAATATCATATGCTTTTAAAAGATTATGTAGGACGGCCCAGTCCTCTCTACCATGCACAAAATTTATCTGCTTACTATGGAAAAACGATCTATCTCAAGCGCGAGGACCTGAACCATACGGGAGCGCATAAAATCAACAACACCATCGGGCAGATTCTTTTGGCAGAAAAGCTGGGGAAAAGCCGCATCATTGCAGAAACAGGTGCCGGACAGCACGGCGTAGCCACAGCAACGGTGTGTGCGCTAAACAAGCTGGAATGCGTCATTTACATGGGCGAGACGGATATGAAACGGCAGCAAAGCAATGTAGAACAGATGAAACTTCTGGGGGCCAAAGTGGTTCCTGCAACATCGGGAAACAAAACGCTAAAAGATGCCACTAACGAAGCTATTCGCGACTGGATCAACCACCCGGAAAGTCATTACATTATCGGATCGGTGGTCGGGCCTCATCCCTACCCCGATCTTGTCACAAGGCTGCAATCGGTAATAGGAAAAGAACTCAAGCAGCAATTTACTGAGAAAACAGGGCGGCAGGCCCCTGACCATATCGTTGCCTGCGTTGGCGGGGGAAGCAATGCCGCGGGGATTTTTTATCCGTTTTACGATATGCCTGAAGTGCGTCTGCATGCTGTGGAGGCTTCCGGAAAAGGCATCAACAGTGGGATGACCGCCTCCACCCTCAAAAAAGGCAAGCCAGGCATTCTGCATGGAAGCATGACTATGGTAATGCAGGATGAATATGGCCAAATTACTGAACCCTACTCTATTTCGGCCGGATTGGATTATCCCGGGATTGGGCCGGCCTATCCGCATCTTTTCGAAACGAAAAGGGTAATTTTTTCAGATGCCACCGATAAAGAAGCCCTGGAAGCTGCCAGAGTATGCATGCTGGAAGAAGGTATTTTTCCTGCTCTGGAATCAGCGCATGCCCTGGCCGCCCTTAAAAAGATTGAAACAAGAAAGGACGATCTGATCGTCGTTAATTTATCAGGCCGGGGTCACAAAGATTTGGAAACCTATAAAACCTACCTAAGCAATGAATAGAATTGACAGACTTTTTGAAAAGAAAAAGGATAATATTTTATCCTTATACTTCACGGCTGGATATCCTGCAAAAGAAGACACGGCAACAATTATAAAAACCCTGGAAGACGCCGGGGCCGACCTTATCGAAATCGGCTTTCCGTTCTCCGATCCTATGGCCGACGGGCCTGTCATCCAGGAGAGTAACAAGGTGGCTCTGGAAAACGGGATGAACCTCCCTGAACTTTTCAAGCAGGTCAAAGCATTGCGGAAGGACACCGACATCCCATTGGTTCTGATGGGATACCTGAATCCGGTGATGAACATGGGGATAGAGGGATTTTGCAAGCATTGTAGTGATGTGGGGATTGATGGTGTCATTCTCCCGGATTTACCGGTTGAGGCCTTCCAGCAATACAAGGATATTTTTGATGAATATAATCTTTACAACATTTTCCTGACCACCCCAACCACAAGCCAGGAGCGCCTTGAGCACATCCTTAAAGATGCCAAAGGATTTGTGTACATGGTCTCCTCCAGTTCCACTACCGGAAAGGCAGGAACTGCAATGGATCAGCTCAGCCATACAAAAAACATCAAAAAAATTCGTGAGGATATTCCGGTTATGGTAGGATTTGGGATCGACAGCCGGGAAAAATTTCAGCAGGTATGTCGGCATGCCGAGGGAGGAATCATAGGAAGTGCGTTTATTAAGGCGCTGGCAAATACAAACGGCGATCTACCCACACGGATTAAGTCATTTATTCAATCCATTCGTCCAGCAATCACATAATTTTTTTACACAAAAAAAATCCAGACAAATGATAATACAACTCACAAAAGATACAGATACTAAAAGCTACGAGGAGTTAATCCAAGTGCTTGATAAAAACAAATTTCAGTTCCGGGAGGTAAAAACTCAACTTGGCAGCTATCTGATAGCGCTGGAAGGAAACGAAACCGACATCCGGAAAATCGGAAATCTATCGGCAGTAAAAGATGTACATGCTGTGAATGCGAAGCAGCAACTGGTCTCATCAAAATGGAAAACGCAACCTACGGTCATTGATTTGGGAGATGGGATCCAAATCGGCGGCCGGGATTTCAGCGTTGTGGCCGGGCCCTGCTCAGTAGAAAATGCCGATCAAATAAAAGAGATGCGGGACTTTATGCTTGAGCAGCAAATCAGTATCATGCGGGGCGGAGTTTTCAAACCCAGAAGCTCTCCATACTCCTATCGTGGTGCTGGCATAGAAGGATTAAAGTATTTCTCCTCGCTCTGTCATGAGCAAAACATCAAAATAATCACGGAAGTGATGGAGGCTGAAAAAATTGAAGCGATGTATCCATATGTAGATGTTTTCCAGGTGGGAGCCCGCAATTCCCAGAATTTTCATTTGCTGGATGCTTTAGGTAAGGTTGATAAACCTGTATTACTTAAACGTGGATTGTCCGGGACCTTGGATGAACTGCTTTTCTCAGCAGAATATATCTTTTCGGGAGGCAACGAGCGGATTATCCTTTGCGAGAGAGGAATCCGAACCTATGAAAAAGCCTATCGCAATACTTTGGATCTCAACGCGGTGCCGATGTTAAAAGAAAAAACCCACCTGCCTGTCGTGGTTGACCCGTCACACGGTACGGGAAAAAGAGGTATGGTAGAACCTTTGGCGCTGGCCAGTGTGATGAGTGGGGCTGATGGGATAATGGTTGAAATTCATAAAAATCCAGCGAAAGCATTTTCAGACGGGGAACAAAGTCTTAATTTTAACCAAATGGCAGAACTCAACAGAAAAGTAATAGCCACCTCCCAATTCCTGGAAGGATTAAACACACAGCAATCAATTTAAACCGGTTTTTTGTGATGCTTGCGCCCACTTGTGGCTGAAACCCAGCCATTGAAGTCATTTTTAATGATTGCCTTCAAGAGAATTCCTTTAAAACAATTCGTATTAAATCCGTGAATTCGTGGCATTTTTAACTCACTGCTGCCAATTGCCAACTATCATTAGCCATACTCAACCATTCCATACCAGATACAACCAGTCAACGTTTATTTCATATACAACGCTTTAAGCTGCTTTTGTGTCTTGATTATGTTGAGGGTGCAAAAATTGGGTGTTGAAGCTTTTAAAAAAAAGTCCTCACTGCTTTGGCTTACCAAAATAGTGGAGGTGCTATTCTTTGCGCCAAACCAGATTATTCAGTGGGTTTAAAGATTTGCTCTGCACGGAAAAGAACAATTCTGAATCAATAACGTAGAATGGTATTGGGTTGCTTACTAACTAAAATTAAATGGGGCTACAGTGAAATATTTTCTATCTACACTATTCTTAACGGGCATGGTTTTGTGGTTGAATGCACAGGTGCAGCAGTCAAGACCTTATGATACCGTATATAATAATCCACCAAAGAATAATACAAGCAGATGTGCGACTTTTAATATCACTCCTGTTGACGGGACCAATGTTACAGCTCAGGATTTGATAGAAGAAATCACAGGTCTGGGTATTATATCCACCAATCTGATAAACTTTGAAAGTACAACAGGAAATAACGCCTCTTCAGGCATATTTGAAAGTGGAATTGATGCAGGTATTGGATTGCCTGCTGGAATCGTTCTTAGTTCAGGATATGTAAATAATGCTTTGGGACCAAATGAAGCAGATGGAACCTCAGCTGGGCTTGGTATGCCAGGTGATCCGGATTTAGATGCTATTGCAGGGCAAAGTACGAACGATGCTACCATTCTAGAATTTGAATTTGTACCTTTTTCAGGAATTGATTCCGTGTATATTGATTTTGTCTTTGGCTCTGATGAATATCTAGAATATGTGGACTTTGGGGTTAATGATGCTTTTGCTTTCTTTTTGAATGGTGAAAATATAGCACTAACTCCCTCTGGGGATCCAATCACTATAAATACAGTTAATGACGAAGATAATCCAGAATTCTATAATGATAATGCATATATTTTTCATGAACCATCACCATTTTGCAATGAGATGGATGGGTTTCTTATCCCTGTTACAGCGGTAGGAGCTCTGATTCCTGGCGAAGTAAACACCATGAAACTTGCCATTGCTGATGGTGGTGATAGTGCTTTTGACTCCTGGGTGTTCATTGAGTCTGAAGGTTTTGCTACTGTGGAGGCAGAGGTCACCAATCCAGTTTGTGAAGGAGACACATTGTTTTTATCTGTTAATCAACTGGATAACACAACGTATGAATGGACCGGACCTGGTGGTTTTTCAGACACAGGGAATGACATATTTATTCCTGATGTTACTGAAGATAATGCAGGAACCTACATGCTGGCAATTGAAATCGATAATATTCCCGCCGACACTACCTACTTTGATGTGATTGTGCATCCTGCGCCGGAGTTCAGCGCTGGTGATGATCAATCCATTTTCCATGGGATGTACACCACGCTTAACGCAGATTTTCCTGATACTACCACTTACCCGGTGATGTGGGAACCAGCAGCTTTGTTGGATGATCCCACCTCTCACGACCCGCAGACAGATAATCTGACCTCCACGCAGGTTTTTACCCTTACCGCTACCGGTGAAAGTACCGGCTGTGTTTTCGATGACCAGGTCACCATCACAGTCAACGGCACCGCCTTATCCACGGACATCCTCCCTGCCGACCAATCCATCTGCAGCGACGAGAACATCACGCTGACGACCAACACCTCGGGCGGCGCCGAGGACTACACCTACACGTGGACCTCCGACCCTGCGGG
>JAASSU010000177.1 GCA_021767705.1 Bacteroidota bacterium | reverse complement strand
CCGTGAAGGCGTGATCGACTCTTCGTTGCTGGTGCTGCATGACTGGGCCGGTAAGGTTTCTTACGAAAATGAAGAGATAGATAATGAACGTGGTGTAATTCATGAGGAGTGGCGAACACGTCGCAGTGCCGATTTCAGGATGCGCCGCCAAACCAATATGGTGTTGTTCGAAGGCTCAAAGTATGCCGAGCATGACATCATTGGAGATATCGATGTCATCGACAATTTTGAGTACGAAACTCTCAAAAGCTTTTATGATGATTGGTACCGTCCCGACCTTCAGGCTGTTGCTATTGTAGGTGATGTGGATGTGGATGCTGTGGAGAAAAAGATTAAGAAGCTGTTTTCCGGGTTGGAAATGCCTGAAAATCCGAAAGAAAGGTATGTTGCTGAAGTGCCTGATCACAATGAACCACGGGTAGCTATTGTTACGGATAAGGAGGCTTCCCGCTCCATGGTCTCCATTTACTACAAGCACGATGCAATAACCGAAAAGGATATGGACTATTATCGCCAAACCTTTGTGCACAACCTTTACATGCGAATGATCAACAACAGGCTATCAGAGCTGACCCAAAAGGCGAACCCTCCGTTTGTTTACGGCTATTCGTATTACGGTAACATTGTCCGCGACAAAGATGCCTACGTTTCACTTGCCATTGCAGGAAATGATCAATTGTTGGAAGCTGTGAAAGCACTTACGAAAGAGAACTATAAAGTTCTAAATCACGGCTTTACGGCTACTGAACTGGCGCGCACTAAAAAAGCCTTAATTAGCGATCTTGAGAAGCAATTCAATAACCGTGATAAAGTAAAATCACGAAACCTGGTTTGGAGCTACCTGTCTCACTTTATGACTGATGAGCCTGCTCCGGGCATTGAGTTTGAGTATGACTATGCTCAGAAGGTTCTTCCTGAAATTGAGCTGGAAGAAGTGAACGCTCTGGCCAGCAAGTGGATTAGTGATGAGAACATGGTGGTGGCCATCAACGCCATTGAAAAAGAAGGGACAGAGCTTCCTGAAAAAGAAGATTTTCTGAAAGTGATTGCCGATGTTAAAGGCATGAAGCTCGAAAAGTATGAAGATGCTGTTTCAGATAAGCCCCTGGTAGAAGATATTAAAAAGGCTGGCGAGGTGATTAACGAAAGCACCTCCGAGAAGCTGGGTACGACTACGATGGAATTGAGCAACGGACTGACAATTACCGTTAAGCCTACCGATTTCAAAGAAAATGAAATCCTGATGAAAGCTTATAGTCCGGGAGGACTTTCTTTGGTTGATGATCAGGAGATTGCTTCCGCCCGTCTGATGTCGGCATTCATGTCGGTAAATGGACTGGGTGGGTTTAGCAGCATAGCGCTGAACAAAAAGCTGTCGGATAAGAACGTGAGCGTTAATGCTTACCTCTCTGATTTGAAAGAAGAAATCCGTGGGAACTGCGAGAGCAAGGACCTGGAAACGATGTTGCAGTTGACCCACCTTCATTTTATGGAGCCCAGGGATGATGAAGCTGTGGCGGCTTCTATAAAGCAACGCTACGGGGCACTGCTCGAAAACCGTGCGGCTGACCCGCGTTATGCATTCAGCGATTCTGTTCAGGCTATCATGTCGAACTACCACAAGCGTGAATCACCGTTTGACAAAGATCTCCTTGAAAAATCTGATTACCAGGAAGCCCGTGAGATTTATGCGGAGCGCTTTAGCAATGCCGCTGATTTCGAGTTCTTCTTTGTCGGAAATATCGATCCGGAAGAAGCGAAACCGCTGTTTGAGAAGTACCTGGGTTCATTGAATTCAACAGATGAGCAGGAAGACTTTGTTGATCATGGAATTTATCCGCCGAAAGGTGAAGTGAAGAAAGTGATAGAGCGTGAAATGAAAGTGCCTAAGGCCAGCGTTTATGTGAACTTCAATGGTGATTTTAATTATGATAAAAAGAATATTCTTTTGATGCGTGCCATCGACCATATCCTGGAGTTACGCTATACTGAAACTATCCGCGAGGAGCAAGGCGGTAGTTATGGTGTTGGTGTGAGAGCTTCTACATCTCACTACCCGAAAGAGCGTTTCAGCCTCTCCATGCAGTTCGATTGCGCCCCGGAGAAGTATGAAATGCTTAAAGGCATCGTTTATGAAGAGGTAGAAAAGCTTTACACCGAAGGGCCTTCAGAAGAAGATCTCAATAAAGCACAAGAGTACTTCCTGAAATTGCGCGAAGAGCAATTGAAGGAAAATAGCTTCTGGCTGAGTGCTTTAGAGAAAAAATCGTGGAACAAGATGGATGTTACTGACGATGATTATGAAAGTATGGTTAAAAGCCTGACAGTAAAAGACATCAAAAAGGCCGCGAAAAAGTATCTGAAAGGTGCCGGCAACGTAGATGTGGTGATGATTCCGGAAGGATAATTTTTTTAATTGATATGAAATTAAAGCGTGCAATGACTTGGTTCATTGCACGCTTTTAGTTTTACACCCCCTCATGCGCCGTGCGTCGGATAATTTCGTTTTGAAGGTCTTCGCCTAGATCATTGAAATAGTCGCTGTATCCGGCCACCCTGACAATCAAATCGCGGTGCTTTTCAGGATGCTTTTGAGCATCGCGCAAAGTATCTGCATCCACCACATTAAACTGGATGTGATGCCCGTCCATTCTGAAATAGGCTCGAATCAGGAACCGCAGCTTTTTGATGTCCTCATCCGTTTTGAAAAAGGAAGGAGCGAATTTTTGATTCAGCAACGTTCCGCCGGTTTTCAGGTGATCGATTTTGGAAGCGGATTTTAGCACCGCGGTGGGGCCAAGCCTGTCGTTCCCCTGGAAAGGGGAGATCCCCTCGCTCAGTGGTTGGAAAGCCTTTCGCCCATCCGGAGTAGCACTGATCTTTGAGCCAAAGTACACATGACTGGTGGTGGGCAGCATGTTGATGCGGAATTTTCCGCCTCGTGCTGTCGGACGGTTGTTTACAGCCTCATAAAAGCTATCGAAAACAAACACCGCATTTTCATCCGCATAGTCATCGTCGTTACCGTATTTTGGCACTTCTTCGATGAGCTGCTTGCGGAGTGTTTCAGACGAATCAAAGTTCTGATCCGTTGCCTGCACCAGTTCGGACAGCGTGAGTTTTTGCTTATCAAAAACGTGGTGTTTGATGGCTGTAAGGCTGTCTGTGATACTTCCGAGCCCAACGCCCTGGATATAGCTGGTGTTGTAGCGGGCGCCGCCGTTGTTGTAATCAACGCCCTCAGCAACACAGTCATCAATAATCAGCGAAAGAAAAGGAACAGGAAGGTGGTTGGCAAAGATTTTCTCAATGACATTGTTCCCCCTGATTTTGATGTCGATAAAATATTGCAACTGCTTTTTGAAAGCTTCCTGCAGCATGGCGAAGGATTTCAGTTCCTCCGTCGCCCCGGTTTTTAGTCCGGTTTGCTTGCCCGTAAGTGGATCTGTGCCATTATGCAGCGTGATTTCCAGCACTTTCGTCAGGTTAAAGTAGCCTGTCAGGATGTAGCTTTCCGTTCCGAATGCTCCTGTCTCCACACATCCACTGGCGCCCCCGTTGCGGGCATCCACAATATCCTTGCCTTGCAGCAGCAATTCCTGGATGATGGCATCTGTGTTAAAAATGGAAGGCTGGCCAAACCCCGTTTTACTTATCCTCACAGCCCTGTCGATAAATGCGTCCGGCGATTTCTTACTCACCTGCACCATGGAGCTGGGTTGCAGGATGCGCATCTCCTCAATCACATCCAGAATCAGGTAGCTCAGCTCATTAACCGCGTCGCTGCCGTCAGGCTTGAGGCCTCCAAGGTTGATAAGGGCAAAATCCGTAAAGGTATTGCTCTCCTGGGCGGTGACGCCAATTTTTGGAGGGGAAGGGTGGTTGTTAAACTTCACCCAGAAAGCCTGCAGCAGCTCGGTTGCCTTTTCGTTGGTCAGCTCGCCCCCGGCAAGTCCTTTTTTGTAGAATGGATAAAGATGCTGATCCAGCCTTCCGGGATTGAAAGAGTCCCAGGGATTCAGCTCAGTGATTACGCCAAGGTGCACAAACCAGTAATACTGCAGGGCTTCATGGAAATTTTCCGGTTTGTTTTCCGGAACCCGGTCACAAACCTCAGCCATAGCTTTCAACTCAGAGGCCCGATGTTTGTCGTTGGTATTGTCGGCAAGCAAGAGAAGCTTATCGCGATGCCGCTTTGCATACATGATGATGGCTTCGGCAGCAATGCGCATGGCTTTGAGTTCCTCACGCTTTTCATAAGCTTGCGGATCATTGAAGAAATCCAGCTCTGAAATCGAAAGCTCAATATCCCGGATGATATCTTTCATCCCTTTCTGGTAAATCTTATTGCCGGCCACAGTGTGTCCGGGCGCCCGCTGCTCCTGGAATTCAGTAAAAATACCTGCTTCGTAAGCCTCGATCCACTCCGGAGTCATCGCTTCAAAAACTTTGTCGCGATTGGTTTTACCTTTCCAGAAAGGGATGATTTCGTCTTCGTAAATCTTACGGGTTTCGTCAGAGACCTTAAAAGACACTTTCGGACGAGAATCCAGGATGTCTAAATCCTGAAGGGAATGCAGCGTAATTTCGGGGTAAGTGGGCGTAGCTTTAGGCGCAGGACCGCGCTCCCCTACAATAAGCTCACCATCGTTGATGCAGATGTGCTTGTTTTCCAGAAGGAAGTAAAAAGCTTTGGCGCGCTGCACGGCAACAGAGCATCCCCGCGATTCATCGCTCTTGTAAAAATCGGTGATCAGCCGGGCTCTCTCCGCCGAAATTGTTTCAATTGCATCCAGGCTGTTTTGTCTTAGTTTCTTTATTCTTTCGTTCATAGTTTATAATGATGTTTGAATTCTGTTTAACCACAAGGTTCACAATGTTTTCACAAGGGACACAAAAAAAATATTTTTAGTCAAAGCTTATATAGTGTTCTTCGTGCATTCGTTGTGTGCTTTGTGGTTAAAAAAGGACACGAAGAGATGATTTTACAAATAGCCATTTATTACTCTTCTCACCCCATGTTTAAATAGATTGGTATTGAAATTGATTAGAAATCCCAGCTTGCATTTTGATAACCGCAAATAAGTTAATATTTGAGCAAGATGAACATCGTTTAAAGCTTCCAATGATTTGATTTCTACTATAAATTTCTTTTCGATGAATAAATCAACACGGTACCCGGCATCCATTTTTATTTCCTCGTAGGTCAATGGTAAAGCTATTTGTTTCTCTACATGTAACCCTTGATTAATGAGTTCATATTGAAGACAATTTTCATAAGCGCTTTCCAGTAGCCCTGGCCCTAATGCTCTGTGAACCTTCTCGCCACTTTCATAAACTATTTTGGCAATTTCATTTTCATTCATGGTCTGAGGTTTTTTGTTTTTCGTGTATTCTTAGTATCCTTTGAGCTTTATTTATTTTCGTTCGGCAATAACCTAACCACAAGGTTCACAAAGGTTAACACAAGGATCACAAGGAAGAAATTTGAGTAGTTGCCTTGTGTTAATTTTCATCAATATTTTGTGTTCTTCGTGCATTCCTCGTGTCCTTTGTGGTTAAATTCATCCTCCGATATTTACCGCAACTTTTTGATTTTCCATAATTTCTTTCGCAATTATAAGCTCTTTTTCAGATGGTTCACTATAGTTTTTCATATTATTCTCTAACCTGAGCTTTTTGTACTTATGACCTGCAATTCGATGGTAAGGGAGCAAATCAACAGTTAACGAATAATTATTGGCCAGTTTTGCAAGCTGATTCAGATGCTCTTCTCCGCCATTGATTTCAGGAATAAAAGGCATCCGTAATCGGATTTTTGCCTTGCATTGAATCAGTCTTTCAAGATTTTGGAGAATAAGCTGGTTGTTAACCCCGGTGTACTTTTGATGCAATTCACTGTTGAGGTGCTTTATATCAAACAGGATCAAATCAAAAAGTTGAGCCAGTGTTTCCGATTCTTCTGAAGGAAAAAAACCTGTGGTGTCGAGTGCGATATGAAATCCTTTCGCTTTGAGCGATTTTGCAGCAACTTTCAGAAATTCCAACTGTGCAGTGGGTTCTCCTCCCGAAAAGGTCACGCCCCCACCTGATTCCTCAAAAAAGGCCCGGTCTTTCTCTGCTTCTGCAAGGAGTTCATCCACGTTAAGTCTGAAAGTTCTGAATCCAGTATCGGACGATGGTTCCATTGGCCGGCTCTCCGGGTTATGGCACCACCGGCACGACAAAGGGCAGCCCTGCATGAAAAAGGTGGTGCGGATGCCCGGACCATCATGCACAGCAAAGCGCTTGATATCAAAAAACAATCCGTTCATAAGTTCTAAAAAGGTTTAAAGGAAAATGATAAAAGGTAATGGGGGTGTTTTCAATACAACCAGCATTCATACAGCCCTTTGCCGTATTTATGATATAAGCGGTGGATGATGATTTGTTCTTGCATCTCTTTAAAATTCAGTTACAAATATATTT
>JAASSU010000176.1 GCA_021767705.1 Bacteroidota bacterium | reverse complement strand
CTGGGTGCCAGTCTTTTGATGCTACTTTTATCTTGAACTTAGGCATCAGTTTATTGATAACCGGAACCACCTCATCGTTTCCGGGAGCGCCAAGGGCTCCGCCTTCACAAAAATCATTCTGTACATCTACAATCAATAACGCTCTCATAGTTTCCTCCTCTCTTTGATGTTTTTGAAAATTTTATCTCGTAAAGCTTCCAGCCCTTCACTGATTCCCACTTTGTATTGATGCGGGAATTCGATACGTTTATGCTCGTCAGGAAGCTGCTTCAGCCTTTGTTGCAGGTATGCGGCGCTTTCTTCTGCCACAGGATTCTCTCCCGTTTGCTCGCCTTCTTTCATGACCGTTTTCAGCAAAGGCTCAGCAGTATATTTTGAGATGTCTGAGCGCTTATGGCTGAAGTGCGGGTGTGCAATTTCTTTCGTGCCTTTTTCGTCTGTTAAAAGAACCCCATCAGCATAAAAAGTGCCGTCGCTTTGAAGGTACCGCATTGTTGTTTTTTCTCCGGGAAGGGTGGTTTTTTCAATGTTATCAGACACTTTCATCCGTGGGTGGTGATTGTACACCGACAGCTTGTAGACGCCATCCAGGGCAGATGTTTCTTTTCCGGTAATGAGTTTTGTTCCAATGCCAAAGCTGTCGATAGGTGCTTTTTGTAGCGTCAGGCTCCGGATAACGTATTCGTCCAGTTGGTTAGAAACCACAATCTTAACATCTTGCAAGCCTTCGTCATCCAGCATTTTCCTGGCTTTTTTACTGAAGTAAGCCAGGTCGCCACTGTCGAGACGGATTGCTTTCAGGCGGTGCCCTTTTTGCCCGAGCTCCCTGGCTACGGTGATGGCATTGGGCACACCACTTTTCAGCGTATCGTAAGTATCCACCAACAACACTGCGTTATCCGGATAATTTCTGGCGAAAGTGCGGAAAGCCTCCAGTTCTGAGCTAAAGGTCTGTATCCATGAGTGCGCCATCGTTCCTCCAACAGGAAGCTCATACTGATAACCGGCCAGCACGTTGGAAGTGGAATTGGCTCCCCCGATAATGGCGGCACGCGATGCCAGCACGCCCCCGGCCCCTTGCGCCCGGCGTAATCCAAAATCACTAAAGGGCCGTGTCCCGGAAACATTGCGGATGCGGGAGGCCTTAGTGGAAATCAGCGATGAAAAATTAAGGATATTCAAAACCAGGGTTTCAATAAGCTGAAGCTCAAGGATACTTCCCTTTACGACCAGCAGGGGCTCGCTAGGAAAAACAATCTCGCCTTCGGCAGGAGCCTTGATGGTGCCTTTGAAACTGAAGTTTTTCAGAAATCCGAGGAACTCCTTGCGGAAACCCTGTGTTTGGAGATAGGCAATATCTTCCTCACTGTATTTAAAATTCCTGATCGAGTGGAGCAGTTCCCCGATACCGGAAAAAACCACATAGCCTCCTCCGAACGGGTTTTTACGGTAAAAATAATCGAACACCGCTTCCTCGCCGGCTTTATTTTCATAGAAGTAGGCTTGTGCCATGGCCAGCTCATAAAAATCCGTAAAGAGTCCGGTGTGCCTGTACCTGCTGTTGTTGTCCAAAGTTCTCATATCCTCACTTGCTTAACAATTGCTTTTTGTCATTGTTGAAAGTCATCTTTTAAAGGAGTCAATTTCAGAAGCAATTCCGAAAATTCATCAGGTAAAGGGCTTTCAAAAGTCATTTGGCCGAGCGTAAAAGGGTGCTCAAAAGAAATTTTGGAAGCATGTAGCATGAGCCTTTTAATGCCGGTAATTTCCGCCAGTTCTTTGTTAAGCCTGAAGTCGCCATGATGAGTGTCCCCAATGATGTCTGTTCGGTTTTTCGCCAGGTGCTGCCTTAGCTGATGCCATCGTCCGGTTTCCGGTTTGAGCAATACCTGGCTTAAAATAAGTGGCTCTTCTTCTTTGGTGAGAAGGTTGGTGCTAATACTTTGGGTGGTTTCGTAGTGTGTGACAGCAGGCTTTTTAAACTTGCTCTTTTTCTTTACCAGCACTTTTTCTGAAAAAGTGCCCTTGCCGGGATTTCCTTTTACAACGGCCACATACTCTTTTATGACCTTTTTATTTTCGAAAAGCAGCGTCAGGGCATGGGCAGCCTCCTGGCTCAGGGCCAGAATCATCACCCCGGATGTCTTGGCATCCAAGCGGTGAACATTGTAAACCGACTTCCCGGTGAGTTGGCCAACAAGCTTGTTGAGGTAATCAGCATCTTTCGGTAGAAATTCATTCTGATGCACTGGCAGGCCACTTGGTTTTTCAACTGCGATAAGCCAGTCATCCTGGTAAAGAATATTTTTTGAAGAAAATGAATCCATCCTGTATTTTCGGCAAAACTAAGCATTTTCAGCTTTTTATTACTTTTATGGGCTAAACCGTTATTTCGGCTCAAACAAAATATTTCAGGCTAAGAATGTTGGGTATTTTGTTTCGCCAGAAAACTAAAAACTATGCTCATGAAAAATCTTTTACTTATAGCTATTGGGCTATTTGCTTTTCACCTTGCCGAAGCTCAGCATACTTTCTCTATCGTTGCGGTTGATTCTGTTACGGGTGAAATCGGAAGTGCGGGAGCCACCTGTGGCGATACGATTACCTGGCCCGGATCGCTTGGGGCGATGCTTATCAGCGATGTAATCCCGGGAACGGGAGCTATCCACACGCAGGCTTATTACAATGAAACGAACCAGGAAAATGCCCATCAGCTTATGATTGATGGTAATTCGCCTCAGGAAATTATTGACTGGTTGGTGGATAATGATGCACAAAATGCTCCGGCCTTCAGGCAATACGGCATCGTCGATTTTAACGAAGGCAGTCCGAGAAGTGTCGGCTGGACAGGCAGTAACTGTGATGATTACAAGAACCATGTGCTGGGGCCAAACTATGCTATCCAGGGGAATATCTTGCTGGGGCAGGTGGTTCTCGACCAAATGGAAGAGAATTTCAACGCTATCGAAGGGCCCTTGCATCAGAAGCTGATGGCGGCCATGCAGGGGGCGAATATGGTGGGGGCAGATACCCGTTGCACCGTGGAAGGAACCAGCTCGTTGTCGTCGTTTTTAAGAGTGGCACAACCGGATGATTCTGCGGATGATTTATGGATGGAGCTCTGGGTGGGGGCTACTGACGAGGGTGTTGACCCCATTGATGAACTCCAAGAAATGTATGACGAGTTTTTTGCTACCGGAATCAACGGTTTTAGCATGGAAGCCGAAGTGAAAATTTCTCCTAATCCCGTTGAATCGGGTATGATTACCATCGAATATCGCGGGGTTACCCCGGACTTAATCAGGCTAAGTGATATTTCTGGCGTTGACCTGAAAACAAAGATTGTGAGAGGGCTGAAAAACAAGGTTCACCTTGACGTTAGCGATCTTCCAAAGGGAATTTTTATGCTGATGAGTTACAAAAACGACGTAGTGATTGCTACTGACAAGGTTGTGGTCAGGTAGGTTTAGCTTTCTTTTTTCCAGGCAAATTTCAGCAAGGTTTCCATCGGGATAATTTCCAAGGTCTTTTGGTTGGTTGCTTCCAGATCTATCAGTGGTGCTTTTCCGGCCTGGAAAGCTTCTTTCCAGCGCAGGGCGCACAGACACCAGCGGTCGCCGGGCCGCAGGCCTTGAAAGTCAAATTCCGGACGGGGCGTTTCGAGGTCGTTTCCGCGCGATTTGGTGAAATTCAGGAAATCGCGCGAAACGATAGCGCAGACGGTGTGCGTTCCCATATCATCCTGACCCGTTTTACAATGCCCATCCCGGTAAAACCCGGTAAGTGGATCCTGGCTGCAAAGCTTTGTTGGCTCTCCGAAAATATTCTTGCTCATAAAACAGATTTTTTATTTCTCCGGCACCTTTCACTGCAATATTTCACCTCATCCCAATGGCGTGCCCATTTTTTTCTCCAGGCAAACGGCCGCTGGCATACGACACATACTTTTTCAGGAAGGTGCTGTTTTTTCATGATTATGAAGGAACAACCGTATTTTGATCATGTTTGAAATGGCCTGCCTTATTTATAATTATTCTTAAGTGATATTTTGTAATTTTGAAGATGTCATAATCAACAAATCTAATTTTAATATGACCATATTTTTAAAATCCTGTAAGCCTTTAACCTGAATTATTCAAAGCTGCTATGCGATACAAAACCTCCATTCTTTTTAGTCTGCTTCTTTTTTTGTTAAATATTTGTGTTGGTCAAACTCCGGTTGCGGAGGTTGTCAGGTATGATGAGGTGATTGAAGCAGAAGAAGGTAAACTAATCAAAAAGTATTATATAGAACTAAAAATAAACAATCGATTCGGTGACACTTATGCAGAAGTTCAAATTCCCAATTCAGGCACATCAAATATTAGCAAAATTGAAGGTGAATTACTTGATAGTAACAGGCAACGCGTAAGAAAGCTTCGGAATAAGGAAATAGAAACTTCCAGCCTTATTCAAGGTTTTTCACTTTATGAGGACAATACGTTGACAGAGTTTGAATTAAAATACAATCATTACCCCTATTATGTCAGGTACAGTTACCAGCAAAAGGCCAGGGAGTTTTTGCATATCACCAGCTGGACTTCGGTTATATTTTATGAAATCCCGACAAGGAAAGCAACGCTAAAAATAATTACGCCCTCTGATTATCCATTGAATGTTTTTGAGAATATGGTTCAACATCAATACATCACCGATGATGGAAAGCAACATTATATATGGGAAGCTAGTTATGAAAAGCAGATTTATCAGGAAAAGTATATTCCTCCCCTGGATGAAATTGCTCCTTACGTGAAGGTGTCACCTCAAAAATTTGAGTTTGAAGAATACGGATATTTCGAAAGCTGGGTTGCTTTTGGCGAGTGGCAGTTGAAAGTAATGAACGATTTGGGAAAACTGACCATGAAGGAGAGAGCCAAAATTGATCAGCTGACACAAAACATTGAAACGAAAGAAGAAAAACTGAGAGTGTTGTATCATTATCTGCAGGATAATACACGCTATATCAACGTTTCTGTGGAGACAGGAGGTTTGGTGCCTTATCCGGCTTCATATGTATGCGAAAACCGCTATGGAGACTGCAAGGCTTTAACCAATTATTTCAAAGCTGTATTAAACTATGCCGGCATCGATTCTTATTATACGAAGGTCTATGCCGGAGAGAAAATAAATAAAATAGAGAAGACATTCTTTGGGTCACAGTTTAATCACATCATCTTAGCTGTGCCTCTCAGCTCAGATACTGTTTGGTTAGATTGCACATCTTCAGGTCCATACAATTACCTTGGAACCTTTACTCAAAACCGGCAGGCCCTCGCTATTCAACCCGGAGAAAGCCATTTTATTAAAACACCTGCTTTGTCAATCTCCGAGGTTTTGGAAGAACGCTTTGCCAGGATTGACTATTCGCCGACAGGAATTGCAAAAGTGGAGGTAAACGAGCGCTTGAGGGGAAAGGAGTTTGAGATGCTCCAAGGTGTCGTAAAACAGATCCAGAAAAGGAAACAAAGAGATTTTATCATTAATTATTTTGTCGAATCAGGAATTGAACTTGAGGATTATTCAATTCACAGACCTCATCGTGATTCGGCCTTTCTTGACTTAAGTTACAAAGCATATTCTAGCCAAGTTTACGAACAGGTAGGTGCTGATTTGCTGGTTAAAACCTTTTCCTTTGATATTCCATCATTTGAAAGTGTTTCTGAGCGTAGCCTGCCACTTCATATACCTTACCCGATTCATCAGCAAGACTCTCTTATTTATCAAATTCCAACTGAATTGCAAAGGCAGAGAGAATTACTTAATGTGGATATCAAGTCGCAGTTCGGTAAATATAAGAAGCGGGTTTATCAGGATGGTAGCAGGCTGACGATAGTTAAGTCTTTACTGATAAATCCTGTGAGAACCGGATTGAAAGGATATGAACAGTTTTATGGTTTTATCGAACAAGTCCAGAAATCGGAAAATAAAAACACATTCTTAATCAATAAAAACTAAAACAAAAATGAAACAAACCCTGATTAGCTTACTGATTTTTCTGAGCATAACCGGATTTGGTCAACCAGAAGAGTGGGACAAAACTGAATCAGTAACTAAAGCAATGCTGAAACAAGAAAGACATCCGTCTGATGGTGGTGCTGGTGCTGCTGTTTTATTCGATAAAGGACGTTCAAAGTTTATGGAAACCGAACATTCTTATGATATTGTATTTGAAAGGATTACAAGAATTAAGATTTATGATGAATCGGGGTTGAGTTATGCTGAGGTTGAAGCCCCTTATTATGTTTTTGGCTCTCAGGATGAGGAAATTGAAAGTATTGAGGCAATAACATATAATCTTGAAAATGGTGAAATAGTAACTAAAGAGCTTGACAAAAACAATATTTTCGATGTTGACCACAACAAATACTATCGATCGAAACGTTTTGCTTTACCTGATGTGAAAGAGGGCTCCATAATTGAATATCGGATAAAGAAGCGGAT
>JAASSU010000175.1 GCA_021767705.1 Bacteroidota bacterium | reverse complement strand
TTTTTAGGCGAATAAACCGCGATGCGCGGCGCTTCCTGTAGCTTTATGGCATCTTTGTTCACTGAAGGGGAACTGATTTGCCGAAGCAGGGTGGTCGATTGTACATCGGCAATAACTTCGTAACTAACCCCTCTGATGATACACTCTTCCTTTATTTCATCATGATACTTCATCATAAAGCTTCCACCCCTGTGGTTGAGCAACCAGGTGATTTCAACCTCGCGCTCCAGGGCCCAATAGGCTATACCATAAGCTTTAAGATGGTTTTTCTGCGATTCATCCATAGGGATAAGAACCCGTGCCGAAAAAGCATTCAGACTGATTAATAAAGCAAATGAGATTATAATTGTTCTGAGCATAATTGTATATTTTAAAATGGCATGGAATCGTCTGAGTCTTGCCGTATTTCACCCACATCGTAGTCGGATTTGTCCTCTACCTCTTTATTCATACTCGATTGAATAGTGATAGTCTGTTTTTCAAAATCCCGGTTCGGTTGTATTGGGCCGGCGCCAAAATCGGGATTTTCTTCGGCCCTAAGGTTCTCAAAGCGTGCAAATTTTGCCCTGAACCTCAGATCGATTTCACCGAGTGCACCATTCCGGTGTTTGGCAATAATGAGCTTGGCAACACCGGCGGTGGGTTGATTTTCCTCGTCCTGATCAATACCGTAATACTCGGGGCGGTAGATAAAAAGCACCATATCGGCATCCTGTTCAATCGCCCCCGATTCGCGAAGGTCAGAAAGCTGAGGTTTCTTGGAGCCTCCGCGGGTTTCTACCGAACGGTTTAGCTGCGACAACACGATGACCGGAACATTGAGCTCTTTGGCCAGGCTCTTCAACGAACGCGAAATGGTTGAGATTTCCTGCTCGCGGTTTCCGTTTTTCGAATCGATCCCAGCCGTCATTAACTGGATGTAGTCAATAACAATCATCTGTATGTCGTGCTGCTCTTTTAGCCTCCGGCATTTTGCCCTGAGTTCAAAAACAGACAGGGCCGGGGTATCATCGATGTACATCGGGGAGTCAAGAAGGGGCCCCACCTTTTTAGTTAGCTGTTCCCACTCATAATCTTCCAGGTTACCTTTCCTAAGCTTTTCGCCTGAGATTTCCGATTCGCTCGAGATAAGTCGCGTAACTAACTGCACGGAAGACATCTCAAGTGAGAAAATCGCAATAGGTTTTTCAAAATCTACAGAAGAATTGCGGGCCATCGACAAAACAAAAGCGGTTTTACCCATCCCCGGGCGTGCAGCCAATACCACAAGGTCTGACTTCTGCCAGCCGGCAGTCACCTTATCCAGATCATCAAACCCGGAAGGCACACCCCGAAGGTGCCCGTCAGAATCCTTTGCCGCCTGAATTTCATCGATAGCCTCTCTCACTAACGACTGCATATCAGCATGCGCACGACGGAAGTTGTTTTCACTCACATTGAAGAGCTCCTGCTCTGCAACATCCATAAGTTCAAAAACATCTGTAGTGTCTTCGTAAGCATCACGTATTACATTCCCTGATATCCTTATCAGCTCACGCTGAATGAATTTCTGAAGCAGGATGCGGGCATGATATTCGATATTGGCCGAGGAAGCCACGCGGTTGGTCAACTGAGTAATGTAGTAGGGCCCCCCGACTTCATCAAGCACCCCTTGCGATTTGAGCTCGTTGGTTACGGTGAGGATATCTACCGGCTCAGTGCGGGCAAAAAGGCGGGTGATGGCTTCATAAATCTTCTGATGAGCTTCTTTATAAAACACTCCGGGTTTCAAAATGTCAACAACTGCAGTCAGGGCATTACGCTCAAGCATAAGTGCTCCCAGCACAGCCTGCTCAATTTCTATCGACTGCGGTGGGATTTTTCCACTTTCCAGCGACGGCAACTGCTCTCTTTCTTCGCGCTTGTACCCTTTTTTTAAACTTTTGTTGAATTGCGGATTATTAACAATGTCCATATCCCTAACGAATGATTTTTTAGCTGTCAGTAAAATTGTTTCCCCGAAGTTAAAGACTTGTATTTATGATAGTTAATATAAATACCAAAAAATCGGAGAACAAAGATAAAAAGAAATCATCAGGGGAAGATGAATTCTGTTTTTCCCGTTTATGGTAGGCTACAGCAAGTCGGAGATGGTTATAGTTTAATAATCAACCTGTTATATCTCACCCGGAATTTATCAACAAATTTTGGCATACCCTTTGATATTTAAAATTAAAAGGGCCCTTGTTTTAATTGTTGAATGCTTTAAAACAAGAATTATGAAACGCTTAAAGAATAAACTAAGAAAAACCACATCCGTTGCTGCTCTTATGCTTGCTATTGGTGGTCTGTTTCTCACTTCGTGTGAAACAGTAGGATACGATGGCCTTGATGGCCGCTCATACCTGGCACTGACCTACACGGGCGATGAACCGGATTATATTGATGCCGGAACCGGTTCTGTCCCTGAATATTTTTATTGGGATGAATATTACAGGGCACGGCCTGGTTTCTACACCATGTATTACGATGGCGTTTTTTATAAAGGATTCTCATTAAGAGAGTATGCATGGGAGCTCGATTATGAAATTTATTACCTGGAAGGTGAACCCGGCGGCTATGGCTACAATGGAGATGATGCGCCTGATACCTATTTTACCATTGAATGCAATCCTAACGGGCCATATTATTATGAGGATTCTTTCAAGTCTTCGTTCGGAGACGATACCAAGGTACTCTCAAAGAGTAAAGACAAAATTGTAATTGAAAAGAAAAATGGCCAATATGGGATGAAAGTTACTTATCGGAAGGTGGACAAGCGTAGGTAAAAGCTCTTAAAGCAAACAATCATGTTAATTTCAAGGGCGGGAAAAATGTTTCCCGCCCTTTTCTTTTTGAAAATTTGATGCAACCCCTGATTTAATCCTCTTTTATTCTTTATTTTGCAAAAAACCTTGATGATGTCAGAGAAATTAATTGTTACCGAAGACGGGTCGCATACGCTCTATCGCGATGATTTGGATGAACACTATCATTCCACACACGGTGCTATTCAGGAATCTCAGCACGTTTTCATTGAAGCCGGGTTGCGAAAGGCTATGCACCGCAATGGTCCTGTTAAAGTATTGGAAATAGGCTTTGGAACAGGGCTAAACGCTTTGCTGACATTGAAAGAAGCCCTTGATTTAAAAAAGAAAATCCAGTATGTTACCCTTGAGCCTTTACCTGTGAGTGGGGATGATTACCAGCAATTGAATTACGGGTCGCTCGTTGATTTAGAAGATGCAAGTGCTTATCTTAACAAAATGCATGAAAGCGCCTGGAATTTCCCTTTTTACTTCACGGATTATTTTATCCTTAATAAAATTCAATCAAAACTTGAAGATGCGGAATTTCAGGATGAAGTATTTGATGTGGTGTTTTTTGATGCTTTTGCGCCATCGAAGCAACCGGAGGTATGGTCATTAGGTAATTTCTCCAAAATTTTCAAAGCGCTCAAGCCCGGTGGTATTCTCACCACATACTCTTCGCAGGGGCAGGTAAAAAGAACACTAAAAGAAGCGGGTTTTGAGTTTGAAAAGATTCCGGGTTCTAAAGGCAAAAGGGAGATGTTGAGAGCAACAAAGCCAATTTCATAAATAGGTATATCAAGAATTCAGCTTGTTCTGATAAAGTATGAAACCACAGAAATTCAATATCAGGGTTTACGGAATTGTCATCAAAGATGAAAATATCCTTTTGACAGATGAGTTTCGTTTTGGGATGAAAATGGCGAAGTTTCCGGGTGGCGGCCTGAAGCTTGGTGAGGGCACTGTGGATTGCCTTAAGCGCGAAATGATGGAAGAAATGGGGGTGAAGATTACTAATATCCGGCATTTTTACACCACTGATTTTTTTCAACCAGCGCGCTTTATTGAGCCTCCTCAGCAGGTGCTTAATATTTATTATACCTGCGACTTAGCCCAAAATCCGGATATCAGGTTTACAGAAAAACCTTTTGACTTCAGTGAAGTGGAAGGGGTCCAGGTTTTTCGTTGGGCTGGGATTTCTGATATTTCAGCAAACGATTTGACTTTGCCAATCGATAAGGTAGTTATTGAAAAAGTGAAAAAGCATTTTACCTGATGGTAAATTCATCGTAGTCCTCCGTATTCGACTCAGAAACGTTCACGCTATCCACCCTGGCCCATGTTGGCCCTTCGTGACACCATTGCAGAAAGTGATGAATTTCCGGGTCTTCTCCCTCAGCCTCGATATACACCGATCCATCACGCTGATTTTGCACAAAGCCTGTGATATTGTGTTTGCGGGCGGTTTCCATGGTAGCATACCTGAACCCAACATTTTGGACTTTTCCGCTTACTTTGATATTGTAATGCTTCATTGTCTATGGATTTAATCGATGCACCATCATTTGATTCACTTTTTTAAAAAGCTGCCCGGGAGAAAGCACCCGCCACGGTAAATCATCCAAAGGCCCGCCAAATGAAATGTAGTAATCAATGTTCGCCGAAGAAAACTCTTTTATGACATGATCGCGGAAATTGATGCCCGCAATCCATCCGTCCTCAATTTCTTCGAACCATTCCTGGTAGTAATCATCTTCTGCACGATGAAAATTCAACACATTTTCCCCGATAAGGATGAACTTGTTGATGCCTTGCTCCTCAAGATGTTCAACAATGTTTCTCTTAAAAAACATAATGTCATTATGTAGGCAATCATTCCACTCCCCGATAAGTTCAATTATCGAAAAACCGCTTTCATAATCAGCGTAAAGCAATTTCATGTATAGCGTGTTTGAGCCAAAAGCATCCCACTGTGGATGTATCAGGTGATTGTACACAGCATATTCGAATTCAAATTCGCTGTTTACTCTTCCGTAAAATGGCGACTGCTCATCTTCAGCAGCTATATAATAGTCCCTCCAGTTATAGTGAGGCTCAATATGATGCATGTAAATACTTCTCCTTTAAACTTGGTTTATTCTGCAATGTTAATAAGGTATTCAGATTTTTTCAAGGAGATTAACATTTGTGAGGAGCATGATGTTTTTTCATTACGTTTTTTTAACAGCTTTGATTATCCGCGCTTTTTCTGCGGTAATGAGTCCGTCAGCAACCATTTCTTTAACCACAGGAATAAAGCGCTCAATTTTTTCGTGCTCATCAACAATTTCAATAACCACGGGAAGATTATCGGATAACCTCAGAAGACTGGAGGTTTGAATATCATGACCGGCCTGGAAACCCATCACTCCCCTGAATACAGTAGCTCCGGCAAGGCCATTTTCTTGTGCTTCGCGCACGATTGCTTCGTAAAGCAACTTGTTTCCGTATTTGGCATCTTCAGAAATAAAAATCCGTAACAACGTTCCTTCTTCGGGTAGCAAAGACATAGCTATTTATTTTAGATAAGTAATTAACATCTTTGAGAGTAAAAGTCCTGCATAAACCAAAAAGACTCCGGCCAGGTTTGAAACAAGAATATAAGAAAACAGATTTTTCAAATCATTTTCTTTGAGAAGGTTAAAACTTTCGAGCGCAAAAGTTGAAAAAGTTGTAAAACCACCAAAAATACCTATAAAGAGCATTGCTCTGATATGGGGCTGCAGGTTGACTCTCTCGCTGAGGCCCCAAGCCAGCCCGATAAGTAAGGCCCCGATGAGGTTCACTGCCAGCGTTCCCCACGGAAACCCTTGTCCTCCCAATCTGTAGGCGATCCCTGACACCCAGTATCTGAGTACACTTCCTGCTGCCCCTCCGAGGGCGATGAATAAAACTTTTGTCATAAGTTTATCGATTTTTCAAAATTCGGGATATCAAAACGATGAAAACAAAAAGACTGATAATTAGTATGGCCGACTCGTTTAAAAGCATGTCTCCGGAGGCATAAATATTGTGTAAAGCCATCAGATCGGCCACCCCAAAAGCAATCCCGATGATAATCCAGGTGATTTTTTCTTTCTTTTTCACAGGATGAAGTTACAAAAAAAAGCGAACCCGCAGTGGATTCGCTTTAGCAATAAGGTTTTCATACCCCTATGGAAGGAATTCTTTGTCAAAAATTTCTTTCGAATTAATCAGGATATCAACATACTGCGACCTTCTGAACGCAAACGGATCAGAGGTGTTTTTTCGCGACAGCTTGCCCCTGAAATCATCGATTGTTTTGTAACGTTTCTGGGCCATCCAGCTTTCAATCTTATTGTTGAGCGTGCGGATGTGCTCCACCTGGAATTTGTAAAGGGCACTAACAACCTGTATTGCATCTGCCCCGGCCAATAACATTTTTATGGCTTCCCTTCCGTGATAAACAGAGGTGTTGGCAATCAAGTCTGTTTTCACATTTCCGTGCAGCAGGCCGATAAACCGCATGGAGTCCTTATATTCACCTTCGGGTGAGAGGAAGTATGGATGGGTTAATTCTTCGTTGTCAATATTTATGTCTGACTGGAATAGTTTATTGAATAGAATAACTCCTTTGGCACCGGCTTTTTCAAACTTTTGAATTGTATTAAGCGGATTG
>JAASSU010000174.1 GCA_021767705.1 Bacteroidota bacterium | reverse complement strand
CTTCGTAGCGTGGCATAAAAGAGGCAAAGTGCGGACGGCTAAACCCGTTTTCCTTGGCAGGAAATCCATAGATGATGGTTGAATGGAAGTACCAATTCCTCAAATAGTGATAATCGGCCTGCAGACTTACTGCGGTGGGCAATCTCATCGAAAAGCGTTGCTCGTTGGAGAAGGAAGCCCCCGGAGAGCCCAAAAGCCTCTGGCTGATTTCCTGGAGAGTTTGGTTGACATTCTCAAATTCAAACTCATTCAATTCCGGCCAAAAAGTATTGGCATTCACATATTCATGAACCTGCACATTTTTATTTAGAGCTATATACCCAATATCCAGAATTGATAAGCCAACCCGGTATTTGTAATCATACTTTTTTTGACGGCACAGCCTGGTAAAACGGTCGTAAGGGCGTTGAATAGATTTTGTTTTCGTATACACCACGCCAAGGTCCAAGCCCAACCCACTTCCCTTGAAGGTGCCACTGCCGTCAGGAAAATTGTTGTTCCCGAAATTTACCGGAACGGCAGACCTCAAGGAACCATTCATGTCGAAAATAATCAGTGTATCGCTGTTGGGCATCAGGTAATCGGCATTGTCGATATAAAACTTTGATGCACTGTAAGGCATCAGATACTTTACTGTGGCGCCAACATCCAGCTTATCAAAATTCCTTGAAAACAGGTTGTAGTTATAACTGGCAGCTATCTCAGCAAACTGCACCGACTCAAGGTGCATGTCAATATTATTGATGTAGTTCACATTGTAGAAATCGGGATAATCCAGCTCTTCATAAATATATTTTGCCAGGTCGTAAGAAAAGTCTTTTACCCTGACCAGCGAACGTGCACCGGTGCTCAGGGCAAAACCATGCCTCCCATAGGCAAGCATTGCCGAGGGGCCGAATGCTTGTGTATTGAAGTAGCCGTTTTTAAGTTTTTGACTATCCCACTCGTCCACATAGCGCTCATTTCCGTATTCGTCAATAAATGTGGGAAAATCAGAATTTCCGTTGATCAGTCCGAATACAGAATAATCTTCATTTCTGAGGTACAGGTAATTGTTCAGGGCAAAAGTTCCGGCACCTGCAAGTTGGATATCGAGATAATAATTGGAGTTAATAATATTGGCGGGGTTAAGATGAATGCTGTTCACCCCTGCATACTCACCAGAAGTCATTCCCAAACGAACCTGGGAATGCCCTTTACTAATCGAAAAGGCAATAAATAATATGATGAAAAATATCTTCCTCATGGATAATGACTACTCAAGAAGTAGAAACGCCAATTAATTTGAATTGTTGTATTGTTGAGTCGCCCGCTCACTTTTCCCCTGCTGACGGATTCAGTGGGCAAAGCTAATAAAATATACAGAATTCAATATATTTGCTTTTTCAAAACATTAGAGCAAAAAAAATGAAATCAACGCTTCTTTGGATATTTACAGTGCTTTTTACTATTGGAATAGCAATCTATCAAAGGGCAACAGGACCCACTTATCCTGTTAAAGACTCGATTGAAATCGGGAATCACGAAATCGATTACAAGTTGCTCCGCTCGCATGGAGGGACAAGCGATGCCCCGGTAACTATCGAAGTACCCGATGATTCGTTTAGCGGCTATGTGGAATATGTGCGTTACAAGAGCGGTGATGAGCCAAAAAAACTCCCGATGACCTTTGAAGAGGGCGAGCTTGTAACTTACCTGCCCAACCAACCTCCCGCCGGAAAGCTTGCCTACGATGTCTATGTTAAGAAAGAAGGCCAAACTATCCAGCTCAACAGCGAAAAGATAGTTATTCGCTTTAAGGGGGCCGTTCCGGATTTTATACTGATACCTCACATCCTGTTCATGTTTATAGCGATGCTGTTTTCTACCAGAACCGGCATTGAGGCTCTAATCCGCGGAAAGCGTTTGTATGCCTATACACTCACCACTTTAGTCACGCTTTTTATTGGCGGCCTGATACTTGGCCCCATTGTTCAGGAATATGCCTTTGGTGATTTCTGGACCGGCTGGCCGCTGGGGCAGGACCTTACCGACAACAAAACACTTGTAGCATTTATCTTCTGGCTCATCGCCTTTTTCAAGGTAAGGAAAAACAAAAGGCACCGCACATGGGTTGTGATTGCAGCCGTGGTGCTGCTGGCCGTATACCTGATTCCGCACAGCATGTTTGGTTCGGAGCTGGATTACACTACAGGTCAGGTTGAAACCGGAAAAAACTAAAATTTGTCTGAATGATACTTAATTACATTATCATTGCCATTACGGTAGCTGTTTCAGTGGCTGCTTTCAGCAACCGCGACATTACGGCGCGCCTGCAATTTAACGCTTACCTGGTGCAAAACAGACGTCAGTGGTATCGCTTCCTTTCTTATGGACTGGTTCATGCCGACTGGGTTCACCTGTTTATCAACATGTTTGTGTTCTATTCCTTTGGCAGGATTGTAATTCAGTATTATGATTATTTTTTTGGATTGCAGGGATGGCTCTATTTTGCCTTGCTTTACATCGGCGGGCTGGCCTTTTCGGTGGTTGCTGATTACGGAAAACACAAGGAAAACTTCTACTACAATGCTGTTGGCGCCAGTGGTGCCGTTTCAGCAGTGGTTTTTGCAAGTATCATTTTTCAACCTATGGGAAAAATCTATCTCTTCTTTATTCCCATTGGAATTCCGGCGTTTATTTTCGGGATTCTCTACCTGGTTTTTTCAGCTTACATGGCCAAAAGAAGTCAGGACAACATCGGTCATGACGCCCACTTCTGGGGCGCTGTCTTCGGTTTTGTGTTTACAATTCTGCTGGATTTTGATTTGCTTCCGCGATTTTTTAATCAGATTATCTCAGGGTTTTAGTTCATGATAGGATCGGAAGGGTAGTTCTTCCATTCGCGAAACTTCCCTCCCACCTCATCCAGGGCCTTTTCCCACATCTCGGAGGCGTCATGCTCCATCAGCTTCTGCATATCACTTTCGCTAACTATCCATGAGTTGCGCTCAAGCTCCTGGTTGAGCTGGTCGGCACTCCATCCGGCGTAACCAATAAAAAAGCGAATATCATCCTCGCTGATCACTCCCGAGCCCATGAGCTCTTTAATCTGATCGATTTTTCCGCCCCACGACAGGTCGCCCTGAACCGGCAAACTCCCCTCAATCAGCTTTCCAAATTTATGAATGAAAAACAGTGCGTCCGTCTGCACCGGCCCACCCAGGTAAAGCCTCGGATTAAAATTGTCGAAGCCTTCAATGATATCATTCAAACGGCTTTCGATAGGCTTGTTGAGCACCAGTCCGAAAGAGCCTTCTTCATTGTGCTCAGCAAGCATCACAACCGACCGCCTGAAATAGAGATCCTTTAAGAAAGGTTCTGAAATCAGCATTTTTCCTGCCGTTGGTATAATATTGTTTAAACTCATATTTTCAATTACAATTTTAAGAGTTGGCCTTCAGTCTTCAATAAAATTCCGACTATCAATGAAACAAGTATTTTTCCCGGATTATTGTCCGCTATGTTCATTCCGTAACAACAAATATAAACTAAAATGTGTTAATTTGCATGTCCGAATATTAGTTCTATGGCCGATAATCAACAACTTTACAATAATTTAAGAAAAAAATACCATCGTTTCCACTTCGAATCCTTTGAGGTGGATCATGAAAAATATCAGACTGTCATAAGATTTCATTTTTCTGTTGAGGATCAATATCACTTCTACCCGGTATTGATTTTTCCGGCAAGCCGTTTTTACACCAAACTCTCTGAAGAGCAATGGAATCTGCTCGCCTTTCACGCCGGAATGGCGGAGCTGGTGAGCTACTGGAAAAGTGCATGCCCGCCAACAGTTGTTATCAAACCTTACAGGCTCACACAAGAGCAAATCGGATGGTGGAAGAAGCTTTACTTCCACGGATTGGGTGAGTTTTTCTATCAGAATGGAATTGAAACGAACGAAACAGATTTCATGACCATTGATTGCGAAAGTTCTATTGAACTCCCCTCTCCCCGCTCCATTCCGGATAGCAACAAGGTTATTGTTCCTGTTGGCGGCGGCAAGGATTCTGCGGTAACCCTTGAGCTACTCAAAGAATCTGGTTTCGATGTTTACCCGATGGCTATCAATCCACGGCCGGCAATACTTGAAACCATTGAGAATGCCGGTATATCCCGGGATAAATTCATCCAGGTCACCCGGCAACTCGATCCTTTATTACTAAAATTGAATGAGGAAGGGTTTTTGAACGGACATACGCCATTTTCTTCAGTGGTAGCATTCATCACCGCTGTTGCTGCAATGCTTTCAGGTATACGGCATGTGGCGCTTTCAAACGAATCGAGTGCTAACGAAGCCACTATCCCGGGAACAAAGATTAACCATCAGTATTCCAAGTCTTTCGAGTTTGAAAAGGATTTCCGCGAATACAGCCAACAATGGATCACTCCGGATCTCAACTACTTCAGCTTTCTGAGACCGCTGAGCGAGATGCAGATAGGCCGGCTGTTTTCGGAATTGAAAAACCACTACTTCTCCTTTAAAAGCTGCAACAGAGGAAGCAAAGACAATATCTGGTGCGGAGAATGCTCCAAGTGCCTGTTTACGGCGATCATCCTCGGCCCGCATATGTCGAGGGAACAGCAGAAGAAAATTTTCGGTAAAGACATTTTGGACGATGGCGGCCTCAAACCGGTTTTTGATCAACTTGCAGGAGTGGCTCCCGAAAAGCCTTTCGAATGTGTGGGAACTATCGACGAGGTGCAAGCCAGTGTGCACCTGATAATGGAGCGATGGGAAAATCCCCTCCCAATGCTGATAGAATCTGCCGGCATTCCTGCCATTGAAGACCAGCACATCAAAAAAATGGAAAAAGCACTTGAGCCAAACCACTTTCTCTCAAAGGAGTTTTATGATATCTTAATTAAAAAACTGAATTCAGTCTATGGTTCTTGACAGCTGGAAGCACAAGCGCATCGTCATTCTTGGCTTTGGAAAGGAGGGGCAATCCACACTCAAATTCTTGCGGAAGCATTTTCCTGCCAAGGAAATTTTTATTGCCGACAGAAACCCTGACCTGCCCGGCCAATTTAAAAACCTGGGTAACATCAGCTGGATAACGGGCGAGGATTACCTTAAAGATATTTTCGCTTTCGAAATCATCATCAAATCGCCCGGCATACCGCTCAAAGACAAGGGCACCAGTGTAATCACTTCACAAACCGATCTGTTCTTGCAGCTCTACCGTAAGCAAACCATTGGGGTTACGGGAACTAAAGGAAAAAGCACTACCTCCAGCCTTATTGCGCACATCATAAAACAAGAAACAGGAGATACGCTATTGATTGGCAACATCGGGGTGCCCCCACTCGAAAAAATTGATGCGTTTAATGACCATACCCGCATTGTTCAGGAAATTTCGGCCCATCAACTGGAGCATATCAAAGTGGCACCGCACATCGCTGTTTTACTCAACCTTTACGAAGAACACCTCGACCATTTCGAAAACAGCAGCAATTACTTCAGTGCCAAGGAAAATATCTTACTACGGCAAAAGTCGCACGATTATGCGATCATCAATGCCGAAAGCAGCCTCAACGGCTCCATCAACCTTGCGCTGCCCACTGCGGCTGAATTAAAAAAATTCGCTCTCGACAATGACGGAACTGTTGATGCATACCTTCAAGGTGAATCGATACATCTATTTCAGGATAAGGAAGAGAGAACATTTTCATTGAAAAACTTCAAGCTTCAAGGTATTCATAATGTGCTTAACGCGATGGCTGCTATCCTGGCAACTTCTTTATCAGGAATTTCCGGCGAAGCCATTCAGAGAGGGCTCGACACATTCGAAGGACTGCCTCACCGGTTGCAGTTTGTTGGGAAAAAACACGGTATTGAGTTTTACAACGATTCGATTTCGACAGTCCCCGAAACAACCATCAGGGCTTTGGAGACGCTGAAGGATGTTAAGACGTTGATTTTAGGAGGGTTCGACCGGGGTTTGAAATATGATCTGCTCTACGATTACTTGAAAAACAGTGAGGTGGAAACACTGATTTTCACCGGTCCGGCAGGAAAACGAATGCAAGAGGAATATACCGGATCACAGAAGAAAACCTTTCTGAATGAGATGGAATCAATCGTCAAATTCGTCGCTGACACCACAAAAGACGGTGGAAAATGCCTGCTATCGCCCGCAGCCTCGAGCTACGACAGATATCAGAATTTTGAAGCACGCGGAAAAGCTTTCGAAGAAGCTATCAAGAACTTATAAATCTTATCCTTGCTTTTCCTCAACTCTTTTTTCAAAATCATCGCGTAAATACTGCCTTTTCCGATTGATCACCTTCAGTGCCCATTCGATGAGAATATCATACTTTTCCTCCTCCGACAATTGCCATTGGATATCGCTTGCACGCAGTTTTTCGGTCAGCTCTCTTACAATGAGTGCTGCCGATACAGATATGTTAAAGCTTTCTGTGAACCCATACATCGGTATAGTAACGTACTCATCAGCATTATCGATGGCTGTTTCTGTCAGCCCTTCTAGCTCG
>JAASSU010000173.1 GCA_021767705.1 Bacteroidota bacterium | reverse complement strand
CTGTCTGAAGACCGTATCGAACTGCAGTTTATTGCCAGCATCGAACCGACCTGGCATCTCTACTCGCAGGATGTGCCTGAAGACGGCCCTAACCCGACCACTTTTAATATTGATGAAGGTGAGAATTTTGAGTTGATTGGTGGTGTTGAGGAGCCCACCCCGACCGAAGAGTATGATGAAGCCTTTGAGATGGTAGTGAAATATTTCGCCAAAGAAAAGGTAGTCTTTCGTCAGGAGGTGAAGGTGCTTACCGACGAGCCTTTCACCATCACCGGATTTTTGGAGTACATGTGTTGCGACGATTCGCGATGCCTGCCTCCCACAGCCGTCGACTTTGAGTTCCCCATCAATGGTGGGGCAGCATCCGCCAGCCAGGCTGATGACTCCTCAGGTGACACGCCTCTGTTCGAAACCGAAGAAATCCAATCAGGAGACCAGGATAACACTGAAGCACTTAGCGACAACAAAAAGCACGAAAGCCGAACGCTGTGGGGCTTTTTTATCTTCGCGTTTATTGCCGGACTGGCCGCCATCCTCACGCCCTGCGTGTTCCCGATGATTCCGATGACCGTAACTTTCTTTATGCACGACAAGGAAAGCAAGGCCAAAGGAAAACTCCAGGCCACCGTTTACGGATTATCGATTATCGTTATTTATACCGTGGTGGGAACCATCGTGGCCGTGGCTTTCGGTGCCAGCTTTGCCAACTGGCTCAGCACACACTGGCTGCCCAACGTCTTGTTCTTCCTGGTGTTTATGTTTTTTGCTGCCTCCTTCCTTGGGATGTTTGAAATTACCCTTCCCAACTGGTTAATCAACAAAAGTGACAAGCAGGCCGACAAAGGCGGTATCACCGGGCCTTTCTTTATGGCTTTTACCTTGGTGCTGGTTTCTTTTTCATGTACCGGGCCACTGGTGGGAGCCATCCTCGTGGAATCGGCAGGAGGCGCATTCCTCAAACCGATTATCGGGATGATTGGCTTCTCGGTGGCTTTTGCACTGCCGTTTACGCTTTTTGCTTTCTTCCCTAAATGGCTCAGCAACCTGCCAAAATCAGGCGGTTGGCTCAACAACGTTAAGGTGGTTCTTGGTTTGATAGAGCTGGCTCTTGGATTTAAGTTCCTCAGCGTGGCCGACCAGACTTACCACTGGGGACTGCTCGACCGTGAGATTTACCTCGCCATCTGGATTGTGATTTTCACTATCCTCGGATTTTATCTTCTCGGCAAGATTAAGTTTGCCAACGACAGCGATGTGAAATTTGTGTCTGTGCCCCGCCTGGCACTGGCCATCATCACGTTTAGTTTTGTGGTTTACCTCGTGCCCGGAATGTTTGGCGCACCACTGAAAGCCTTATCGGGATACCTGCCGCCACAACAAACGCACGATTTTGATATCAACGCCATTGTAAGAGACAACCTGAAAGTGGCCAACTACAGTCAGGCCAACGGCACGGAAGACCAGGCGGCGCAATGCGAAGATCCGAAATATGCCGACTTCCTGCACCTGCCGCACGGACTGGATGGATACTTCGACTATGAGCAGGGAATGGAATGTGCGCGTAAGCTCAACAAGCCGGTGTTTATCGATTTTACCGGTCACGGATGCGTTAACTGCCGTGAGATGGAAGCCAGCGTGTGGTCGGATCCAAGAGTGCTTAAGCGGCTGCGCGAAGACTATGTGATTATCGCGCTTTACGTGGATGATAAATCTAAACTTGACGAAAGCGAATGGGTAAAATCATCTTACGACGGAAAAGTGAAAAAGACCTTAGGGAAGAAGTACGCCGATTTCCAGATCAGGAAGTTCGGAGTGAATGCCCAGCCATATTATGTCTTGCTCGATAATGAAGGCGAGATGCTGGTGCAGCCCAGGGCTTACGACCTCGACGTAGAGGAGTTTGTGGATTTCCTCGACAGGGGCGTTGAAGAATTTGAAGAAAGAGAAAAATAAACAGGGATTGTTTAATAGAAATGAGGTTGTCTCGAAAATTCGATTAATGGTCTTTCAGCACTTTTACCCTTTGATTCCCTAAAGGGAAAGTGCTGAATGTCAGTGCTCCCTTTAGAAATAGGGGTAATCACTGAAATTCAGATCACAGGAAATTGGAATTTTGAGACACCCTCATTTTTGAACACCCATCCCTGTAAAGTGTATTTTATATAAATATCTTAGCTTATGAAAACAAGACTACTACTATTTACCACGCTCATTTTAGGGATGAGTGTTTCTGTATTTGCCCAGTCCTTCTCTTACCAGAGCAGTTCACTGCCCGAGCTTAGCCGGAGCAGTATGGACATTGCCGATTATGATGGCGATGGCGACCTCGACCTGGTGGTGGGAGGAATGCTCGACAGCTTCGGTGCCGCCACTTACCTTTTCGAAAACCAGGAAGGAACTTTCGTGGAAACGGATGTGGAACTGCCGGCCATCTCAGATGGGGTCGTGCTTTTTGCCGATGTGGATATGGATGGAGATATGGATCTCTTCCTTAGCGGGAATGGCAACACTGAGCCATTCACGGCGCTTTACATGAACGAGGGCGGATCATTTACATCTGCCGATATCAGCGTGACTCCGATGGGTGGAAATACCGACGCTGCCTTTGGCGATTACGATAAGGACGGCGACCTCGACCTGTTGGTGTCAGGAAATGATGAAACTTTCCTTTACAACTACGATGAAGGGGAATTTACATCTGTGGCTCATCCTTTCGTTAACCTGAACTATGCTACCACTAAATGGGTGGATTATGACAATGACGGCGACCTCGACCTGGCACTGGCCGGAGAGCTGGGTGCCGTGCCTGCTACACGCATCTACACCAACGTAGATGGTGAGTTTGAGGAGTCGGGAATCGTGCTTCAGGATGTGATGAGCGGCGATATGGCCTGGGGCGATTATGACAACGACGGCGATAAAGACCTCGCTATTGTGGGTTTCGATGAGTACCTTACCGGGAAAACGATGGTGTATCGTAACGATGGTGATGGTGCGTTTAAGAATTTGTCAGTGAATATTTTGGGCGTGAGCAAGAGCACGGCCGACTGGGGTGATATGGATAACGACGGCGACCTCGACCTGCTGGTGTCAGGAAGCTGCGACGACTGTGGTGTGCTCATGACTTCTATCTTTGAGAACGATAATGGCTCTTTCAGTGATATCTTCCCCGGATTTCAGAACACCGAGCGCGGCGATGCCCGCTTTGCCGACTATGACAACGACGGCGATGTGGATGTGCTGGTTTTCGGACAGAATCTTGGCGGCGATTATCTCTCACTGGTGTATCAGAACGATGCCCGCGACAACAGCTACCACGCTAACGAAGCACCCGCAAAGCCGGCAAACCTGTCGGTTGACAATCTGGGCAACGAGGTGGTGCTTAGCTGGAGTGCTGCTTCTGACGATTTTACCCCGCAAAACTCACTGACCTACAATGTCAGGGTGGGAACAACGCCGGGTGGCGATGAAATTATCAACTGCATGTCGGGTGGTGACGGCGCCCTGCTGCTGCCCGGAATGGGAAATGCCAACCAGTCGCTGTCGCTGCAACTGACGCACCTTCCGGTGGGTACCTACTACTGGAGTGTGCAGACTATCGATCACCAGTATCACGCGTCAGAATTTACAGACGAGCAATCGTTTAGCATCACAGCCACCGGCATCGACCATCCGGAAAACGAAATGGCGGTTTACCCGGTGCCTTTCACAAACAGCCTCACGGTTAAAGCTCCGGGTGCGGATTTCAAACAAGCGGTATTAATGGACCTGACGGGGAAAACCATCCTGCAAAAGGAGATCAAAGGAAGCCAGGCCACCTTCAACACCGCAGCCTTGACGCAGGGAATCTACATCCTGCAAATGCAGTCTGAAAAAGAAATGATTAGCAGAAAGATTGTGAAATAGCTATTTAATGCTAATCAATGAAAAAGGTTATCATCCTGATGGGTGGTGACCTTTTTTAGATTTGGTGAAATCCGGTTTGTGACTGGATGCTTAGCGCATTTTGAATGTGGCTTTTGCGGTTTTAGCGTGGGCTAAAAGAAGGGTTCACGCAAAGTGCGCAAAACTTAAGAAACGCAAAACGCGCAAAGAAGAATGTCGAGGATGTGTTTTCAATTAGAGTTGAGATAAAATAAACCTGTGCAGATCTGTTTAATCTGTTAGAGCAGTGTGCTGTAATTATCATAGGAGTTATGGTACACAGATAATACTGATTGAACTGACTTTCGCGGATACATTCCCTGTTCCAGGATTTGTTGCCTGAGTGGTGATGACCTTCTACCTGAATTGGAAATGACTCCAAAACCTGGTCGGGGTGGTTTGACAAGACTTAGGAAAACATGCCGACGCGGGCGGGGCGTTTTCCCCGAGCCGGGGTTTATTTCCCCGCGGAGGAGACAATCATTACAAAATAAACTCCCGTAAATTTGGCTTTACGGCAACTTCTTTTTATCTTTATTCCTTGTCAAACAGCAAGCCGATGAAAGATGAGAACAAAGCTAACGAAGGCTTTATACCCCTTCATGGTGGGTACCGAAATTTGTTCAGCTATCAGAAAGCGGAAATTATTTATGATGGTACGGTGTATTTTACGAATCGCTTTTTTCATAAGTACGATCGCACAATAGGGCAAATGGTGCAGGCCGAACGCAGTGGCAAACAAAATATTGCAGAAGCCAGCATGGCATCGGGCACATCGAAAGAAACAGAGATAAAACTTACCAATGTAGCCCGTGCAAGTTTGGAAGAATTGCTCATTGATTATGAGGATTTTCTAAGAACAAAGAAATTGCCCCTCTGGGAAAAGAACCATCGTTTGGTGGCCCGTGTGCGGGAGTTAAACAAAAGCACTTCAAAGCCTACCTACGAAACTTTCAAAAAGGCCATCGAGCACCAAAACCCTGAGATTTGTGCCAATGTGATGATTACACTCATCAAGATTTGTACTTATCTGCTGAAGCAGCAGATAAAGCAATTAGAAATTGCTTTTGTAAAACAAGGCGGCTTACGTGAAAGAATGACTAAAGCGAGAATAGTCGAGAGAAATAAAAAGAAATAACTTGTTTTGTGAGACTTTGGCGATTGCGGGGACAAAGTCCTGGTTGTCCCACAAGTCCCGTAAATATGAAAACAAAATTTAGGACGAGTTACTGATAAGTGTGTTAGTTTTAAGCATTAAAAAAACGGCCCCCTCAAAAAAGGCGGCCGTTTTAAATTTTATCCCGTTAAAGAAATTACTTCTTCATCAGTTCTGCGTAGTACTTGTAGAAATGTGGAAAGGCATCAATTCCTTATTTATGATAATAACATAAGCATAAATTATCAAAACTTGCAAATTCTGCAAGTTTTGATAATTTAATTTGTATCTTTATCCAATGGTAAGATATATAAATCGTAATGAATACATTGATAAGCTATTGGCCTATAAAAATAAAGAACTAATAAAAATAGTTAGTGGTGTACGTAGATCAGGTAAAAGCACTTTGTTGAAGATTTATAGTGAGTATTTATTAAACCAAGGAGTTGAAAAGCAACAGATTCAGTTCTATAATTATGAATTGCCCGAGAATTACTTAGACAAAAAATGGAGTGATATATACTTTGAAATAAAGCAAAAATTTCAGAGTGGTAAAATCAATTATGTTTTTTTGGACGAAGTTCAGAACATACCTGATTTTGAGAAACTGGTGGATGGGCTTTTTGCAACCGATAATACAGACATATACGTAACCGGTTCAAATGCATTTTTATTGAGTAGCGAATTAGCAACATTGCTGAGCGGTCGTTATATTGAAATTTCCATTTTACCCTTTTCTTTTAAAGAATACTTGACAGCACGCAACATTATCGCCAGTAAAGAGTACCTTAATTATGAAGCTTTGTTCTTTGATTACGTAAATGAAACTTCCCTGCCTAAAGGAATAGAACTTCGGGAAAGCGGCTATGATAAAATTTATGAGTATTTGGACGCCATTTATTCTACAATAGTTGAAAAAGATATTACTCAACGCCACAAGATCAATAATAAACGAGCCTTTGCAAATATTGTAAAATTTGTATCTTCCAATATTGGAAATCCGCTTTCCCCAAGCAATATTTCTAAAACACTCAGGCACGATGGACAAACTATCCATCATGCGACCGTTGAAAACTACCTGGAATATTTGGAGGAGAGTTTTGTGTTTTATAAAGTAAATCGCTTTGATTTGAAAGGTAAAAAGCAATTGGCGACACAAGAAAAATATTATTTGGTTGATGTAGGTCTGTTGAATGTTCTAATGGGGAAAGAGCGTAAAACAGACAGAGGTCATATTTTAGAGAACATTGTTTATCTGGAATTGCTGCGCAGAGGGAATAAAATCTGGACAGGAACAGCCAGAAACGCGGAAGTTGATTTTGTGTGTAAAACACCACTGGGAGAAATTGAATACTTTCAGGTGGCTTGGCAAATAACAAATGAAAATGCCACAGAGCGTGAGTTTGGAGCATTAGAGAAAATCAAAGACAATTATCCGAAATACTTACTAACAACTGATTCGT
>JAASSU010000172.1 GCA_021767705.1 Bacteroidota bacterium | reverse complement strand
CTTTTCCTGATATCATAAGGTAGGGTTTTAAAGGGTTTTGCTACCCGGAGCTCTTTAACTCTTTGAAGATTGGCACTATCGCGGTGATAAGCCTCCAAATCGAGCAGCGTAAGATGCTGTAAAACATTCGCCTTGATTTTTGACTTTTTCCCGCGCGCCCCCTTTAGCAGGTATGCTTGGAGCCCGGCCTGCCGGGTGTATATCTTTACAATCAGGCTGGTTTCTGAGTAATTAATCTTCTGTAGAAAAATCCCTTTGGTTTTAAGAAGCATCTTTTATCTGAATACTAACACTTTTGTAACAATGGTTTCTGTTCCGTCGTCGTTCGACACGAAAACCATGTAATACCCTGTTTGCACTTCCTGTCCGTCAAAACTCCTGCCATTCCACTGTGCTTTACCGCCTTCAGCATAAGTTTCATAAACCAGGTTCCCGGCAATATCCGTAATTTTTACATTCGCTTCCTGAACCAGGTTGATAATGTATATCGGGCCATTATATTCGCTCCTCACAGGATTGGGGTAGACAAAAATGTCCTTGTTGTTCGGTTTTCCGGGTGTTGCTCTTCCTTCGTAAGAGATAATTCCTTTGGAAGTGCCAATGAATACCATTCCGCGTTCGTTAATCGTTATGGATGAAATTTCATTTGAAAACAAAGGGCTGTTTTCTTCATTGAAGTGCTTGTACTGCTCTGTCCCATCGGGCGACATCAGGAAAACCCCCGCCCTTTCAGTTCCAAACCACTTGTTGTTTGCACCATCAACAGTAATAGCAGTGACCCCTTCAGAGCTCAGAAGGTATTGCACATATCCATCCACCTCCACTTTCGGGCGCTCGGCATCAAAGTTATTTCCGGTGAAAACATCTTCCGGGTTGTAAATCACCCCAACACCTTCGTCGGTACCTATCCAAATGTTTCCATCGATATCCTTCGCCAGGGCATTTACCGAGTATGTTCCCGGCAAGGCCCCATTTCCGGCAGCACCGGTCAGCACTTTCGCAAAATCATCGGAGGGGTTGTCCATCGTGCCATTATCGTTGTAGACTAAGATACGGTGATCACGCATAATAATCCATTTCTGTCCGAAATCATCGATAACCAGGTCTCCAAGAAAAGAACCACTCGAAACAGAGCCAAGATTGTATGACCTCCATTCACCATTAGGTGTCATAACCGACAAAACCTCTTCAGCCCCATTATTCACCACCCACAAATTTCCTTCATCATCAAAAGCAAGGCCGCTTATCTGAATAAGCTTAGGCGCAGCCACATTGCCCTGGAGTGAGCTGTTGGTGGTATTAAAAATGTTGGTGATCTCACCATCAGTAATTTCCAAAAGACCTTTGTTCCAAGAGCCTGCATAGACTTTGTTTCCCGTTCCCGGTTGCACAGCCACACTCACGATGTCAGGAATTGTATCGAAAAGGTCATACTCGTCATCATTGTAAGAAGTCCAATCACTGTCTTGATAATGGTAAAGCCCATGCCTGAGAATACTTCCGCCCCAATCGCTTTGATAGCCTCCTGAGGCTACCCACACCTCATCTCCATAAGTAGCCATATCAAAAGATGTGGGATAAGCCGGGCCTGATGGGTGGATAAACTCCCCATCGTTGTTCCCCTCCGTTTTAACCAATCCCCTCTTTGCATCAGCAATCCAAAAGGTACTGTCGGCATCTAACCATAGGTCTTTGGGCTCAAGCCCCCCTTCAACACCATAGGTATACAGTTTATCAACATAATTTAAGTCCTTATCAAAAATGAAAAGCGAAAACTGGTAGGCCACATACAAGTAATCGCCAAACGAACGCATGCTTGACACATTGGTAGTATTGGGGCTTTCGAGCACTTGCCACGCCGAGTCTGGTGTTTTATAAAACAAGGTGTCTGTTCCGTATTGATCCCTGCTTTTATTTACGATCACTTTATCGTGATGTGAGGCCACCGCATTGATGATGGCATCATCGGCAGAAAGCGCAGTATCGTTTTCCCAGTAAACAAAATGGGCCAGGTTCGGACTATCAGCATCAGCAGCAATTACTCCCAGCTCCGTTGCTGCATAAAAATGATTATCCTGCGGATGATAGGTGAAATCATACACGTTGATAAGGCTTCCGTCAGGACCAATCTTGTATGTATCGTAAATTTCTTCTCTTTCCACATCTACCACAACCACCCCAAATCCACAAGCGAGGTAAGCATACTGGCCCCGCATGTAAACCTTGTTAATGGTCTTGTTTCCAAGAATGGTTTTCCTCTTGATATCGGAGATATTGATAATCTCTCCGTCTTTAAAAATATCGATGTTGGTGTTTTCGTAGGCTATAAATAAGGCCTCTTCCTGATGGTTGTAGGCAATCCAACTGATGTCGATATCGCTCAGGCCTTCCACTTTTGTAAGGCGCTCAATACTGTTATCGCTATGGTTGTATATAAACACACTGTAAGGCGTGGCAGCATACAGCTGCTCCCCGGCATCCGCCACAGCTATCACTTCATTATAGGGTAAATGATCGTAAAACTGATCAATATCAAACTCCTGCGAGCGACTAATAATTGAAATCGACGTCAAAAGAATCAAAAGGGTAACTAACTTCGTGCTCATATATCTATTCTTAAGTACTTAGAATAAACTATCCTGAATGGTTTTTATTATTTAATGATGCAACAATAATAATCATTTTATCCGATTAGTTTATTTTTGATTCAAATCAGGAAACTATAAATTGCGATGCACTCGAAATTAAGACAACTTTTTCTTGAAAAGGAGTTAATAGATTTTATTGAAAGTAAGGAACCTAAAAATATTCCGGCAGACTCTTTTCTTTTACACGAGCAATCATATATCAAAGAAGTACCCATTGTTCTTAATGGGCGTATTAAAGTACGAAAGATGGATGATTCGGGTAAGGAAATCATCTTGTATCATATTAATCCCGGCGAAAGCTGTATCCTTTCCATCACCTCCTGTATTAACGACAAGCCCAGCAACGCTGAGGCTGTGACCGAAACAGATTCAGAGATTATTACGGTGAATGCCCGCGAAGTAAATGAATGGATGGATTTATACAAATCGTGGCGGACTTTTGTGATGAAGCTTTATTATGCACGGTTAGATGAACTCCTCTCGCTCGTCGACCTGGTGGCCTTTAAACAAATTGACTTCCGATTGTACGATAAACTCAAATCTTATCAAAAACTTCAGGGGAACGAGGTTAAAATTACGCATCAGCAGCTTGCATATGAATTAGGAACAGCCAGGGAAGTGGTTTCGAGGTTGCTGAAGCAGCTCGAAAAGAAAAACCTTATCAAACTCGAACGAGGTGTAATAAAAATTACTTCGCCTCTGTGACCTCCGTCACAAATATCAGGCACAGTGCAGTCATATATTTGTATCTATATTTATTCATCTAAATTAAACGATTATGAAATGTAATGTAGGTAGAACAGACAAAGTTATTCGTATTGTATTAGGACTGGCAATAGGTGCAGCAGGTTATTTTTATTCAAGCTGGCTGGGATTGATTGGAATCGTTCCTATCGCAACGGCATTAGTCAGTTGGTGCCCGTTATATCTTCCTTTTGGGTTAAGCACGTGTAAAGTAAAACAATCTACGCCAGAGTAATAGACATACTTGACAACAAAGTTAAATGTTTGTTAAAGCACACTAATACGGTGCTTTAGGTGTTTTCAAAATAAACAAATTCATGAGCAGATTAATATTTCTCTTTGCTGTTTTTGCCATTTTCTTTTGGTCGTGTACTCACGAGCCTTCTGAAACTGTTGAGCCGGCCCCCGGAGCGGGCTCCGGAGGCGACAGCGGAGGCGATAACGGCGACACCACGCAGGTTGCAGGCTGCGATCCGGATACCGTCTATTTCAAGAATGATATCCTTCCACTACTGCAATCCTCTTGCGGAACCATGGGGTGCCATGATGCCGGAACCGCTACAGAAGGGGTCATCCTAACTGACTATGAAAACATTATCAGAACGGGTGAGGTGGAACCTTTTGATGCTGAAAGCAGTGAAATTTATGAAGTAATTACCGAATCAGATAGCGACGATCGAATGCCACCTGCCCCCAATGATCCCTTAAGTCAGGAACAAATCACTTTGGTTGCCACCTGGATTAACCAGGGCGCACTTAACAATTCCTGCGAAAGTGATTGTGATACAACAAACGTTAGCTATGCAACTGCAGTAGCCCCGGTTTTTGAGAACTTTTGTCTCGGATGCCATGACCAGGCCACTGCTAACGGAGGCGTGGTGCTCGAAACCTATGACCAGCGCGCTACGCTGGCCAACAGCGGTGCGCTTCACGGGGTGATTAACGGCACGGATGGCTATCCTTTAATGCCTCCGTCCAACGGTTTACCCGGATGTGAAATCGCCATCCTGGAAAAATGGATATCTGACGGAGCGCCAAACAATTAAATAAATGTTAAACAATTTATTGTCACCAACACTTTACTTAAATATCAGTTTAGTTTTTAATCAACCATTGGCTTATGAAGTTTTTAAAATTGATTGGTCTTTTGCTCTTCGCCGCAGCTATGCAAGGCTGCTACTACGATAATGAAGAAGACCTTTACCCTGAAAGTGCTGAATGTGACACGACTAATGTCACTTACACTGCTACCATCGCTCCGCTGATGGAGGCTAACTGTAATAGTTGCCATAGTTCTGTATCACCCAATGCTGGTGTTATCACCGACAATTATACCGATTTGAAAGTTATTGCAGATAACGGGCAACTTTGGGGCGTGGTTAATCATGAATCAGGGTTCTCGCCGATGCCTAAAAACCAGTCCAAACTGCCTGACTGCGAGCTGTCGAAAATCAGGAAATGGCTCGACGATGGGGCTCCCGATAATTAAACAAATGCTAAACTATATTCACTATGAATCGTAAATACAAAATCTTTTTGACCATTCTTTTTATAGGAGTGATTGCCGGACTGCTTGTTTTCCAGTTCGTTTACAACAAATCGCATCCCGATTATGAAAAAGAGATAGCACTTTACACGCTCGAAGCAAAGGATCTTCTGGATGAATACCGGAACTCGAATGCAGAAGCCAACGACAAATACACGGGTACGGTCATCCAGGTGAGGGGCGAGATTGATAAAATCGAACAGAACGACTCGCTCACCGTGGCAGTGATCGCACTATCTAAAGGGCTTTTTGGTGATGAGGGAATCAGGTGCACCATGTTGCCCGAATATGCAAAAGAAGTAAAGCAGATGACCTTACCGGAATACGCTGTTGTGAAAGGTCTGTGTGTAGGCTATAACGACACCGATGTAGTTATGGAACACTGTTCATTAAAATAAAATACCGTTATGAAAAAATTAGTTTTCTTACTTTTATCAGCAATTCTTATCAGTAATATTTCTGTTGCTCAGAGATATATCACGAAAAGTGGACATATTAAATTCTTTTCATCCACACCCATAGAAGACATTGAAGCGCACAACCGTACAGTGCAGATGGCGCTTGACAGCAAAACAGGCGATGTGGTTTTTAAGATACTTATGAAGTCGTTTCAGTTTGAGAAAGCCCTGATGCAGGAGCATTTCAATGAGAATTATGTGGAGTCGCACAAGTATCCGAACAGCACTTTCCAGGGAAAAGTAACCGACATTGCCAAGGTGGACTTTTCGAAACCGGGTGAATATAAAGTGCAGGTGGACGGGACACTGACCATCCATGGCGTTTCAAATGAAATCAGCAAAGAGGGGACTATCACGGTTAAGGAAGACGGCATCCATTCTGGCTCCGTTTTTATGGTCAGTCCGGCAGATTATGATATTGAAATTCCCGCTGCGGTGCGGAACAATATTGCCAAAGAAATAGAAGTAACGGTCGACTGTGATTTGAAAAAACTATAAAACCATTTTTATGACTAAGCTCAGACTACTGCTGACGCTCATGTTGGCTGTGCCACTTTTTTCGCTGGCGCAGGATGATTTGATGGGCCTTTTGGATGAGGATACCGAACCCAAAACGGAATATACCTACGCTTCTTTTAAATCGACACGCATTATTAACGGGCACTCGATCGAAAATCCGTCTGAAGGGGTATTACAATTTGTGGTAAGCCACCATTTCGGACGCATCAATCAGGGCTTTTACGACCTGTTCGGTCTCGACCAGGCCACCATAAAGCTTGACTTCCAGTATGGAATCACCGACCGGCTTGCTGTTGGATTGGGGAGAAGCTCGTACCAGAAAACCTTCGATGGCTTTGTTAAATACAAAGTCCTCAGGCAAAGCACTGGTGAGCAAACCATGCCGCTGAGCCTGTCATATGTGGCCGGCATGGATCTGAACTCGTTGAAGTGGCAGTATCCCGAAAGGGACAACCATTTCTCAAGCAGGATATCTTACTTCCACCAGGTGCTTCTGGCCCGGAAATTTAATGATAACCTGACGCTGCAGCTCACGCCCAGCCTTATCCACAAAAACCTGGTAGAGGCCAAAGCCGATGAAAACGACCTGCTGGCCCTTGGCGTGGGCGGACGATATAAAATAACCCAGCGCCTGACGCT
>JAASSU010000171.1 GCA_021767705.1 Bacteroidota bacterium | reverse complement strand
TTTAGTATACCCGGTTTTAGATACATTTCTTAATAAATCTAAATTTATAAGATTGATTAGCTGAGAAATTTCTAAATTCGCTACAAAAATATCCAAGATAATGCAGCAGTATCAGAAACTAAACAACATCGCAGGCTGGGTAGCCTTTATCATTGCCTCATTCGTTTATTTGTTAACTATCGAGCCCACAGCGAGTTGGTGGGACTGTGGTGAGTATATTGCCACGGCCTACAAACTGCAGGTAGGTCACCCGCCGGGAGCTCCGCTATTCCAGATGCTCGGAAGGTTCTTCTCGCTCTTTGCCTTTGGCGACACCTCGCAGGTGGCCCTCATGATCAACGCAATGTCGGCGATTTTCAGTGCGCTCACCATCCTGTTCCTGTTCTGGACGATTACTGCGTTTGCCCGGAAAATTGTGGCTCCTGAAAATGAACTGACGCTTGGAAAAACATTGGCAGTTATCGGTAGTGGTTTTGTTGGCGCAATGGCTTTTACTTTTTCTGACTCCTTCTGGTTTTCTGCCGCGGAGGGCGAAGTTTATGCCATGTCATCGTTTTTTACTGCTGTAACGTTTTGGGCAATCCTTAAGTGGGACCGTGTGGCCGATGAGCCGCATGCCGACCGCTGGTTGCTCTTTATCGTTTACCTCATTGGGTTGTCTATCGGGGTTCACCTCCTCAACCTGCTTGCCATTCCGGCCGTAGTGCTTGTGTACTACTACAGAAAATACAACCCCACTCCTAAAGGAATTATTATTACAGCAATTATTTCATTGGTGCTGATCGGCTTTATCATGTATGGTCTGATACCTGAAATTGTAAAACTCTTTGCCAACACCGAAATCCTGTTTGTGAATACATTCGGATTGCCATTCAGCTCGGGAACTATCTTTTTTGCTCTGCTGGTGATAGGGGTGTTGTATACCGGAATCCGTTTTACAATTATGCCCCGGGCTCCAAAATCATATAAAACGGTCTTTTTGTCAATGGCCGGGGTGTTGATAATATTGATTCTGGCCGATGCTTCTTCACCCGGAAACTTCTTCTTCCGACTGATAGTCACTGCTGCGCTGGCGGTTGGGTTTTACTATATCCGCAATCGAAAAGCCTTGTTGAATACCATTCTTTTGAGTTTGGTCTTCCTCCTTATCGGATATTCTTCCTTCCTCATGATTATCATTCGTTCAAACGCCGATACGCCTATCGATGAAAATAATCCGGAGGATGCGGTAAGTCTGTTGTCTTACCTTAACCGTGAGCAGTATGGCTCTACACCACTTTTTTATGGTCAGTATTACAACTCACCGATTGAAAGTTATGGCGACCGGGCTCCTGTCTATGAAAAAGATATTGAAAAAGGAAAATATGTCATCACCGATGATCGTAAAGGAACCGTACCTGAGTATCATCCCGATTTCACAACTATCTTTCCCAGGATGTGGAGTAACCAAAAGCAATCGCATATCAGTGCTTACAAGCGTTGGGGTGATGTCGAAGGTCGCCCCATCGAATATCAGCAACCTAACGGGAAAACGAAAATTATCAATAAGCCCACTTTTGGAGAAAACCTGAGGTTTTTCTTTAAATACCAGGTCGGGCACATGTATTTCAGGTATTTTATGTGGAATTTCGCCGGAAGGCAAAACTACATCGAAGGGCATGGAAACATTGAGCATGGAAACTGGAAGTCGGGCATCAGTTTCATAGATGAGCCCCGGCTTGGAAATCAGGATAATCTGCCCCAAAGCATGCAGAACCCTGCAAATAACAGGTTTTACCTGTTGCCATTCCTTTTCGGATTGATCGGGTTGTTCTATCACATCCAAAAAGATCCGCGAAATGCCTTGGTGGTAGGGGTGCTGTTTATTATGACAGGCCTTGCCATTGTGGTTTACCTGAACCAGTATCCTTATCAGCCCCGCGAACGTGATTATGCCTACGTGGGATCGTTCTATGCCTTTGCCATTTGGATAGGCTTGTCGGTGCTGTTTGTTTTCGGAGGCTTGAGGCGGTTGCTGAAAAACCAGCCAGTCGCGGCGATAGCTTCTACAGTAATTATCCTCGGACTGGTGCCGGCAATAATGGCTGCGGAAGGATGGGACGACCATGATCGTTCAGGGAAATATGCTGCCCGCGATTTTGCTGCCAATTACCTGAACTCCTGCCAGGAAAATGCGATGATTTTTACAAACGGCGATAACGATACCTTCCCGCTGTGGTATGCCCAGGAAGTGGAAGGCGTGCGGACAGATGTGAGAGTAGTAAACTATATGCTGGCCAGTGGCGACTGGTATATCCATCAGCTTCATAACAAAATGTATGAATCAGAGCCGCTTCCGTTTACGCTTGGCAAAGACCAGTACACCAAAGGAACCAACGACGCTGTGCTGGTTTATCCTAACCAGGGTTTAAAAGAGGCAGTGGAACTCATGACACTCATTAAATTTATCAGAAGCGACAATAACGACACAAAGCTGACCATGCAGGACGGAACAAAACTCAATTATATCCCGACTAAGAGAGTTAAGCTGACAATCGATAAGCAAAAAGTAATTGAGAGTGGAATTGTGCCTGAGTATATGCATGACAAGATTGTGGATGAGATTGAATGGGAGATCAGTAAAAACTATTTGTATAAGAATGATTTGATGTTCCTTGATTTGTTGGCTTCCAACGACTGGTCGAGAGCAATGTATTTTGCCAACCCATCAAGTGTGGAAGAAGTTTTCCCATTAGATGAATATATGCACCTCGAAGGGATGGTCTACAAGTTTATGCCTGTGAAAGCAATGAATTACTACAAAGGGATGGGTGGTGTTCATGCGCAGAAGACTTACGACCTGCTGTTGAATGAATTCCAGTGGGGAAGGCTGAATCAGCCGGATGTGACCATCGACCGCGAGAGCCAGAAAAACATCATGATTCCGAAAAACAATTTTGTGCGAACAGCCGAAACACTGATGGATCTGAACCGTCCGGATTCTGCTGTGGCTATTGCCGATGAATGCCTTGAGGTATTCCCAACCAGCAAGATTCCGCCTGATTTCTATTTGCTTCCTTTAGTGGATGTGTATTATGAAGCCGGTGAGATGGAAAAAGGCGACAGCCTGGTTAGCGAGATTGCCGACCGTTACAGTGAAGACATGGACTATTATTCATCACTGGATAGTGAGTTCTTCAACTATTACCAGGAAGACCTCACCAGGGCCTACAGTGCCATCCGGCGTCTGTCGATCCAAACAGAGGAGCACAACAGAAAAGAGCTCACCGAGGAGCTTACAAAGCTCATGGATGACAAGCTGAAGTTTATTTCGGGGAGGATGGAGTAAGGTTTAATAGGTAGTTTGTTTAAGGATAAAATCCTGCATGAGATAGCTTTCTTGTGCAGGGTTTTATTTTTTCCCCTTATCGGATCTTATGGGAAGACAAAAAAGATGTCAGTCCGCGTTAGATCGCGACTGGCTTTGAAGCCTGATAAAAACAAGAAAGCCGGCCTTTTTACAAGCCGGCTTTCACCTATTAACCAAATACAAACAAATTATGAGTAAATAACTAAATACAAATTACTTAGCGTCTTTAAAATTCTTAGCTACAGCATCCCAGTTCACCACATTCCAGAATGCGTCGATGTAATCTGGCCTGCGGTTTTGGTATTTCAGGTAGTATGCGTGCTCCCAAACATCCAGACCAAAGATTGGCTCTCCGCTGCAATCGGCTACATCCATCAGTGGGTTGTCTTGATTGGGGGTAGAGCAGATTTCCAGCTTGCCATCTTTTACTACGAGCCATGCCCAGCCACTACCAAAACGGCCGGTTGCGGCGGCTGTGAATTTTTCCTTGAATTCGTCGAAAGATCCAAAAGTGTTGTTGATAGCTTCAGCCAGTTCACCTGAAGGAGCGCCACCACCATTTGGACCCATCACATTCCAGAAAAGGGTGTGGTTGAAAAATCCACCACCATTATTTCTTACAGCTGTACTTTCGCTGCTGATATTTTCAAAAATTTCTATCAATGACTTATTTTCCAGTCCTGTACCCTCAATAGCGTTTACAAACTTGGTGTAATACCCTTTATGGTGCTTTGAGTAGTGAAGCTCCATTGTTTGTGCGTCGATGTAAGGTTCCAGTGCGTCGTATGCATATGGTAGTTCAGGAAATTCAAATTTTGACATTGTTATCGTTTTTTAGGTTCTACTTATTTTTATTTAGATTCTTTATAAATTGTAGAATAGAAAACGAGATACTTTCAAAAATGTTCAAAGAATATTTTGTCAGATGTGAAAAAGCTATTCGGCATGGACTTCATATGGCAGAGAAACTCAATAGGATGACAGATCCCCGCCCGAATCTTAATTATTTTCGTTGATCCAGTTCGTCTTTCAATGGCGAAATAAAATCAAGATAGTGATCAATCATTGTTGAGTCGACCGGATTGGCAGGAGGAGACTCAATTCTTAAAGGATTTACGGCCGATCCAAATTTATAGATGCGGAAATCGAGATGGGGGCCGGTAGCCAAACCTGAACTGCCCACATAACCGATGGTTTGTCCCTGCTTCACTCGTGCGCCCGTCCTGATTCCTTTTGCATATCCTGAAAGGTGCATGTAAACGGAGGTATACATGGAGTTGTGCTTAATTTTGATGTAACGTCCACCGCCATTTCGTTGATAGGCTCGCTTGATGACCTCCCCGTCACCAATCGAATGCACTGGGGTCCCGGTGGCTGCGGCATAGTCGATGCCCCGGTGCGGGCGGTAAATCTTAAGCACTGGGTGGTAACGGTTGTTTGAATATCCCGAACTTATCCGGCTGAATCGCAGGGGTGCTTTCAAAAAGGTACGGCGGAGGCTTGCCCCCGTCTCGTCAAAGTAATCGTCAACGGTGTCATGCACATAATGGAATGCGTAAAACGATTCGCCCTGGTGTATCATCAGGGCCGAATGGATGTTCCCCAGCCCTATGCGCTTGTCTTCTACATAAAGCTCTTCGTACTTGGCAATGTAACGGTCTCCTTTTTTGATATCGAAAAAGTCGATGGTCCAGGCATAAATTTCTGAAAGGTCAAGTGCCAGCAGCGGGTCGTCACCATTTTCCTGCAAGGTCAGCCATAAGCTCGAATTGATGGTCCCCGTGCTCCACTTAACTATTTTGTGAACAGGCTTTTCTCCTCTGAAAACATCAATGTTATTTCCATTACTCAGATCGTAGGTGATGTAATTCACATGATCGATCTCATAAACGAAATACTTCACATTTTTGCGCGCACTGTCGGAAGCATAATAAATATGATAGGTGTTGTATCTTTTAATCTTTCTGAGGTTAAAGATATTCTTCGATTTTTTGGCCAGACGGTCGATTATTGCATAATCAACATCAAAACCCGAAAGGATATCAGCAACATTTTCGTTTCTTTTAATCTTTGACTCATAGTGCTCAAGCGAGTCGACGATGACCCCAAAACGAATATCAATCTTTGGCAGTGTTATTTCGTCCGGCTCCGCATGCGGAAGACTCATTTCGTCAGGGTTATCCTGATTATCAGACAGAAACAAACGTGCGGAAAGGATTATCAATCCTCCGGCAATCAACAACAAAACAATTTCAGTAATATCTTTCTTCATCAAGTCTGTTTACAATTATAAAATGCGTTCTAAAAGCGAGTATTGGCCTTAAAATTGTAACCCTTCACCATGGTTTTGCCCAATCAAAATAAGCCGCTAAAATATTCTTTTTCTATGAAAATTTATGTTAAAAATTGTTCTCTCTAAAATACCAGCGATTTTGCACCGCGCCTATTCCGATAATAATAACTTTGTAAGTAATGATTCATTGCACCAAAAAAGAGCTTATCAGCAGAGAATTTTCTCACACCGACAAGCTCTTCAACGGATAATTATTCCTGACCTTTATTTTTGGGCCATTGCCTGATCTTTGCCTGCCTTCAGAGCATTGAGGTTCAGGTTTACCACTTCTTCTCCTTTTCTTCCGAAGATCGCCCTGATCGCATCTTCGAGGGCGTTGTAAGGAAGGTCGAGGAATGGCGCGGCGGCTCCCAAAACAACCATGTTAGCTGCTTTGACGGTACCAAGTTCTTTGGCAATCGATTCTGCGTCGAGCATGATATGGTTTTTTCTCGTTTTGATTTTATCCATGACCTGTTTCATTTCCGGATAGTTTGAGATATTCTCGAACGGAACGGTGTTAGTGATTATCCAGCCATCTGCGGCAAGCATAGGCAGGTAGCGGAGACATTCCATCGGCTCTACAGAGATGATAACATCCGCTCTGCCTTCCGGAATCAGGTCTGAAGCAATAGGCTTGTCCGACAGGCGCAGGTTCGACTGCACATCACCTCCACGCTGGCTCATGCCATGCACTTCGGCCTGTTTCAGGTAAAGATCTTCGTTTATGGCTGCCGTTCCGATGGTGGCCGCAATCGAAAGGATTCCCTGCCCACCAACTCCGGCTAATATGATATCTTTTTTCATGATTTTTTGTTTTTGTTGATTTATGACTGAGCACTCTTTTCTTTGGCCTTGGCTTTTGCTTTTGCCCGCATTCTTCTGTTCAGTGTCTGAATGCATTCACG
>JAASSU010000028.1 GCA_021767705.1 Bacteroidota bacterium | reverse complement strand
GATGAAAGCCCACCAAAATAAAACAGCAAAAAAACTGGGACAGTTATTCTTTCAAAATTTCAGCTCCCCCAATCACGCTCGCATGGCTTAAAATTACCTATTTGACATTTGTTGCTAACACCTGCGATTAACCCTTTTTGGACAGCCTCAGCTAAAAAGTTCTCAGTCGGGTGAATTTCAGTAATCGCATAACCACAACTTAGGACGTTTGAGTGTACTCTGCGGGAATGAACCACTATTAATATAACCCCTGAAAAAAAACAACAAACATCAGTATAAACTGCCCCTCCTGGGCGCCGAACGTCAGTGATTGCGTTTCGATCCCAAGGTGTTGCCTTGGGCTGGAGTTAGTTGCACTTTCAGCGCGTAAGGAACCCTTTGTTTACTATCGCCAACAATAACAATCAAATGAGGCTACAGGAGCACAATTTTTAGTTGGCGACAGGTTTCGCCCTGAAAAGGGCAAATCATTCCAGCCCAGCGGCAACGCCCTGGGAAAATGAACATGCATAGAAGTTAAAGCGTCCTGAAAGGACAGCTAAAACCAACTTTGCCACTCAAAATGGGAAAAGCCCGGAATTACCATCCCGGGCTTTTAATTCATTCAATATTGTCTTTCACTCTTATCCTTTCGGATACACCTTTTTCATTTCGGGGAGGAATTCTTTGAAGCGCAGCCTTCTTACCACCATCGTCAGGAAATCATGGTAAGCTTCGGTGAAGCTGAAGTTCTCCTCATTGTAATAATCCATTTGCAGGGGCTGGTTGCCAACGTTTCCCATGTCAATGGCTTTGGTGTTAAACTCCTCGAGCTCGATGTAAGGAACCACGCTGCTCATCACAGGCATTTTTCCATAGTCTTCCCTGAGCAAGAGGTCAACGATTTTGTCGGCGAGCGTAAGGGTGAGCTTGCGGTCGTATTTGCGGCAGGTTCCTGAGCGAGGGAAGTACCCTGAAATCTGCGCCCGGGCGTCGATGCCCAGTTTGCGGCTGATTTCGGAGGCTATTTTTCCGCTGATGCCACCAAACCGCGGATGGCCATACTCATCCACCTCGGCACTGGCATACACTACATCCACCTTTTGCTTTTCCTCGTCATACCACCGCACCCCTTCCGAAACCGGGATAATCAGGCTTTTGGTGGGCGAGTCTTTGTAGGCTTTCTCAATCACCTCAAAGAAATGCTCTTTCCGGGCTTTGGTCATCTCAATCTCCGGAATAAGGGCGATATCCGAGCCGCCAAAAATGGCGCTGCCCGTCAGCCATCCGGCGTCGCGTCCCATCACCTCCATCACAAAGATGCGGTTGTGCGACTCGGCCGTGGTGCGCAATCGGCCCGTAAACTCCGCCACGGCTTTAGCGCCCGAAGGAAACCCCGGACACATCACCGCCTCGATGTCTTTTCCGTTGTAGTGGTGGATGGTTTTAGTGCGCAGGTCGTTGTCGATGGTTTTCGGGAACCCTATCACCGGAATGCCTTCGGTTTCGTAGAGCCGCTTGGCCGCCCCGTTGGTGTCGTCGCCACCAATGGTCACCAACACGTCAATCTTGTAACGCTCCAGGTTTCGCAGCACCTGCGGCACCCTGCTTTCGGGGTTTTTCTTCGACGGGAAGGGGTTGGTGCGGCTGCTGCCCAGCGCCGTGCCACCATACCATCCCTCATACGGCACCTCCGAGAGGTCCACCACATCGCCTTCGCCCAAAAGGCCTTTCCATCCTTTACGGATGCCATAAACTTTAAAACCGAGCATAGAAGCCCGGTTTCTTATACTTTCAATACTGGAATTAATGGCGGGGGTATCACCACCCCCGGTCAGAATGGCCAGCGTCTTGCCGCTGAAAATCTTGTTTTCTTTGCTCATAATCAATAGCTTGTCAGTAGTTTTTTTTGCTTTGTCAATCAGTGCGTTCACCATCACTATAGCAATGAATGAATTACGATTGTAAAGGTATCAAAAATGAATAAAAATCATAACAGGCAAGACTATCAAAAATTCTCACTGCTGGAATTTTATCCGTAAAGATTTGCAAAAAAGCACAATATTCAAATCCCAAAAGACATCAACAAGTTCAATCCTTTCAGGATTGTAAAAGTTACATCCCATCCATCGGCCCTGCATTTCATACAGGGTTAATGCTGTTCATCGCCTCCGGCGATAAAGCAATGTATCATGGACCGGTTGAAAGAAACCACATCTGGGAATTAGACATTAAACTCAGGATAGATTTAAAAATATACGAAGTGGATGAACGGAATTAACCGCGGGTGAAACCCGTGGGAACGGTGTATGGAAACGCCATACAACCCTGGCAAGGGTTGAACTAATCATAAAACAAATCAAATTCAATCTTTTCAGGATTGGCAGAGCGACATCCCATCCATCGGCCCTGCATTTCATACAGGGTTAATGCTGTTCATCGCCTCCGGCGATTTAGCTTGCCCTTATGAATTACTGATCAGCTTATCGATAAACTTTTTCATCGAGATATTTTCCGCTTCCGCCTTGTAGTTTCTTACGATGCGGTGTTGCAGGATGGGATGCGCCACGGCTTTTACATCTTCGATATCCGGCGAAAACTTCCCGCTGATCGCGGCATGGGTCTTGGCTCCGATAATCAGGTATTGCGAGGCACGCGGCCCTGCGCCCCATTGCAGGTATTCCTTGGTCCAGTCGTCAGCCTCAGGATAATCAGGGCGTGTGCGTGTCACCAGGTCTACGGCATACTTATACACGTTATCGGGAACGGGAATCCGGCGAAGCAGCTTCTGGAAATAAACGATTTCATTACCGTTGAGCACTTCGTTGACCTCCACCACTTTGTCGATGGTGGTGTTTTTGACAATCTCCAGCTCCTCTTCCGCGGATGGGTAGTCGAGCCAGATGTTGAACATAAAACGGTCGAGCTGTGCCTCGGGCAGGGGATAGGTCCCTTCCTGCTCTATCGGGTTTTGGGTAGCCAAAACGAAGAAAGGCTCCTGCAAGGTGTATTTTTTTCCGGCCACCGTCACTGCTTTTTCCTGCATGGCTTCGAGCAGTGCCGACTGTGTTTTCGGTGGCGTACGGTTGATTTCGTCGGCAAGGATCACGTTGGCAAAAACCGGCCCTTTATGAAACTGGAAGGCACGCTTTTCATTGAGCACTTCCGTGCCGATGATATCAGAGGGCATCAGGTCGGGAGTAAACTGGATACGGTTGTAGGTCAGTCCGAGAGCTTTAGAGATAGTGTTCACCAGCAATGTTTTTGCCAGTCCGGGAACACCCACCAGCAATCCGTGGCCCTGGCTGAAGATGGCGATCACCACGTTTTTCACCACCTCGTCCTGGCCAATAATTACCTTACTGATTTCTTTACGGAACTCAGCGTATTTCTCAACAAAATAGCGTACGCCCTCCGCATCGGAGCTTATATGATCAATGTGTTCTGATTTCATCATCCAAAAGACTATTTCAGGTTACTTTCCCACTTTTTTGCAAAATTGCAGTCTTCATAAGGCGGGTTCACCCTGATGTATGTTTCTTTTCGCTTCTCTTCGATCCACTCCTGTAGCTTTTCACTTTTCTTCTGCTCCAGTGCCCAATTCTGAATGGTATTGTAATCACTGGTCAGATTTGCGCGGTGTGGTTCGGTCTTTTTATGCAGATAAAGGATCTCATAGGCCTTTTTGTTTTCTGCTGTTTGTGTTGGAATAGGCTGAGAGACCTCGCCAACATCCATATTTTTTACTGCATAACCCACGTTCGGGTCCAGGTCGTCGGCCTTAAAGCGGTTATCGCCGGTGGCCGGGTTGACCATCATGCCGCCGTTTGTGGCATCCGGATCGTCAGAGAATTTCCGTGCGGCTTCCTCAAAACCCATCTCGCCCGAGCGCACCATTTTAGCAATGGAATCAAGCTCGTTTTTGGCATCGCGGATGTCGGCCGTGGTAGGTTTTGGGCTCAGCAGGATGTGCCTGACGTTGATCATCTCTCCGCGGCGCTCGATAAGCTGAATAATATGGAATCCGGCTTTGGTTTTTACAATTTCAGAAATTTCGCCTTTTTTCAGGTTGTAGGCTACCGCCTCAAACTCCGGATAAAGCTCGCCCCGGCCATAAAAACCCAGCTCACCACCTTTTTTGGCTGAACCCGGGTCCTGGGAATAAAGAATTGCAAGCGTGGAGAATTTCTCGCCATCCACAATGCGCTGGCGGAGATCTTTCAGGCGCTGTCGCGTTGCGCTCAACACTTTCGGACTGACAGGAGGAATCTTTACGATGTGGCCAATGACATATTCTGTAGGCACCATCGGGATAGAGTCGACCGGAATGGAGGTGTAAAATTTCTTCACTTCCGAAGGAGTGATGTTTACATTGCTGGTGATTTCCTGTTGCTCGCGCTGCACCAGCATCTGCTCTCTGATCATTTCGCGGAACTCATCTTTAATATCTTCGATACTCTTATCGTAATATTCTTCCAGCTTCTTTTCAGAGCCCATTTGCGAAATGAAGTATTGCAGGCGCTGATTCATATTGGCTTCCACCTGGTCGTCCGAGATTTCGATACTGTCGACCACCTTGGCCTGGTATAGCAACATTTTCTGGACAATCTGATTTTTGAGGATGTCGCAGCGTGCCTGGTTTCCTCCCTGTATACTTCCCTGCATCCTGAATTGCAGGTACTGTGTTTCAACATCGGAGGTCAGCACAATATTTTCTCCCACTACGGCAGCAATGCCATCCACAATCTTATTTTGCGCCGCGGCAGCAAAAATCAACAATGATAATATTCCGGTTGCAATAATTTTTCTCATAAAATGCTCTCTTCTTCTTTTAATAAATCTCTATCGTATTATCCTCAAACCCTTTGTTAACAATATCCTGTCTCATCTTTTTCAGGAAATCGGTTTTTCTTTGATTCCTGATAATATTGCGTATCTGCTTTTCGACAAACCCGATGGGCTTGATTTCATTGATGCCCCGGGTTCCTAAAATCCTGATAAAGTAAAAATATTCTTCGTTCTGCCTGGTGGCTTCACTGTAATCGATCGACTTTACGGAGGTGAGCCGGAAAGGTATTTCCATCGACAATTCTTCGTATTGCTGCCATTCTGGCTCAAGGAAGTAAACAAGATTGTTCTCCTTGCAGTAGGCCTCGATTTCATCCGTATTTTGGTTGCCAAAGAATATCTTCCTCGCCTCACTTACCCGGGCATAATCTCTCGGAACAACAATATAATTGACCTTGATGAGCTCTTTTTCAAGCAGAAAATTAGTCTTGTTTTTCGCATAATAAGCCCTGATTTCTTCCATGCTGACGTTGGTGTCGACCTTCTGCTTGATAAGCTGTGTCTCGTAATAATAGGTCAGCAAAGAATTTCTGTACTGCTCTATTTTTTTTTCAAAGTCCAGCTCTTCTTCAGGTACATTTTGCTCCGCCTGCTCAATCAGGATGTGTTTTTCTATCCACTGATTAATAATGGCTTTGGCCATCGACAAGCTGTCGCGTGCCGGAATCCCTTTCGGGATTTTACTGGTGATATCTGACATGTACAAGTATTCATCCCCCACACGTGCCAGGGCAAGCTCGTCACGGTCATCGCCAATCAGGCTGCAGCCCGAAAAAAGCAATATTAATACCACCGATATCTTTAACAGGTTCCTCACTGAAGCTCAATAGATTTAAAAACACGCTTTTTCACCTTGAAGTCGTAACGGTTTCTGAGTTCCTTAATCCATTCTTTTTCAAGATGGTTCTGATAATCGGCTGTTACAGGCCCTTTGGCTTCTTCAAGTGTTTTTGGTTCAGGCTCAACAAAACGCTCGATGTAAACGAAAAACTTTTTGTCGTTATGGTTTTTTGTTTCGCTCAGGCCTTTTTTCCACTCTACCTTCTCGATGTATGGGTTTCCGTCTTTTTCAAATTTTCCTTCACGGATAATCACGTTATTGGATGTAGAGTCGTTAAGGGCTTCGAGGAGTTCCTCCTTCGATTTCCCTTCACTAACCAGTTTACGGGCTTTCTCAATAAAATCGTTGTTGGTTACCGTAACAATTTTAGCAACGGCGCGCTCTTCCCACATGTATTCATCTTTGTGCTTTTTATGGAAAGCTTTAAGGCCTGTGGTGTCTTCGATGGCCTTGTTCCATACCTTGTCGTTGGTCAGCTCGAAGAGCAGAATACCATCGCGGTATTCCTGCATCAGGTTCCTGAATTCAGGATACTTTTTCTCAAGCTGACTGTCTTCATAAGCCATGGTCTTGGCATCAACAAACTCTTCCAGCTTCAGCTTCAGATACATCTCGATATCCTGTGCCTGCTGACGCTTTTGCTTATCTTCAAGGAAAGCTGCAAAATCACTTTGTGTGAAAGTCTTGTCGCCGATGTGGTAGACCTTCTCGTTCATGCCCGCTGCCGTATCGGCCTTCCATTTGTTCTGGAAAATTGTGCTGTCGATGACAGTTTTCATGGCCACGGCATTTTCCTCGAAAATTTTCGCATCGTATTCTTTCTGTAGTTTCTGAATCAACGACTCTTTGCTCTTGTCGGCCCTGTCGTTGCGGGTGATCTGCTTTTTGATCTCTTCTTTGTTGTCTTCAAAACTACCTATCGGCTCCTTGTCGATCAGTTTTACAATGTGCCAGCCATATTTCGACTTGAAAGGCTCGGAGATGTCTCCGGGCTTTTTGAGCTTGAAGGTTGCATCCACGAATGCCGGGATCATGCGGTTCGACTCGAACCAGGGCAGTTCGCCGCCTTGCTTGGCCGATGATTTGTCGTCGCTGTGTTTTTTAACCATCGCCTCCCAGTCAGCGCCATTTTTGAGTGCCTGGTGCAGGCTGTCAACTTCATTCTTCACTGCCAGGCTGTCTTCGGCGTTCTCCGCTCTTGTAAGCAGCAAAAGGATATGGGCCACCTTGGCTTTACCGAGGGCACGGCGTTTATCTTTGAGGTGGATGAGATGGTATCCGAAACGTGTTCTTACAGGCATGGAAATATCACCTTCTTCCATTTGATAAACGGCACTCTCAAAAGGATAAACCATGTCGAATACGGAGAAGTATCCGAGGTCGCCTTTATTTCCGGGAATAACCCGGCCGTTTCTTCTGCGGTCGCGTGCCGAAGGGTCTTCGGAATATTCCTGTGCCAGTTGGCCAAAGTCTTCCCCGTTAAGGGCTTTTTCACGCACCTCCATGGCTTTATTGTAGGCCGCCAGCGTATCTTCGGCTGCATCGGCAATACCCACCCTGAAAAGGATATGCGCCGCACGCACATCGTATTGCATGCGCTCATAGGCCTCTTCCATCAGTTCTTTGTTTACCTCTTCATCAATCAAATATGGTTCGGCCAACTGATCGCGATAACCTGCCAACTCTTTCTGTAGTTTCGGAATGGTGTCGTAGCCCAAACGCTCGGCTTCTTTCACCTTCAATTTGTAATTAATAAAAAGATCCAGGTATTCTTTTAGCGCCTCTTCGCTGTTATCCTGGTTAATGTTGTTTTTGTTGTATACCGTTAAAAATTCCTCTTTCGATATTTTTTCCCCATCGATTACGAGGATTGTCGGGCTTTTTTTCTGTGCCCAGGCAAATGATACAATGAGTGTAAACAGAAAGGTGAATACAATATTTCTTTTCATGGTTGATTCAGTTTTTAATGACGACTATAATTGGGTGCTTCACGTGTAATTGTGATATCGTGCGGATGGCTTTCAGCCACTCCTGCGGGTGAAACACGTATGAACTTCGCTTTTTTAAGGTCTTCGATGGAGGCTGAGCCAGTGTATCCCATACCGGCTTTCAGCCCGCCAATCATCTGGTGCATCACTTCTGACAGTGCGCCTTTAAAAGCTACACGCCCTACAATTCCCTCGGGCACCAGCTTGTCGATATCATCTTCAGTGTCCTGGAAGTAGCGGTCTTTCGAGCCTTTTTGCATGGCATCGAGGGAGCCCATCCCGCGATAGGTCTTGTATTTTCTTCCTTCATAAATAATGGTTTGCCCGGGCGACTCGTCCACGCCGGCAAACAGCGATCCGGCCATAATGGTGTGTGCTCCGGCGGCCAGTGCCTTGACAATGTCTCCGGTATAGCGTATCCCACCATCCGCAATCACAGGAATCCCTGTTCCTTCAAGCTCATCAGCCACATCTGCCACGGCACTGAGCTGTGGAACACCAATTCCGGCGATGACGCGGGTAGTGCAGATTGAGCCGGGGCCAATGCCTACTTTAACGGCATCAACACCAACATTGGCCAAATCTTTTGCGGCCTCGGCAGTAGCGATATTTCCGGCGATAACATCCGTATCCGGATAAGTTTCTTTCACCATTCGTGCCACTTCAATAACCCCTTTAGAGTGGCCGTGGGCGGTATCCACAATGATAGCATCCACCCCCGCTTCCACAAGTGCCTTAACCCGCTCCATAGTGCCTTCGCCTGTGCCAACGGCTGCTGCCACGCGCAGGCGTCCGCGTTCATCCTTGCAGGCGTTGGGGCGCTCTTTAATCTTGATAATGTCTTTGTAAGTGATCAGCCCGACCAGCTTGTAGTTTTCATCCACCACCGGAAGCTTTTCGATCTTATGCTCCTGGAGGGTTTTAGCCGCCTGCTCAAAATCGATGAATTCGGTAGTGGTGATAAGGTTTTCTTGTGTCATTACCTCATCGATTGGGCGGCGCAGGCTCTTTTCGAAACGGAGGTCGCGGTTGGTAACAATCCCCACCAGAACGCCATCGTCGTTAACCACCGGAATGCCGCCAATGCTGTACTGGCTCATCAGCTTTAAGGCCTGTTCCACGGTGGCTTGCGCCTTGATGGTTACAGGGTCGATAATCATCCCGTTTTCGGCGCGCTTCACCTGTTTTACGTGCGCGGCCTGGTCTTCAACAGACATATTTTTATGGATGACCCCTATGCCCCCCTCGCGGGCCATGGCAATGGCCATGGGCGATTCTGTAACGGTATCCATGGCTGCCGATACAATGGGGATGTTTAACGGTATGTTTCGCGAAAACTTTGTATTGGTGCTTACCTCGCGGGGAAGAACTTCTGAATAGGCAGGGGCCAGCAACACATCATCGTATGTTAACCCCTCATAGCTAAACCTGTCTGGCTTCATAGTTTATGTAGATGCTTTTTAGTTTGCGCAAAGGTATTAAAATTGTTTCGAAATAGGTCTTAATAATTGTTAATAGTAGGCTTAAAAGGATTGGTATTGCTGATGTTAGCGAATAACTAATACGCTTCCTTTTTTTGTTTTTATTTCCCCGTTGTTGTCTTCATAGCTGATGTAGTAGATATAGGTGCCGCTTTGCACGTAGCTTCCCTTGTATGTGCCGTCCCATCCGGTTTGCGGGGATTCTGACTCAAAAATAAGCTGCCCCCAACGGTTGTAAATAATCATTTGGTAATTGCTTGGTGTCAGGTTTGTGTATACAGGCTTGAAAAGGTAGGATGTGTTTCCCTCGGGCCTGAAGGCGTTGGGCATCCTGATAAAGGTCTCCTGGTTGGCAGAAGCGTAGTTTGACCAGCTTTCCTCGCGGCTGTTCATTGCAAAGGCCTGCACGCGATAGCGCCACTGCCCTTCTTCCGGACGCTCGCTCACAAGGTCTTCATAAGTGGTGAAGCCCGGTGCCAGCTCGGCAAGCTCAGTGCCGTTGTCGCTTCCGGGAGCATACCTGTATACCACATAAGCATCGATGGGCCACCCTTCATAGTCGTTCCAGTCAAGGAAATTAGTGTTGTCTTCCGTTTCCACGGACAGGTGGATACTTCGGGAAGTGGTGTCGGCGGTCATAGCTTCTATGCCACATTCGTCTATGACTTTTACATCGTAGAAATAGCTTTCATTTTCAGGATTGGCCGTGCTGTCGGTAAAAGTCCAGGTTGCTTCGCTTTGAGGAGGCACCTGAGCCAAAAGCTGTGGTATTTCGCCTTCAGTGTTTCTGTAAATAGCATAGCCGTTGACGCTGACAGTGTCTGCCCTGACTTTGAGTTCGACAAGCTCATCATCAGTAACAGAAACGTTTACCAGGTTAAAATAATCCGGTAAAGGCACTTCTTCGGTGGCAACAGCTTTAGGACAACAAAATGAGCTGACTGTATCTTCCCCGGTTTCGAGTATTGTCTTGATGGTGTACTGGTATTCGCTTCCGCTGGAAATATTTTCGTGAATAAACTGCGTGGTTCCGGGCGGGACAGTATCTATCGCGACCGAATCACCTCCATTTTCCGAAACCCAGATTTCATGATTCAGGATTCGTTGATTCAATCCTTCAGCGGGAATGTATTCACTGAAGTTGATGGTAACGCTGCGATCGCATTTGTCATTGGTCAGATTTTCGATAAGGGTAAGGCTTTGGAGGTAATTTTCAGAAACATTTGTTGAACTTGCACACAGGTCTCTTGTAATCATTAATAGTCGATCTTGTTGAGAGCAAGGGAAAACGTCTTTACCCATTTTATATGTGGTTTGATTCGGATCGTTAATGAGGGCTATAGTGTCGAAAATGTTCTCATAAGAAATAAATGAATACCCAATCGCTGTCTCGTCCTCCGATTTATTCCAATTTAGTTCAATACTATCATTTATATAATTCAATGAATAAAGAATTGGAATTTCAGGAGGAGAATCATTTTCATATTCTGATTTCGTTGTGTCACTGTCAGCAGAGGTGCCTGAATTAAAAAGAGTAAGAGCATACCTTACATCAACGCCACAGAGCGAGTCGTCAATAAACTGTATATTGTTAGATATCACCTTGCCTCTGTACGAAAAGCTATCATCAAAATTGGTTTTTCTATAGATAAGAATGGAGTCCCATGTTTGAGATAAATCTATTTCCCACCTTACCGACACCCGACCGTCTTGATCGTTGGGATTGTGCACATATACAGAATCGAACTCCACTGTCTGACTGTAAACAATGCAAAGTGAGAAAAACGAAATAATAAACAGGAACAATCGCATCATTATCCGGCAACTATTTGAATAAAATCCTCTTTACGAAGATGTTTTTGAGCCAGTTCTCTTATTTTTTCGGCATCAATGGTTTTGATGGTATGAATCAGCTCGTGGAAATAACGTTCGTCCTGTCCGTTATCGTATAGCGATCTGAAAAAATCGCCGGCAGCAAAAGCACCGTCCACCATTTTCAAAACATTTCCAAGCAGGTAGTTTTTAACGGTATTTAATTCCTCATCACCCACCTTTTCGTTGTGAAGTTTATCCAGCTCCACAAATATTTCATGAATGGCCTTTTCTGTGACTTCCTTCCCTGTTTCGGCCGAAATGGAGAATATGCCTTCATGCAAGAGGGAGCTCACCGAGGAGTAGATACCATAAGTGTATCCTTTGTCTTCACGGATATTTTTCATTAGCCGCGAGCCGAAGTACCCCCCAAACAGGGTGTTCACCACTTTCATGGCCTTGTAATCGGGATGGTTACGGGTGATAAATACTTTACCCATCCGCAGTGCCGATTGTACCGCATCTTTTTTCTCTACCCTGTATTCCCCCGGAGCAGTGCTTTTTGGTGTGAACTGTTTCTCGATCAAAGGTGGCTTTTTCCAGTCGCTCTGGCCGAAGTGCCTGTTCAGTATTTGCATGAGGTTTCCGGGAAGTTTTCCGCTGGCCATCAGGTAGGCATTTCCACCGTGGTAATGGTCGGCGTGGTATTTTAGCAGTGATTCCTGGTTGACATTTTTGAAATATTTTTCTTTAAGAAATTTCCCGTAAGGGTGCTGCTCTCCGAAGAGATGCTGGTTAAAGCGGGTTCGTGCCAGGTAGTCCACTTTCTGTTCGTTTACCATCAGGCGGTGCTTTTGGTTGCGCAGATAAGTTTCGATTTCATCTTTAGGGAATGCGGCGTTTTTCACTACCTCCTCCAGCAGCGCAGTCATCTCTTCAAGATGTTTGTTGAGCGTAAAAACGGTGGCGTTGGCATGATCGCGGGTGGCGGAGGTCAAGAGGTGAGCACCAAAGAAATCGGTTTTGTTGGCAATGTCGCGCGAGCTCATCGTTTTTGTGCCGCTGTTTAGGAGAGTGGCTGTCGATGGGGCGGTCATCGGCAATTGCTGGTGCCACGATCCGGCCTTGAAGATAATATCCAGCTTGGTGACTTCCTGCTCGCCGGCATTGAAAAGCAATACGGGAATGCCGTTGTCCAGTTTTTCAATACTGTAATCGGGCAGATTGAAAGTGCCCATTTCTTTTATCTCGGGTTGTTTGGTCCTGTTCAACATGTTCGGTATTTATGATTTATGTTTTGAGAGATAGTAAAGCACCGACGACTTTTCGTCAGTGAGCTGTGTTTTGGCCACGCGACGGATATCTTCAGCCCTTACTTTCCGGTAGTTTTCCACCTGGTTGTTCACTTCACCGGCGTCGCCAAGCAATTCAAAATAACTGAGCAGGTAAGCTTTGTTGAACCCACTGATCTCCTGGAATTCGTTTACAGCCTCTATCTTGTTTTTAACCTTCCGGAGTTCTGTGTCGTCGACAAGGCTTTCCTGAAGATTGTGAATTTCTTCATCGATGGCTTGCTCCGCCGTCTCCATGCTGACGCCATCAGACAAGTTGCCTGAAACAATGAGTGCTCCCGGATCCATTTCGCCGGTGATATAGGCGTCGATACTCGTAAAAAGCTTCTTCTCTTTCAGCAGCTTCTGGAAAAGCCTGCTCGAATCCCCGTTTGCCAGGATGTCGCTGATAAGGTCGAAAGTATAGTAATCAGGATGATTTCGTGGCACCATTTTCCAGGCTTTGTAAATGGCGTGAGAAGGGACGTCTTTCTCTACCGTGGTGGTCCTTTTTTCTTTTTGTTCGGGCTCTTGCGGAAGCTGGGGATGAGCTGTTTTATGGTTTGGGATTTCGCCAAACCACTTCTCCACCAATGGCTTTACTTCCTGTTTTGAAATGTTTCCTGTTAAAGTCATGATGGCATTATCAGGATTGTAAAAACGATGGTAAAAATCCTTCACATCATCCATGGTGGCATTTTCAATATGGCTGATATCTTTTCCGATAGTAGACCACTGGTAGGGGTGTTTTTTGTAAACCATCGCCCTGACATAGGCCATCGTATCGCCGTAAGGCTGATTGATGTAACGCTGACGAAACTCTTCGCTGACCACATTCTTCTGCACCTCAAGGCTTTTTTCGTTAAAAGCCAGGTCAAGTATTCTGTCCGATTCAAGCCAGAAAGCGGTTTCGAGGTTGGGCTTCGGAATATGAATAAAATAGTTGGTGATGTCGGTATTGGTAAATGCATTGTTGTCGCCGCCCACCTTTTCGAGGGGAGTGTCGAAATGAGGAATGTTTTTAGAGCCTCCGAACATCAGGTGCTCAAAAAGGTGCGCAAATCCCGTCTTTTCAGGATGCTCATACTTCGACCCTACGTTATAAAGGATATTAACCGTGATAATCGGTGTAGTGGTATCCTGGTTCAGGATTATTCTTAAACCATTATCAAGAGTAAACTTTTCAAATGAAATCATATTTTCTTTTGGATTTGCGGCAAAAGTACAAAGTCTTACAGATTTTGAGCGGGAAAAACTGTCAGCACCAAAAGTTCATAAAACCAAATAAATTATAACTTTGCAAGGAATTAAGGGTGTATCATTTAAATGAATAGAAGATTGATTTTTGTGATTACCTTCACACAATCATGATAAATAAAACACACAAGGTATGAAAAGAGATACTGCAATATTTGATTTGATAGAAAAGGAAAGGGCACGTCAGCTTAATGGAATTGAGTTGATTGCCTCAGAAAACTTTGTAAGCCCGCAGGTAATGGAAGCCATGGGATCGGTGATGACCAATAAATATGCCGAAGGTTACCCGGGGAAGCGCTATTATGGTGGTTGCCAGGTGGTTGATGAAGCTGAAAACCTGGCTATCGATCGCATCAAACAGCTTTTCGATGCTGAATATGCCAACGTTCAGCCTCACTCCGGTGCGCAGGCTAACATGGCTGTTTTCCTCACTGTGCTTAACGCAGGGGATAAATTTATGGGGTTAGACCTTTCGCACGGTGGCCACCTTACACACGGAAGTCCTGTAAATTTCTCAGGGATGCTGTATCAGCCGCTGGCTTATGGTCTGGACGAAGAAACCGGACTCATCGATTACGACAAGATGGAAGAGATTGCTCTTGCCGAGAAACCCAAACTGATTGTGGGTGGTGCCAGTGCTTATTCGCGCGAGTGGGATTATGAGAGAATGCGTGCCATTGCCGATAAGGTAGGGGCCCTGTTTTTGGTGGACATGGCGCACCCTGCCGGGCTCATTGCCGCCGGACTGCTTAAAAACCCATTAAAGCATGCGCACATCGTTACTTCCACAACACACAAAACATTGCGCGGCCCTCGTGGAGGAATTATCCTGATGGGAGAAGATTTTGAGAACCCATGGGGAAAAGCCACTAAGAAAGGGACCATCCGCAAGATGAGTGCGCTTCTCAACTCCGCAGTTTTTCCGGGCACGCAAGGGGGGCCGTTAGAGCACGTCATCGCTTCGAAGGCGGTTGCTTTTGGCGAAGCACTTCAGCCTGAATTTGCTGAATACCAGAAACAGGTGAAAAAGAACGCCACTGTAATGGCTAAGGCCTTTACTGATAAAGGCTACAAAGTGATTTCAGGAGGTACGGACAACCACTCTATGCTGATTGACCTGCGGACAAAATTCCCGGATGTGACAGGTAAAGAAGTAGAGCATATCCTTGTTGATGCAGATATTACGGTGAATAAAAACATGGTGCCTTTCGATTCGCGGTCGCCGTTTAAAACTTCCGGACTGCGAATAGGTACGCCAGCTATTACCACTCGCGGGCTCAAGGAAGAACATATGGAGCCAATCGTCAATTTTATCGATGAAGTGATTAGCAATATTGATAGTCAGGAAAAGATTGCTGAGGTGAGAGGACGTGTTAATGAAATGATGAAGGATTTTCCTCATTTTGCGCAGTAAAGCAGTTTGAGTATTTTATCAAAAAGCGATGCCCGAAAAGGTGTCGCTTTTTGTTTCTCAACCCTAGCGATTTCAGAATTGGATGTTTCAGAAAAGTTAACTCATGAAGATCTTTTTGTTAATAAATTATATAAATTATTAAACAACAGAATCATACGCTTAAATAACTGACAATTACCTGTGTAAGTGTTAATGCTAATCAGAGAAATTGTTTATTTTTATACCAATCGAAGTGAGCAGCAAATATTTAACACTATGAAGACATTATACATCGTAAGGCATGCCAAATCATCCTGGGAGTATCCCGAGCTTCCTGATGATCAGCGTCCTTTGCTGGAGAAAGGCAAGAAGCGCACGAAGCGGGTGATAGATTACCTCCTCGAAAAGGAAACAGTGGTGGACTATATTATCTCCAGCCCGGCAGTGAGGGCTTACGAAACAGCGAAAATCATCGGGAAAGCGCTGAAACACCACGAAGAAGAAATTCAAAAAGACAGTCTCCTTTATTCTGCTGATGCAGAACGCCTTCACAACCTTTTTTTCGATTTGCCCTCTGGCGTGGATTCGTTAATGATATTCGGGCATAATCCTACATTGACTAACTTTGCAAACGATTTTATCATTCCTAAAATTGAAAACATTCCTACGTCAGGAGTGGTTTGTATTGATTTTGATATTGATAAGTGGGAGGACATTTCCTCGCTGAAAAGTAAACTCAGGTTTTTTATCACACCAAAGATGCTAAAAAACCGCAAATAGCAAAGCTTAGAATCCACATGATAGAACTAAATAATGAAAAACTGATTAATCGGGAAATCAGTTGGCTACATTTTAATGAGCGCGTGTTGCAGGAAGCCCTGGATGATGCAAACCCACTACTTGAGCGAATCAAATTCCTGGGAATCTTTTCCAACAACAGGGATGAATTTTTTCGCGTCAGGGTGGCTACCCTTAAACGGATGAAAAAGCTCCGAAGTATTGAAGGAAAAGATGAGGGCCCTGTTGATGAGGTCATGGATGAGGTCAGCAATATTGTGAAGGAGCAGGAAAAGTCATTTACCTGGGCTTACCGGAAGCTGGTGCTTGAATTATACCGCGAAAACATTGTTCTGCTCAACGAAAAGCAGCTTACTGACGAGCAGGGCCGGGAGGTAAGAAAATATTTCCGCGAAAAAGTGAGGCCATATATTTTCCCGATTATGCTTGATACCCTCGAAAATATCAGCACCCTCAAAGACCGTTCTATTTACCTTGCTGTTAGTTGCAAGGATTCCAAAAACCCCGATGTGGAAGATTTTGCCCTGGCCAAGGTGCCCTCAAAAATCCACTCACGGTTTTTTACGCTGACCCCTGATGTGGGCCGGCATTTTATTATTTTACTCGATGACATTATCCGCTATTGCCTTGACGATGTTTTTGGTGTTTTTGGATACGATACTTTTGAGGCTTACACTGTAAAGTTTACCCGCGATGCGGAGCTGGACCTTGATTACGATGTGTCGAAATCTTTTATCGATGCGATGGCCGAAAGTGTGAAGAAGCGCAAGAAAGGGAACCCGGTGCGGTTTGTGTATGATGACACCATGCCCAAAAAACTCCTGAAAAAGTTGCGCAAAAAGCTGGAGCTGAAGAATGACGATGATATCCGCTCAGGAGGCCGCTATCATAATTTCAAAGACTTCATGGATTTTCCGAAGTTCAATAAGCCTGAGCTTTATTTCGAGAAGCGTCCACCGATGTTCCACCCTGAGTTACCTATCAATCAGAGTGTTTTCCAAACCATCAAAACGAAGGACATCTGCCTGCACTATCCCTACCAGTCGTTTCAGCACATCGTCGACTGGTTGCGCGAGGCGTCCATTGATCCGAAAGTGACCAGCATAAAAATGACCTTTTACCGCACGGCGCGCTATTCCAATGTGGTGAACGCACTGATCAACGCGGCGCGCAGCGGAAAACGCGTGACCGTATTTATGGAGTTGCAGGCCCGTTTTGATGAGGAGGCAAATATTCAACTGACCGGGAAATTTAAAGATGAGGGAGTAAAGGTCATCCAGGCTATCCCCGGATATAAAGTACACAGCAAGCTGATATTGATAAAACGCCGCGAAAAATCAGGAATACGCAGCTATGCCAATATCAGCACGGGTAATTTTAACGAATCAACGGCCAAGCTTTATGCTGATGATGCCCTGCTTACTTCCGATCAGGAGATTACAGAAGATGTGGACCGGATTTTCCAGCTTTTCGAAGAACGCTATTCGCGTCCGAAGCTGAAGAAACTGATCATCTCCCCCTTCTTCCAGCGCGATTTTTTTATGGATTTACTCGATAACGAAATCAAAAATGTGAGTGAAGGAAAGGAAGCATGGGCGATTATCAAGCTGAATAACATTACAGACCAAATCATCGCTGATAAGCTCTACGAGGCCAGCCAGGCGGGGGTAAAAATCACCCTCATCGTCAGAAGTATCTGCGTGGTTATTCCCGGTATCCCCGGGGTGAGCGAAAACATTGGTGCTTTTAGTATCGTGGATCGTTTTCTGGAACATTCGCGCGTGCTGGTGTTTAGTAATAACAACGAGCCTCGTTTCTTTATCACTTCGGCCGACTGGATGCAGCGTAATTTCGACCACCGCATAGAAACGGCGACACCCATTCTCGATAAGGAAATACAGACCGAATTGTTAAAAATGCTCGAAATTCAGATGCGCGATAACATGAAAGCACGTGTGATTTCGAAAGAATCGCCGAATGAATACCGAAAAACACACAGCGATGAAGCCATCCGTTCGCAGGTTGAGATTTACGATTACCTGAAAAACAAACATTATAAGCAGGAGAACAACGTTAAAAAGGAGGATGAATGAGTGTTTTGCTGGCGGCAATAGATGTGGGTTCGAATGCGGTGAGGCTCTTTATAGCGCGGGCCAGCCGCGAGGAAGGACGAATAGAAATCAGGAAGCAGAACTTTTTCAGGATTCCCCTCCGGCTGGGTAAGGATGTGTATAGAGATGGCCTGATCAGTCTGGAAAGGGAGCAGATGTTCATTGATACGATGGAAGCCTTCAGGCACCTGGTAAATATCTACAAACCCGACAAGCTAACAGCCTGCGCCACTGCCGCTATGCGCGAGGCTAAAAACGGCCTGGAAATTCTTGAAAAAGTAGAGCAAAAAACGGGTTTTGATATTCGAATTATCGATGGTCTTGAAGAGGCTCGCCTCATTAGAAATACAGGGGCCGTAAAAGATAATCGCGACTACAAGCTTACCATGTTTATGGATGTGGGAGGGGGTAGTACAGAAATTTCTGTTTTGTCGGAGAAAGAGTTGCTGGGGCAGGTATCTTTTAGGATAGGAACGCTGCGGATTTTGAGCGGCAAGGTGGAACAGGAAGATTGGAATGAGCTTAACGACTGGCTCAGGCAGTATTCTGATGCTTTCGGAAAGATAAACCTGGTGGGCTCCGGAGGAAATATCAATAAACTGGTCAAGCTGTTTGGCCGCCCGAAGGAAAACCTTTTGATCTACAACAACCTCAAGTATGCCTATACCCACCTCCGGGATATGACCGTTGAGGAGCGCATGTTAGTGTTCAACCTCAGGGAAGACCGTGCCGATGTGATTGTGCCTGCTTCTCAGATTTTCCTTACGGTGATGGAGCAGATTAAAGCGAACCATGTGCTGGCTCCAAAGATTGGGGTGGCCGACGGGCTGATTTATGAGATGTTTGAAGAAATGGGATATTAAGAACCAATAAAATTATAGTGAGTGATGATATTGAAGCGTGAAGATGCTCTGGATTTACTACACAAGCATGTGAAAAGCGAAAACATGCGGAAGCACTGCCTGGCCTCGGAGGCAGTAATGCGCGAAGTGGCCGGGCACCTTGGCCGCGATGAGGAATTGTATGGCATAACGGGCTTGTTGCATGATTTGGATGTGGAAATTACCAAAGGCGACCCGCAGAAGCACGGCCCTACGACCGTTGAAATGCTCAAGGAATTCGGGATGGATAAGCCGGAAGCTTTTGATGCTATCCTGCGCCACAACGATCTGGCTACCGGGCGGCAAAGAACTACGGAATTCGATCATGCACTCGCTGCTGCTGAAACCATTACCGGGATGATTACAGCCACCACACTGGTTTATCCTGATAAAAAGCTGGCGTCTGTTAAACCCAAGTCAGTGACCAAACGAATGAATCAGAAAGGATTTGCAGAGGGTGTGCGCCGCGAAAATATTTTGGAATGTGAGAAAATTGGGATACCTTTATCACAGTTTGTACTGCTGGCAATGGACGGAATGAAGAAAATAAGTGATGAACTCGGATTATAAACTATGCTGAAAAGGGCGATCACAAGAAGACGGTTGATAATGCTGTTTATCATATTGTTTGCAATATGGATGCTGTTCCTTGATGATTTTAATATCTTCAGGCAGATGACCCTTAGCAACAAAATCCAGACAATGGAGGAGCAAAAGCAATATTATCAAAATGAAATTAAGCACGACAGTGCCATGATAAGAACCCTGCAAACCAACCTCGACAGCCTTGAAAAATACGCACGTGAGAAATTCCTGATGAAGAGGGAGCATGAAGATATCTTCCAGGTAATAGAAAAGGAGTAGAATTCCGAATAATGCGAGGGCAGATTGACTCCAATACACATAATATGACACCTGAAAACACTAATAATTAATAAGATATGAATTTTGCCTTGCGCATTAGGCAGTTTTAATATAATTTTGCCTTATGTAAATGGCAAAATTATGGATAAGCTGATAAGCAAGTCTTTAAGTAAGGTGGAAAAAGTCTCGCTGTATTTCAAAAGATTTTTGATGGACAGGATTAACTGGAACCGCCGACTTATAGCAATAAAGGGAGCTCGGGGAACCGGTAAAACTACATTGTTACTACAATATATTAAAGAGACTTATGGTGTGACGGACGAAGCACTTTATATTAGTCTTGATGATATTTATTTTACAGAGAACAGGTTAGTTGAATTGGTGGACAAATTTACGCTGAATGGAGGGAAGTATCTGTTTGTTGACGAAGTTCACAAATACCCGAATTGGTCCCGGGAAATAAAAAATATTTATGATGATCATCATGATTTAAAGGTTGTTTTTACGGGCTCATCTATTTTGGAAATTGACAAGGCGGAAGCTGATCTGAGCCGGAGGGCGGTGGTTTATCAATTGCCCGTTCTTTCGCTAAGAGAATACCTGGCCATTACAGGAAAAAGTTATCTGAAAAGCTATTCACTGCAAGAAATCTTAAACCATCATACAGATATTTCGGCTGAGGTTACGCAGGAGATCAAACCTATTAAAGAGCTGAAGAATTATAATGAAACAGGAGCCTATCCTTTTTTTCTGGAGGCTTCGGATGAGTATGCTGAGCATCTTGAACGTATTATCACCGTGATTTTGGAGGAAGACTTACCATCTTCGGTCAATATTGATTACTCATCTGTGTTGAAGCTTAAGCAACTGTTATGGGTCGTTAGTGAAAGTGTACCATTTCAACCGAATATCAGTAAGTTGAGTCTGAAAATCGGAACTTCACGCGACACGCTAATAAAGTATATTTCTTTGCTTGAAAAAGCCGGGCTGGTTAAACTCCTGCACTCCGGAAGCAAGGGAATAAGTAAAATGTCTAAACCTGATAAAATTTTTATGGACAATAATAATTTACTACATGCCTTGCAGCCGGGGCTAAAAAATGTTGGAACATTGCGAGAAACTTTCTTTTTCAACCAACTTTCTGTTAGCCACAGGGTAAGCCACCCGAAAAAAGGTGATTTTATCATAGATAACAAATACATTTTTGAAATTGGAGGGAAGAACAAAACGGAAAAACAAGTTGAAGGAATAGAGAATGCCTATGTTGTTTCTGATGACATTGAGTATGGCCATAAAAACAAAATCCCACTTTGGATTTTTGGATTGATGTATTAGCAATGAAATACCATGAGTGCAAAATCTGTTTTGAGCTGGTATTTAAACCGGGTCCACATTGATATTCACCCTGATGGCTTTGTAGGTGCTTCCGTTTTTAAACTCGTCAATCGTTTTTTGCAGCAGTGTTTTCTTGTCCTGTAGCTGCCTGTCTGATCTAATCTTTATCAGGATGTTTTTTATGTAAAAATTCCGGATGCGCGGAATGATAGGGTATTCCGGGCCAAGTACGGCTTTGCCAAATTCTTTTCTCAGCATCCGGGCCAGTTGCTCAGCGCCTTTGTTGAGGGTTTGCCATTCCTTGTGCTTCATTTCAATCCTGATCATCCTGAAAAAGGGAGGGTAAAGGAATTGGCGGCGCTCGTCGATTTGGTTTTTATACATGGCCGGATAGTCGTTATTGATAACCTGCTGTATGGCCGGGTGGTGCGGGTTATGGGTCTGGATAATCACTTTACCCCGGTTGTGCTTTCGTCCGGCGCGGCCACTGACCTGCGCCATCAGTTGAAAGCCTCTTTCATAGGAACGGAAATCAGGGAACGTCAGAAATGCATCGGCATTCATAATCCCTACTAAGCGCACGTGCTCAAAGTCAAGCCCTTTAGTAACCATTTGTGTGCCCACCAGTATGTCGATTTTGTGGTCGCTGAACTCATTGATGATCTTCTGGTGGCCATGCTTGGAGCGGGTGGTGTCCAAATCCATCCTTTTTATGCGCAGTTTCGGGTAAATCAGCGCAAGCTCTTCCTCAACCTGCTCGGTGCCGAAGCCATGCATAAAGATCTCATGACTGCCGCACGAGGGGCAGCGCTCGGGCACAGGTTCAGAATATCCGCAATAGTGGCATTTGAGGAGGTTGCTCTTTTTATGGTAAATCATCGTCACATCACAGTTCTTGCACTCCGGCACCCAGGCGCACACCTCGCATTCCACCCGCAGCGAAAATCCCCGGCGGTTTTGAAACAAAATAACCTGCTCTTTATTTTCGATGGCCTCATTCATATGCTTGATAAGCTGCGAGGAGAACATCGAAGTCATTTGCTTTCTTCTTTTCTCGATGCGCAGGTCGGCCACAAGGATTTCGGGGAGCTGCAGGCCGCCAAAACGCTCAGTAAGGTTAACCAGGGCAAATTTCTTATGATCGGCGTGGAAATAGGATTCCAGCGAAGGGGTGGCGGTTCCGAGCAGGACCCTGGCTCCGTGCATGTGTGCCAGGTAAATGGCGGCGTCCCGGCCGTTGTAGCGTGGGGCAGGGTCTTGCTGCTTGTATGAGCTGTCGTGTTCTTCGTCTACCACAACGAGTCCAAGGTTATCGAAGGGCAAAAACACCGCCGAACGGGCCCCGATAATTACCTTGTATTTCCCGCTGCCATCAGTAGTTTGCTTCAGCACTTCATTCCAGATTTCAACACGCTCCTGCGGATTGTGTTTTGAGTGGTACACGCCCACCTGATCCCCAAAAAACCTTCTCAATCGGTTGATGATTTGAGTGGTGAGCGCAATCTCAGGAAGAAGGTAAAGCACCTGCTTGCCGTTGTCGAGTGCTTCCTGAATCAGCTTGATGTAAATTTCTGTTTTACCGCTGCCCGTTACCCCATGCAGTAAAACAGTTTTCCTCTCTAAGAAGTGTCTTTTGATATTCTCCAGCGCGGCCTTTTGCCCTTTGGTAAACAGGATGTCCCCGGCATTGGCCTGGGAGCTGTATTTTTTAAAGCGGCTTTCCGACTGCTCAAAAACCGTGAGTACCTCTTTTTCCACTAGCGCCTTCAAAGGGGCATCAGTGGCGTGTGCCGTGTTGAGCAATACCTTTTTCCGGATGGCAGGCTTCGGGTTTTCGCTGTAATAATCCGAAAGCTTGATAAAACTCATAAGGATTTCAAGTTGTTTAAAAGCCCGCTTTTCAAGCTCATCAAACAGTTGCCCCATCTTTTTTTCATCCCTGTAGGCATCGCGCAAAGCAACATATTTTTCCTTTTTAGGCTTGTAACTGTCTTCCAGCTCCTCTTTCAGCAAAACCACCTTTTTTTCGATCAGGGTCTTGATCAGAGGCATAATTTTCTTTTGCTCCACGATATTGGAGGCCTCCGTGAGTGTGAGTGTATCCTGAACCTGAAGGGCATCGGCAATCAGAAACTCTTT
>JAASSU010000170.1 GCA_021767705.1 Bacteroidota bacterium | reverse complement strand
TTGCTTGCCGGAATGGGTGTGAGAGGCCTGTTTAGTGAAGGAGGTTCAGATTTGAGCAATATAGCGGAACAACCGCTTTCTATCAGTGAGGTGATGCATAAAGCAGCTATCGATGTAGATGAAAAGGGGACGGAAGCCACGGCAGCGACTTCACTGGCCATCTCTTTTACAACCTTGGTTGATGATAATCCTTTTAACCTGGTGGTTAATCGTCCGTTTGTTTTTGCAATTGAAGAAAAGCAGAGTAATTCGCTACTGTTTATCGGAAAAATTACAAATCCCTGAAGCAAAAGAAGCAAATATTTCATCAAAAAGGATAAAATTGAATAGGGGTAAAACCCTGTTTAGTTGTCTTTAATTCAGAAAGTAAACGAAAGAATCTCAACGATGATTCTGATTTATGCTTATGAAACAAAATTTCGTTGATTTAAAAACGTTTTTACGATGTTCATTTTTTCTCAAAGCGTTCGAAGCGCAAGAAATGTCCTTATTTTTTGTTAACAACTCTAATCGAACATGACCCTCACTCCTAAAAAAAGTGAGGGTTTGTTTTTTAAACACAATTCCTTTTATTTTTGCCAAAAACAACTATGGCTTACACCTACAAATATCCCAGGCCGGCGCTTACGACCGACGCCGTTATTTTCAGTCGCGAAACGGATGAGCTGAAAATCTTGCTTATCCAGCGAAATAATCCCCCTTTCCAGGGATACTGGGCTTTTCCGGGTGGCTTTGTGGATATTGAAGAAACACTTGAGCGTTGCGCCTCCAGGGAGCTGAAGGAAGAAACAGGCCTTGGAAATATTGAGCTTACACAGTTTAAAACTTACGGAGCTATCGACAGAGACCCGCGCGGGCGGACCGTTTCGGTGGTTTATTATGGCTTTGCAAATCCAGGTGAGGTAAAAATAAAAGCTGATGATGATGCGGGAGCGGCGCAGTGGTTTCCTATTAATTATCTTCCCATGCTGGCTTTCGATCATAAAGAAATCCTTGATGATTTACTGTCCCATTTGCAATTGATGAAATAACAGCGGGGTGTTATCTTCTTTAGTTTGCCACCTTTATCTATTTTTGTAGGGAATCTGAAAAAACATATTATGAGATACCTTACTTTACTTCTTACCCTGTTTGTTGCGTTGGCTGCAAACGCACAAAAAGATTTTAATACCAACTTCCACAACAAAACACTTCGCATTGATTATACGCATGGCGGTACTGATGACTCTGATTTTTATGCCTTGGATGCACTTTGGGAAGAACCTCACTGGGGAGGCTCGAAGGTCAATTTAATAGACACACTGAGGTATGGCCACTACTATTTTAAAGTGTATGACCACAAGACTCATGAGTTGCTTTACAGTCGCGGCTACAGCACGCTCTTCAAAGAATGGCAGACTACAAAAGAGGCTAAGAATGTAACGAAAGCTTTTTCTGAAACAGTGGTCATACCATATCCAAAAAGAAAAGTGGATGTGGTTTTTTATGGGCGCGACAAGCAAAATGCGTTTGTCAAAAAATTTGATGTCACGGTCGACCCGGATTCCTATTTTATCCGGCCGCACAAGCGAAAGCAATATCCCAGTTTTGAGGTGCTGAAAAGTGGTGACCCTGCCGTGAAAGTCGATGTAGTTATCCTTCCTGAAGGATACACCAAAGAGGAGATGAGCCTTTTCATTGCCGATTGTAAAAAGTTTGCCGAGGAGCTCTTCCTTTTTGATCCATACTCCGAAAACAAAGATAAGTTTAACATCTATGGAGTGCTGGCCCCTTCTAAAGAGAGCGGTAGCGATATCCCGGCAGAAGGAATCTACAAAAGCACCATCATGAATTCGTCGTTTTATACTTTCGACAGCGAGCGCTATTGCATGACCACCGACAATAAGAGTGTTCGCGATCTTGCCGCCAATGCCCCTTACGATCAGATTTATGTTTTGATAAATACCGATAAATATGGCGGTGGCGCTATCTACAACCACTACAATATGAGTGTGAACAGCAACAGTTTGAGTGCCGAAATCTTTGTGCATGAATTCGGGCATGGTTTTGCCGGTTTGGGCGACGAATATTACAACTCCTCCGTAGCCTACAGCGATTTTTACCCTCTGGATGTGGAGCCCTGGGAACCCAACCTCACCACTTTGGTCAACTTCAATGGCAAATGGGAAAAGATGATTCCCAAAGGGGTTCCCATACCAACTCCAAACAAGGAAGAGTATGCCGACACCCTTGGTGTTTTTGAAGGGGGTGGCTATGTGGCTAAAGGGGTCTACCGCCCTTCGTATGATTGCTTGATGAACACTTTAAAAGATGATAAATTCTGTGGCGCCTGTAAGAAAGCCATCCAGCAAATGATTGACTTTTATTCAGAATAATAGAATGATTTTGAATAAGGATAATCGTAATAAATCGCTTTGAAATATTCGGAAAAAACGCATATTTTTTCGTTTTTTTGCAAAAAATAAAAACAAAATATCATGATAAAGAAACTGCACGATTTAGTTAATATAGCCAAAGAAAAAGAAACCCGCCGGCTGGCTGTGGCTGCCGCTGCTGATAAGGCTGTGCTTGAAGCTGTAAGGGATGCCATGAAGGAAAACATTGTGGTTCCCTTGCTGGTAGGAGATAAAAACGAGATAGAAAAGATTGCCGGTGAGGTAGGTTTAGATCTGGCGAAAGCCGAAATCATTCATAACGACAAAGGTGCTGCTGTTTCAGCACAGATGGCTGTGGCACTTGTTAAAGATGGAAAGGCCGATGTTTTGATGAAAGGTCATGTCAGCACCGGGCCATTGCTCAAGGCTGTTCTTGACAAAGAAAAAGGCTTACGCAAGGGAGGAACGTTGAGCCATGTGGCTTTCTTTGAATCGCCGTATTATCATAAACTGCTGTGCCTGACCGATGCCGCCATGAATGTGGCCCCCGAATTTCAGGATAAAGTACACTTGGTAAACAACGCTGTGGAGGCATTCCATAAACTGGGAGTGGGCAATCCGAAAGTAGCGGTTGTTGGTGCTGTTGAAACGGTGAACCCGAAAATGGAAGCTACTGTGCATGCTGCCATGCTTAAAACCATGAACGACAGAAACCAGATTAAAGGCTGCCTGGTTGATGGGCCTTTTGCGATTGACAATGCCGTATCGAAAGAAGCTGCTGAACACAAAGGAATCAAAAGCGACGTGGCTGGCGATTGCGACATCGTGGTAACACCCGATATCGAGGCCGGTAATGTGATGTACAAAACACTCAACTTCCTGGGAGGTGCCACTTCAGCAGCCGTAATTATGGGTGCTAAAGTGCCGGTGGTGCTGACCTCGCGCTCAGATACCGACAGAAGTAAAATGCTTTCTATTGCCCTGGCCGCAGCCATGGAATAAATAATCACAAGACAATGCTGCATTTACCACAGCCTGACGGTGAATTGAGTCAAAGCGTTGTCGCAATGTTTAAACAGCTTAAACAAAAACATGGAAGATAATATTCGGATTTTAGCAATCAATCCAGGATCCACGTCCACAAAGATTGCTGTTTATCAGAATTCTAAGGCCATATTTCTGAAAACGCTCCGTCACTCCACGGAGGAGCTGGAACGTTTTGAGAAAATCACCGACCAGTATGAATACCGGAAAAAAATGATTTACCAGGAGCTGGAGCAGGCCGAAATACGCCTGAACCTGATTCGTGCCGTGGTGGGTCGTGGTGGTTTGGTCAAGCCTATCCCTTCTGGTGTGTACAAGGTGAACGACGCCATGAAACGCGACCTGCAAAACAGTCCGCTTGGCGAGCATGCCAGCAACCTGGGAGGGCTCATAGCCGATGATATCGCCAAGTCGTTGCCCAATGCCGAGGCTTTTATTGCCGATCCGGTGGTGGTCGATGAATTTCACAACCTGGCCCGCTATTCCGGGCATCCCGACTTTGAGCGAGTGTCGATTTTTCACGCCCTGAACCAGAAAGCGGTTGCCCGTTCGCATGCTAAATCCATTATGCGAAAGTATGAAGATCTGAACCTGATTGTCGTACACCTTGGAGGTGGCATTTCTGTTGGTGCTCATCAGAAAGGAAAAGTGATTGACGTAAACCAGGCACTCGACGGCGACGGACCTTTTTCTCCTGAACGCAGCGGAACACTTCCGGTGGGAGCGCTGCTCAAGGCCGCTTTCAGCGGGAAGTACACCCTTGCCGAGATGAAGAAAATGGTGAAAGGAAATGGCGGCATTGCCGCTTACCTGAAAACCAACAGCGCCTATGATGCTGAAATGCGTGCCGCTGATGGCGACCAGAAAGCCAAAGAGGTGTTTGAGGCCATGGCCTACCAGGTGGCGAAAGAAGTAGGAGCGATGTCCACCGTTTTGCGCGGTGATGTTGATGGTATCCTGATTACTGGCGGAATTGCCAACAGTAAGTGGTTCGTGAACCTGATTATTGAACGCGTTTTCAAGATTGCCCCCGTACATGTTTATCCGGGTGAGGATGAAATGAGGGCGCTGGCCAACAACGGACTGCTCGTGCTTAAAGGCGAGGTTACGCCAAAGGAATACGTTTAGTAAGCAGAAAACACATTTCGGAACCCGGTAAACCTTATTATCCTGAATTAATTGGATGAAAAGGTTTTCCGGGTTTTATTTTTTTCCAATCTTTGCAGGTATAAAATTAAGAATATGAAAAACCTGACTAAAATTCTTATCCTGTCGATTGCTGTCTTTTCGTTAACAGGATGCTCTAAAAAATTCTTTGAAGCCAAGGAGTTTAAAGTGCTCAAACGCAAACACCAAACTATTGCTGTTTTGCCGGCGATGATTGATATGGCCGGAAAATCGAAACAATCAGCCAAATCCAGCCTGAAAAATGTATCGATGGAAAAGTCTTATGACTTTCAGGAGGCTTTGATCAAAGACCTGCAAAGCGAGCAGGACAACTACTCTGTCTCCATCCTGCCAAAGGAAGAAACCAATCAGAAGCTTGAGGAGAGCTACATTAAGTTTTTTGACCTGAAACGTACGGAGGTGAGTAAGATTGGCGATGCTTTGCGTGTGGATGGATTGCTTTACACCGAAATAGAATCTTCAATCATACTCGGAAAAAATCCCGACAGCGATTCGAAAGAAGAGGTGCACGTAAAAGTAATCCTGAAAGAGGCCAACAACGAACGCGTTATGTGGAGTTACGAAGATGACTACAAGGCTAAAAATACGTATACTATCGAAGCTATTGAGGAAGAGATTTTCAAAAAAATAAAAGGAAAGTTTCCTTATAAATAATTTTTAAAGACCTTTTGCAGCCGGTTGTTTTTTTATTATAAAACATCCGGCTTTTCTTTTCTGGATGCCCATCTTTCCGTATCTTTGAGAAAAACCATATTGTCAGCAAATGGCCAGACTACTTATCTTAGCAATCAATCCGGGAAGCACATCCACGAAAGTGGCTGTATATGAGCGCAGCAAGCAACTGTTTCAGAAAGACATTTCTCATTCACCCGAAGATCTGGCCCCTTTTGAGAAGACGACCGATCAGTTTGCTTTCAGAAAAGACATTATCCTTGATACTCTGGAAAAAGCAGGCATTGTTCTGAAGGATATCAAAATCATCGTTGGCAGGGGTGGGTTGGTTAAACCTGTAAAATCGGGTATTTATGAGGTGAACGAAAGGATGAAGGAAGACTTGCGCGACAGTCCGTGGGGTGAGCATGCCAGCAACCTGGGTGGGCTGATTGCAGTCGATTTGGCAAACTATATCGGTGATGCCAAAGCCTTCATCGCTGATCCGGTGGTTGTCGATGAGCTGGAAGATGTGGCCCGTTACAGTGGCCACCCTTTGCTTCCGCGAAAGTCGATTTTTCATGCCCTTAATCAAAAAGCCATTGCCCGCCATCATGCCTCCACTCAAAACCGGAAATATGAAGACATGAACCTGATTGTGGTGCACATGGGTGGTGGCATAACCGTTGGAGCCCATAAAAAGGGTCAGGTGGTTGATGTGAATAACGGCCTTGACGGCGACGGGCCCTTCTCTCCTGAACGCACCGGATCGCTGCCGGCAGGTGATTTGGCCAAACTTTGCTTCAGCGGCAAGTATTCGCTTCAGGAAGTGAAGAAGATGATTAAGGGGAAAGGTGGTTATATGGCTTACATGGGAACCAACAGCGCGATAGAGGTTAGCGAAAAAGCCAAAAATGGTGATATGGAGGCGCAAAGGGTGCAGGACGCTATGATTTACCAAGTGTGCAAAGAAATAGGGGCCATGGCTTCCGTGCTGAAAGGTCAGGTGGACGGCATACTGCTTACAGGAGGAATTGCACACAACCAGGATATCGTTGATAAAATGAGCTCATGCACAAGTTATATCTCCAAAGTGTTTGTCTATCCGGGCGAAGATGAAATGAAAGCCCTTGCCAATAATGGTTTGCTTCTTAGCAAAGGATTTATTCAGGCAAAAGAATATAAATAATTCCATTTTTCAGGCAAACAATCTGTTTTTTTAATAGTACGGATACAACCCGAAATCCAGTTTCTCGAAATTATAGATTTTTACCAGCCGCTCTCTTGTTTCCTTGTCTTCCAGCATATCGGGATTGCCTGCTTCGATTTCCGCCCATTTCAGAGGCTTTTCATTATCAAAAAACAACTGCTTTAAAAC
>JAASSU010000027.1 GCA_021767705.1 Bacteroidota bacterium | reverse complement strand
TTCAAAATCATTCGGGGTGTAGCACTCCCGATAGCTATCGGGAGGTTAGTGAGACCTGACTGGTAAAGATGAAAAGGTCGTAAATTCGACCAAACTGAAAAATTGATATTCAAAATCATTCGGGGTGTAGCACTCCCGATAGCTATCGGGAGGTTAGTGAGACCTGACTGGTAAAGATGGAAAGGTCGTAAGTTCGACCAAACTGATAAATTAATGTTCAAAATCATTCGGGGTGTAGCACTCCCGATAGCTATCGGGAGGTTAGTGAGACCTGACTATTAAAGATGAAAAGGTCGTAAGTTCGACCAAATTGATAAATTAATGTTCAAAATCATTCGGGGTGTAGCACAGTCCGGTTAGTGTACCTGCTTTGGGAGCAGGGGGTCGCAGGTTCGAATCCTGCCACCCCGACGAATGTAAAGGGGATCCGCAACGGTTCCCTTTTTTAGATCTACGCTGTCACAGTCCGGTTATTGTATCCCGACTGTGGCAGTCGGGAGGGTCGCAGGTTCCCCGCCTGAACGAGCATTCGGGCAGGGAATCCTGCCACCCCGACGAATGTAAAGGGAATCCGCAACGGTTCCCTTTTTTTTGATCTACGCTGTTGCCGTCCGGTTATTGTATCCCTACTGTGGCATTCGGGAGGGTCGCAGGTTCCCCGCCTGAACGAGCATTCGGGCAGGGAATCCTGCCACCCCGACGAATGTAAAGGGGATCCGCAACGGTTCCCTTTTTTAGATCTACGCTGTCGCCGTCCGGTTATTGTATCCCGACTGTGGCAGTCGGGAGGGTCGCAGGTTCCCCGCCTGAACGAGCATTCGGGCAGGGAATCCTGCCACCCCGACGAATGTAAAGGGGATCGTCAACGGTTCCCTTTTTTTGTTCCCCAAAGTTGCCGTCGGGTTAGCTTGTCTCGACTGTTTTAGTCGGGCAGGGAATCCTGTTAAAGTATATTTTAAAAGCAACGTAATATTTTTCTAATTGTCTTGTTATTATAAGAACGAAATTCTAAGCATTAACTAAAATCAATGACAATGCAAAAACAAATCATCGCGGCAGCTTTCCTTTTGGCGTTCTCTTTCTCTGCTTTTTCTCAAAATGATGAATTTGAGCAGGTGAACCGTAACAAGCTTGGCTTCTCTGTATTGCCTTTTGTTACAGGGACTTTCCAGGTGCAGTATGAGTATTTTGGTAGTTCAGGAAACAGTATCTGGTTTGGTCCTTCGGCCACTTATGTTGATTCAGACTATCAAAATAAGTTTGGTTTAGGACTTGAATTGCAATATCGTATCTATGTTTACAGAAAGGAAACAGAAAAGCATAACAAGAACATTTACTTTGCGCCTTATGCTTTTTATCAGTATTATGACATGAAAGAGGAGGACTATTATTATGATGACTATACGAATGATTATGCCCCTGCATGGAGGAATGAGGAATTCAATGTATTTGGTGGCGGCATGTTGTTTGGTTTGCAGTATGTTTTTGCAGATAAAATCCACCTCGATTTTTATGCCGGTGGCGGGCTCAGAAAAGCCAGCAAAAAGAACTACTATGATTACTTTCTGGAACCGGGATACAGCGGTTTTGCACCGAAAGTGGGTATAGACTTGGGGTTCAGCTTCTAAAAAAGCAGCCCATTAAACCTCATCAGGAGGATTAAGAAATCATGAAAAAATCAGGCTAATGAACATTTAGCCTGATTTTTTATTTTTTTTGTAGCATGAAGCAGGCTATGCCTGAGAAATTTTGTTTTTTCCGATTGTAAACGGAGTTAAAAACATACAGAAAACAGAATCAAGCTTGTCAGATAATTTTTATTTATGAGAAAAGTAGGATTAGGCGCGACTATCGGCATTGTCATAGTGATTGTTCTTTATTTATTTCTTAAAGAATCGATGCCGAAGGATGTGTCGCGGTTGCCTTTTCTGATTGGGCTCTTGATCTTGGATATGTATTTATGGTCGAGCCTCCGTAAATTTATTTTCCTTTACCACAAGGCTGTTATTTATTCGCTGATGACGCTGTATTGGTTGCCCGCACTGGCTTTGATTGGTTTAGCTGTTTCATCCTTCTTCATAGATTTTGATAGCTGGAACGACACTTTCCGGACGTATTTTATCGGGACTATCTTCGTTTTTTACGTGGCCAAAATGGTTCCGCTGCTGTTTCTTTTCCTGAATGATTTGATTCGGCTAATCCGCTACATCATACACTTGCTCACGCCCAAGAGTCAGAAGCAGATTGACGATGAGTTCCGCAACAGCCGCTCGAAGTTTTTACGCCAGTTTAGCCTGATTACAGGAGGTATCTTTCTTGGTTCGCTCATCATGGGGATGGTAAAGTGGGCTTACGATTTTAAAGTCTGGAAGCACCGGGTGCGCCTGCCTCATCTGCCGAGAGGCTTTGAAGGGTTCCGGATTGTTCAGATATCGGATATGCACCTGGGAACGATGGCTACGGAAAAATCGCTGAAGGAAGCCGTGCGGATGGTTAATGAGCTTAAGCCGGATGTGATATTCTTTACGGGCGATTTAGTGAACTATGCCACCAGCGAGGCTTTCAGGTTTCAGCATGTGCTGGCCGATTTGAAAGCCAGACATGGTATTTATGCGACCCTCGGAAACCATGACTACGGCGATTATAAGAAGTGGGAGAGTGCCGAAGCCAAGCAGGAGAATATGGAAGACCTGTATGATTTTTATCGCGACCTGCAATGGAAGCTGCTTAATAATGCAAATGACATCCTGGAAAAGAACGGGGAAAAGTTGGCTGTTGTGGGCGTGGAGAACTGGAGTGCTTACCCGCGCTTCCCGAAAAGGGGAGACATGACGAAAGCGCTGCAGGGAACAGAAGATACGCCGGTGAAGCTCTTGCTCTCGCACGACCCTACTCACTTCAGCTCGGAGGTGGTGGAGAAATATCCTGAAATTGATATTGCTTTTGCAGGACACACCCACGGCATGCAGTTTGGCATCGAAATACCGGGGGTGAAATGGTCGCCGGCCAAATACATGTATAAGCATTGGGCCGGATTGTATGAGGATAACCGCCACGGGAAACCACAATATCTCTATGTAAACCGCGGACTGGGAGTGATCGGATATCCCGGAAGGATAGGGATTTTGCCGGAAATAACACTGATGGAGCTCACCAAAGCCTGAGATTGTTTATTTTACAATCTCCAAAATAGCTTTCTCATCAAGAATGACATTGATGGTTAGCTCAGATTTTTCGCGGTCCCAGGTCCACTGTTTCTTGTCTTGCTTTTCTCCGTTTAGCATGATTTTCCGGGGTTTTTTGGTGGTGTTGTGAACGATGAACCGTACATTTTTTTCTTGCTTGCAAGTCCAGCCACTGCCTTTTTCATGCCGGTAACGCAGTTTTAAAACATCTTTATTGTTTTCTGAGCTGAAGTGCATCATTTCGTAAAGGCCTTTTTCGAATGCTGCAGGTGTATGGCCGTCGTCGTTGTAAAGCTCATAGCTGCTCTTGGTCACGTTTTCATCCGTAAAGAAATGCATGTCGAAACTGTTAAGGTTGTAACTGCTGGTGCTTTCAGCCTTGGCCTTCATCGGGATGAAAGCACCCCCTTTGGCAAACACCGGAATGTGGCCGGGCACCACATCCACCACTTTCGATTGTGCGCCTGAAATTTTTTCGCCCGAATAAAAGTCGAACCAACTTTGCCCTTCCGGGAAATAGACCTCTTGCTTTTTGATCCCGGGCTGCTTGACCGGCGAAACTAACAGCGATTTTCCCCAAAGGTAGGCCTCGTCATATTCGAGGGTTTTCTCGTTGTGCTCCTCAAAAAAAAGCGGGATCATCAGCGGAGTGCCGTCGATGTGATTTTCGAAGGCCATGTTGTAGATATATGGCATCAGCTTATAACGCAACTTAATCGCTTTTCGCACCCTGTTTTTGGTGCTGTCGGGCATGAATACAGGCTCAGAAGGGATGGCTTCCTGCGCGTGCGGGCGATAGATGGGCTGAAAGACTCCATACTGCATCCAGCGGCGGTAAAGCTCAGTGTTGAGGGAGTCGCCCCCTGCAAAACCGCCGAGGTCGGAGTGGGTGTAAGCCACGCCCTGCATCCCCATTTGCAGCGAAATTTCGGGTTGCGGCACCAGTCCGCCCCAGCTTCGACTCACATCGCCGGTCCATGGGATCATTCCATAGCGCTGTGAGCCGGCAAAGCCTGCGCGCATCAGGATAAATGGCCGCTGCTGCGGGAAATCCCTGCGGTATCCTTCATAGATAATGCTGGCCCACTCATGGCCGTAGGCATTGTGAACATCGTCGGCGGTCCCGTTCACATGCTGTAAATCGGCGGGGTGCACTTCAGGCTCCCCCAGGTCGCCCCACCATCCGGCCACTCCCTGTTCGGCCAGTTCTTTGTAAATATCCCAAAACCAACGGCGGGCGTTGAGCTTGAAAACATCAATAAGTCCCGTGTTTCCGAAAAAGAAATCATAGGTGTAAGGAAAGCCATTGGCATCCGTCCCCAACACATCTTCCCTCACGGCTTCTTCCCACCTGTTGCTGGTGGTAAGCACAAAGGGTTCGGTGATCAGGACGGTTTTTACGCCCCGGCTTTTCAGGCTGTCCATCATTTTTTCTGGGTCAGGAAAGGCATTGTAATCCCAGGCGAGGTTTCCCATGTGCCCTTTGAGTTCAGGGCCAAACCAATACAGGTCAAGAATAACCGCATCGACCGGAATGTCATTCTGAAAGAATTTATCAACGGTAGACAGCACTTCTTCCTGCGTGTGATATCCGAAACGGCTGCTGAAGTTTCCTAAGGCCCATCGAGGAGGCAAGGGCTGTCGACCGGTAAGCTGCGTATAATTCTCCGTGAGGCCATACCAGTCATCGGCACTGATGACGAAATAGTTGGTGGTTCCTCCAAAGGTTTCGTAGGTCACCTGGTTGTTGCCCCGGCTGTCGAGGTCGAGGAAAGCATGCGAGGCATTGTCGAACAAAACAGCATATTTTTCTGAAGACAGATACATCGGGATAGCATAATTCATCAGCTCCGAGTGCGTGGTGTATCCGTAATGCGCCCGGTTGTAGATTTGCAGGCGGTGCCCGCGGCGGTTCATTCCCAGCACGCGTTCGCCCCCTCCGTAAAGGATGTCGCTTTCGCCAATGGTCAAGGTTCTTTTTTGCGAGGTGTCGGTCAGGGCATAGCCATATTTTTCCTCAAATAGTAGGTTGTTTTTATGTAAGTAGCGGATAGCAAAAGGCTGCTTCTGAATCGTAACAGACATGGCGTCGCCGGCAATCAGGATTTCCCCGTCCCCTTTGGTGACCTTTACTTCAGGGTTTTGTGGCGAGAGCACGGCAGCATAAGACTGGTTGTCGACGGGCAGGCTGTCGGGGTAAAAAGCTGAATGGATGATGTTGGCGGTGTAGGGAGTAAGTACATACAACCCATCACTGACTTTGATTTCGAAGGTGTACTTTTCTTGATTGAAACTTTCGAATGTTCTTTCCTGTGCCTTGCCAAGCGAAACAATAAAGACAAGAACTGTTAATGCGGTTAGGAACCTTTTCATATACGTGAGATTAAAAATATTTTTTTCTTGAATTCAAAAATAGTGTATTCCTGAGTAATTGATTTCTGACCACTTGTTTTTCTTTCGTTTTCCCGTTGTATAAGGCTTTGGGCATCAATTGCCAGAGTGTATGCAAACGTTTGAGGTTCGGGTGTTAAAAAACTGTTGACATATATTACTGAATAATAATCAGGTATCGAAAATTTTCTTTAATTTCATTTGATATTTTAAAATTTAGTTGATGACTAGCAACGATAATCAAAAAGCAGGTGAAAAGAAACCGGCTATTGACAGAGTGCGGGATATTCTTCTCGGGCCGGATATGAATGAGCTGACCATCAGGCTTTCAAAGAAAATTAACAAGCGTATAGATCAGTTAGAGGAAGAAACCGGCTTCAAAGCCAGGGAATTAGAGGAACAATTGAGTTCCGTTTTGGATGAGGTGAAATCAGATGTGACTCACTCTTTAGAAGAAATAATAAGTGACTATCACAACCAGCTTTCTGAATTAAGGGGTGAAATAAAGGACGCTGAGAGTAAAATTCAGGAAGATCAGGAGTCGCTCAAGAAAGAATTTTCAGGATTCAGAAAAAAGCTAAATGCTTACCTGGAAGAGCAGACTTCATTAGAGGAGAAAAGAGAACAGGCCATATTATCTTCTGTAGGAAACCTGGAGGAGGAGTTGGAAAAGTTTATTTTGCTTCAAAAAAGAATTAATCATCAGTTGAAACAAAAGGTTGGTTTGCGACATATTGACTCAAACGATCCACAACAATGAATGAAGAATCAAAATATTATCTGGATGATAAGACACGAGAGCTAAGGAGTATTATTCTTGGCAGCCTGTTGCAGGATATTGAGCGCATCCGCGATACCATTGATGATCGTGAAAAGCTGACCGAGGTGCTTTCTGAGGTGATTGCAGCCAGTTTGGTGCGCGCCAATAAGCTAAGTAAGGAATCGTCGGAGGCATTGATCGATTCTGTTGTTCCAGTTATTGAGACGGCTATACAAACGAGCAGCAATCAATCGCCGCAGCCGCTTTCAGATGGATTGGCGCCTGTGATTGGCCCTGCTATTTCGAAGGCCATTCGCGATGCCTTCAGGCAAATGAATGAAAACGTAAACAGAGCTGCTTCGGCCACATTATCGCCAAAAGCAATTGGTTGGCGCCTAAAAGCTCTTTTCAGCAAAGAATCTTTTGCCGATATCGTTATGCGTCATACCATCGAGTATCAGGTGAAGCATGTTTTTCTGATACATGCCAAAACAGGATTGCTCTTAGACCAACTGAGCGATGGTAAATCAGAGTTTGAAAATGCTGACATGGTCTCCTCGATGCTGACAGCCATCCAGGATTTCGTGTCTGATTCATTTCAGTCCGGTGAGGGGCAGATGCTCGAATCGGTGGAAGTAGGTAACCTCACTTTGTGGATAGAAAAGGGTTCGGAATTGATTGTGGCAGCGGCAATTTATGGTCAGGCACCAGCCACTTACAGGGAAGTTCTCAAAAATACGCGCCTGAGGATTAGTCGGCAATATAGCTATGAATTGAAAAACTTTCAGGGTGATACTGCTGGTTTTTCTGAAGTGGGCGTTTATTTGAAACCCTGCCTGGTGAGTAAGAGCAAGGAAGGAACCAAAAAGCGAAAGAGCTGGTTGAGGTATGTTCTGCTGCTGTTGCTTATTGCCGGGGGCATTTACCTCTTATATTCGAGTTATGAAAAACACGCACGTTGGAGTAAAGCTCTGATGGAAATCGAAAACCGCAACCTGGCGTTAATTATTGATGAGCAACAGAACTGGAATTCCTGGAAAGTGAAAGGTATTCTGACGGGGCGCGAGCTTACTATTTTTAATATCTACAAAAAGTACGGCATCAATCCGAAAATGGTGGAAAGCCATTGGGCCGATATTTCTCAATATGCATTTGATGTAAAAGTAAAGAATCACCTCAAAGAGCGCTATGGTTTGCCGGACATCACCCAAGCGAGAATATCCGGAGACACCTTGCACATCCGTTCTGTTTTCTCAGAGCAGGTGAAGAATAAAATAGACCGTGATTCAGTACTTAGAAAGGACTTTGGTTTCACGCAAATTACCATGAGTGAGATTCAAGTCTCCTCAGATGCCGACAAAGTAAATCAGTTAATAGGAGAAATAGAATCGGAGAGGATTTACTTCGAAAGAGGTAAGGTAAGCTTAAACCAAACGGAGGAAATTAAACTCAGAGCAATAGCTGAGAAGCTAATCGCTTTAAACAGTATGGCAAGCAACAGAGGGGAGGGATTTGAATTTTTCGTTTTGGGGTATGCTGACTCATCAGGAACTTCAGAGAAAATTAATCTGCGTATAAGCAACTTAAGAGCAGAACAAGTGTACACATTTCTTGTTGAAAAGGGTGTGGCATCTGAAATAATTTCATACAAGGGCATGGGAAATTATGCTGAGGCCACCGGAAAAGCAATAGACCAGTCAGAACAGAGAGTAGTGATGATTAAAATAGAAAAATCAACAAAGCCATGATCAAGAAAAAAGTATGTATGCTGGGATCCTTCGCTGTAGGAAAAACCAGTTTGGTCCAGCAATTTGTTAAAAGCATCTTTTCAGAAAAGTACCAGACCACCATAGGGGTAAAAATCGATCAGAAGGAGCTGAGAATTGAAGGCCAGGATGTAAAACTGCTTTTATGGGATATTCATGGGGAAGACGATTTTCAGAAAGTCAGAGCCTCTTACCTTACAGGAGCAGCAGGATTTATGCTGGTTGCAGATGGCACACGCAGTGGCACACTGGATGTGGCCAAAGATTTAAAGCAATTGGCTGATAATACCCTTGGCAATAAACCATTTCTGTTGCTTGTGAACAAAAGCGACCTCACCGAAGACTGGGAGCTGTCAGGGGCAGAAGTGGAGAGCCTTAAGGAAAAGGGATGGGATGTTTATTTTACAAGTGCTAAAACCGGCGAAAACGTGGAAACAGCTTTTCGTCAATTAACTCAACAAATGCTACGATAAAATGAGAATACTTCCTGACGTTGTTAGTAATTATCTGAAAGAAAATCACTTGAGCCCTATGCACGCTGCGCTGTTCGAGCTTGATCAAAATGGCAGGCTGAGAGAGGCTTTTGGCGCGTTTGACGTTTTCGATATCGTCGCACCAGAGAAGGAATCATTGGTAATTGAGCGGTTTCCTTTTTTGGATGGCTTGTTGACGGAAAGGGAAGAAGAGATACAGATTAAAGATGTAAACCTTTCTCACTCCAAGTTGGCGGATGTCGCCATTTTGAAGGAGGACAATTCGTTCTTTGTGGTTTTCACACCGACAAAAAAGTCAGCATCCTTTAATCAGGAAGTTCAGAGTCACAATACCAATATCCTCAAGGATAACAAACAAAAATCTTTGGGCAGCCCGGCACTTTTGGCTGATATTCTCCTCAGCGTGAATGTTATGGCGTGGACCCCCGAGAGTGGTGCTTTCAGGCTAAAAACTTATCCGGCCCCGTGGTTTATAAAGCTTTTTCCGGAATTGAAAACGCAAACCTATTTTGAGGACTTGTTCGAGTTGTTCCCTTACCTTGATTCATTTTTGCCCACCGCCAAAGAAGTATGGAGTGGTAAGAATGATAAGGTTGCAGCTTCTGAGCTTTGGAGTGAATCAAGAGATAATGAAGAGGTTTATTTGCAGGCACATGCGGTAAAGCAAAACAATCGCGAATTGCTGCTGATTAGTACAGAAAACACTTCCTCATTTGAGCAGCGTGAACTCATTCAAAAGGCAAGGGAAAAAAGCCTTTACAATGAGCAGCTCGAAAAAACAGAATCGCGCTTAAGGAATCTCCTGAACTTTAAAAACCAGTTTGTGTCTGTTGTTTCACACGACCTCCGATCGCCATTGGCAGGGGTGGTAAACGGTATGGAGCTTTTGCTTGATGATGATATTTTTGGGAAGGGGTTAAACGACGAAGGCAAAGAGCTTTTGCAGGAGATGTATGATGAGCTGGTTAAAGTGTTAGACTACAATCAAAAGCTTTACCACTGGTCGAACCTTGAGCTGGGCCGGTTTAATATTGAGAAGGCAAATTTAAAGGCTTCCCAGTTTAAGCAACCACTTATTAAGCGCTTTGAAAAACACCTTTCCGACAAACAGTTGGCACTCGAGTTTAGTATTGATGAGGATTTTTCTTTTATGGCTGATGAATCCTTATTCACGCAGGTGCTTAATAATCTGGTGCAAAATGCAATCAAATTTTCCGCCCCCGGTCAGTCGATAGAAGTGAATGCAAAAAAGGAAAACGGTAAAGGGGTTTTTGAAGTAAAAGACCATGGTGTGGGTATTCCTGAAAAATACCAGCAAGACTTATTCAATAATCTGAGAAGGCATCATTCCAGGGGCACTGCTGGTGAGAAGGGGACCGGTCTGGGGTTATCAATCACCAAAAATATCGTCGATGCCCATGAAATGGGAATTCGTTTCAAGTCCGTAGAAAATCAGGGAACATCCTTTTTCATCGACATAAGCATTTGATACTGTAAGGCAAGTCTTGCGATAACAATCATTGGCGAAAATAACGAGAGTAGCATATAAACTCTGGGAATTACCGCTTATAATTTTATGGTTGGTGTTGGAATCAAGTTCTGACACATGAGTAATTATTCTTTTTGAACGGAATTTTTCAGCTAAAAAAGTTCAGATATCAGATAGGTAATCCCCACTCCGATGGTGTATGTTTTAATATCTATTGTGGTTTCAAGACGTTCTGTGTTTGCTAAACCTCCCTGGTTATAATGCTTTGAAGTAGATTGGTAATAAGCCGCATCAATAAATAAGGCAACATCATTTACAACTTCATACTTCACCATGAAGCTAATCATGTTGGCCGATGAGTTTGATGCTTTCCGCCAGTTATGATGTGAAATGTGACGGTTTTTAGCATAGCCCGTCAAGGCCCTTGCGTTCACGGTAAGTCTCTTGTGAAGGGGCAACGATAAAATGGGTCCGGCCAAAATACCGTCAGAATAAAAAATCTTGTTTAAATCAGGCCTGTCATAGTTAGAGCCGCCGTGCCACAGCCCGCTTATCCCAATGTTTTTCGAGAAGAAAAATCCAAAATCCATAAGGCGCATTTGAGTGCCATACTCCACAATATCGCTAAACTGCCCTTTCTTTCGGAAGGGCATGGCTCCATGAGGTGCCGATAAATCCATGAAAATGATTAAAGAAACCGGTTGATTCCTTTGTTTCTGATAAAGAAATGGCCGCAGGCCGGGGTTTATCGCTTTCTGACAAATCAAGATTTGAGTGGGCTGACTTTTGTGAAAAGGCCGGAATCAGGAGCAATATAAACGCTAACGTAATGACTGTTCGGTTTACCATTGGGTATTCGTGTGATTTGAAAACAAAGATAGCAAAACAAAATGAATACAAAAAAACAGTAGTAAGATGAGTTGTTAGTTTAGAAACATTTTTGATAGTTTTTTTATCCTGATTAAAAAACAAGATATTAACGCAAACGAGAGGCAGTACTAATTAACGTTTAATTCACTTAAGATTACATTCTGATAAGCTTATTTGAACTACTTTTGCAGGCTAAAATAAATTTGAATGCAGGAAATCAGAAATATCGCAATCATTGCGCATGTCGACCACGGTAAAACAACGTTGGTAGACAAGATGATATATCAAAGTAACCTTATTAAAGATCATGAAAAAAGAGAGGATTTGATTCTTGATAGTAATGATCTGGAAAGAGAACGCGGGATTACTATCCTGGCAAAGAATGTTTCGGTGGATTACAAGGGTGTAAAAATTAACATTATTGATACTCCGGGTCACGCCGATTTTGGTGGAGAGGTGGAGCGTGTGCTGAATATGGCCGACGGTGTTTTGCTTTTGGTAGATGCTTTTGAAGGCACCATGCCGCAAACACGTTTCGTATTGTCGAAGGCATTGGCCCTCGGCCTCAACCCGATTGTGGTCATCAACAAAGTGGATAAGCCTAACTGCCGTCCTGATGAGGTTTACGAAGAGGTATTCGATACGATGTTCTCCTTGGATGCCTCTGAAGATCAACTTGATTTTCCGGTGGTGTATGGCTCTGCCAAGCACGGCTGGATGTCGTACGACTTTAACGAACCTACCGAAAATATCGTCCCTTTGTTCGAAAGCATTATCAAAAATGTTCCCCCTCCAAAACAGGCTGAAGGCACCCCCCAGCTATTAATTACCTCTCTCGATTATTCTTCTTATGTCGGACGAATCGCTATCGGGAAACTTCGCAGGGGCACACTGAAAGAAGGAACAATGGTGTCGCTGGCCAAGCGCGATGGAAAGACCATCCATAAAGTTAAAATCAAAGAGCTACACCTGTTTAAAGGTCTGGGCCGTGAGAAGGTCAGCGAAGTCAGAAGTGGCGACATTTGCGCGCTGGTAGGTGTGGAAGGATTTGAAATTGGCGACACCATTTGCGACCTTGAAAACCCTGATCCACTGAAGCCCATCGATATCGATGAGCCTACAATGAGCATGCTTTTTACCATCAACAACTCACCTTTTTACGGCAAGGAAGGGAAGTACGTTACTTCGCGACACCTGAAAGACAGGCTGGAGCGCGAGCTGGAAAAAAACCTGGCCATGCGCCTCGGCACGACCGGAGATGCAGATGAGTTTATTGTATACGGCAGGGGCGTGATGCACTTGTCGGTGCTTATCGAGACGATGCGTCGCGAGGGTTATGAGCTGCAGGTAGGCCAGCCACAAGTGCTTTACAAAACCATCGATGGCAAAAAGCATGAGCCGATAGAAGAGCTGCAGGTGGAAGTGCCGGATGAGTTCAGCGGTAAAGTGGTGGAGATGGTCAACCGCCGGAAAGGGGAGATGGTGAAAATGGAGTCGAAAGGCGAGCGCGTCCATCTGCTGTTCCATATGCCCTCAAGGGGGATTATCGGACTGCGTACCAATATGCTGACCGCCACCGCCGGCGAAGCCGTTATGAATCACCGTTTCCTGGAATATGCTCCTTTCAAGGGACCGATAGAAACAAGGCTGAATGGATCGCTTATCGCGATGGAAGCCGGAAATGCCTTTGCTTATGCCTTGAACAAGCTTCAGGACCGGGGAATGTTTTTTATCCCTCCTGGTTCGCCGGTGTATGCCGGACAGGTAGTGGGCGAAAATAATCGTGTGGATGATTTGGGACTTAACGTTACAAAATCGAAAAAACTTTCGAACGTGCGTGCTTCAGGCTCTGATGATAAGGTGAAGCTTGCCCCGCCAAAAGAGTTCTCACTTGAAGAAGCTATTGAGTATATCAAGAATGATGAATATGTGGAAGTGACACCAAAATCCATCCGCATGCGAAAAATTTATCTTGACGAGCATGAGCGGAAGCGCAAGGAGAGAGCGAAAGTGAGTTAATGAGAAGGACTCTCTAGCAGCCACTTCCAAACCGGAAGAATTTGAATGATATTATTTTTATAAGTGATTTCCTCTTCCTGATTGAAGGTCAAGACCAATCCTTTATCGGGATTGAAATCCTGGATTGCCGAAAGTAGTCCATCGAATTCTCTTTCCTGGTTGTCAGTGTTTAGCTCATAACAAACCTGGATGGCGTCTGTTATTCTTGTTCCGTTTTTCAAAACGAAATCACATTCAAATTTGTTTTTGTGATAGAATATCTCTGAGCCCTGTCTTTTAAGCTCAAGAAAGACAAGATTTTCGAGAAGCCTTCCTTTGTTTTCAGAAATAGAAAAAGCATTTGTGCCGATGATGGCATTATCAATGCAATACATCTTTTTGGGATTCATCAGTTGTTTCTTGACTGAATAATCGAATTTTTTGATGCTAAAAATCAGATAGGCTTGCTCAAGATGGGTAATATACTGCGATACAGAATTCGTTGAGGAAACTCCAATATAGGATCTCAATTTATTAAACGAAGCTTCTTTTCCGATATTCGAGATAATGTATTGTATCAACGATTTGATCGCCGTTTCATTTTTCAATTCATTTCTTTGAATGATATCTCTTGCGATGATATCCTGAAATAGAAAATGAAGAATGTCTTTTTCTCCTGATTTTAAATATTCAGGAAAACCGCCTTCCACAAGATATTCTTTGAAAAGATCCAAGCTATGGTTTTCCTTTCTAAGTGTCAAAAATTCCCTGTAGGAAAAAGGATAAAGCTCCTTTGTTATATGTCTGCCGGTGAGTTTGGTCCCCATCTCACTACTGAGCATAGATGCATTCGAGCCTGTTACTACCACCTTTTCCTTTTGATCTACCAGTTGCCTGATGTACTTTTCCCAACCGTCGATATTCTGAATTTCATCAAAAAAGAAATAGCCGTCTTCACCAAATTCTGATTTGAGGATCTCTTCCAGCTTTGTAAAATCTTTAAGTTCGAAATTAGACAGGTTGATATCTTCAAAATTGGCATAATAAACCGGAGACTTATCATTCAGGAATTGTCTGGCTAAGGTGGATTTACCACACCTTCTGATACCTGAAATGATAAGGACAAAATTTGGTATTAGCTTTAGTTGAAGGTCTCTTCTTACGCCTAAATCCCTGCTTAATTGCTCTTGTTGTTTTAAAAGATATCTTCTTAAATCTTCTTTTAGAATCATTTGTATTAGTTTATATTACAAATATACAAAAGTTTATATTGGTAATGCAAACGTTATTTTTTTGGTTTTTATTTTTAAGACAAGAAAATAGAATGGAAATCTATCAGGCTTTGATAAAAAACAATTTTTCCTAACTCTTTGATAACATATTTACTGTTGCTATTTCTTTATCTTTACGGAAATTAAAATAGTTAAGCTATGAAGAGCTACCTTGTACTGCTGATTTTATCAGCCATGTTTTTCTCTTTTCCCGCAGTTTACGGACAGATCGAGAATCCTAACCATGTTCAACAATCCTGGGATACTGACACCACCAGGAGTGATATTCCTTTAAGCGATCTAAAAACCCTTTTAAAACGAAATCAGATTCCTCCGGTTGAAAATCCTGAATATGTGGCAGTGGATGAGCTTAGCCACATCTATGTGATGCAGGAGCCCGTAATAGCTGTTTTAATTGGAGGGGAAGCACGAGCCTATCCGGTAAACATGTTATCTTATCACGAAATTGTAAACGATCGGATTGGCGTGCATTCTTTTGCCGTAACCTACTGCCCTTTATGTAATTCAGCTATTGTTTTTAACCGCCTCCTTACATTTAATGGTGAGGACTATGAACTGACTTTTGGTACCAGTGGAATGCTTCGCAAGAGTAATCTTGTTATGTGGGACGAAGAAACGGAAAGCTGGTGGCAGCAATTTACTGGAAAGGCTATTGTTGGGGATTTGACTGGTGCTGAATTGGATATTCTTCCATCACAAATGATTTCTTTGTCAGATTTTGCAGGAAATTATCCTGAAGGAAAAGTGCTTTCGCATCAGACCGGTAAACGTTCGCTCATGACTAAATACGATAAGAATCCATATCCACATTACGATGATCTGTCGAATACCAATCCAAGGCTTTTTGAGGGGCCGGTGGATGACCGCCTTCCGGCCATGGCCCGCGTTATTAACCTAAGCCACGAAGCGACAAATAGGGCTTACCCGTTAAAGACCATCCGAAAGGAGAAAGTCATCAACGATGAGATTGCCGGAAAGCCTGTTGTGCTTTTTTATGCTGATAATATGCTATCGAACCTTGATGAAAAGAAACTTGCAGAATCAAAGCAGATTGGTGCCGCTGTGGCCTATCATGCCAAAGTAGGTGACCAGAAGCTTACTTTTAAACCTGATGACGATGGCTTTAAGGACCTTCAAACCGGATCGATATGGAACCTTGCCGGGAAGTGCGTGGATGGAAAGTTTAAAGGTAAACAATTAAAAGCAGAAGAAAGCGGGCACCATTTTGCTTTCGCTTATTTTGCTTTCTTTCCTGAAGCTGAGGTTTATAAATAATAATGCAGGTCATCAAATAAACTGAAAGGAAGTGCATGACAAAACAGTGAAATTTGTAGTAAAAATAATGTGGATGTGAGAAATTGGGACTATACAAATGTCATTTTTGACAACTACCTTTCACTTTTTCCGGGTTTCGCTTAACTTTATCGAAATCACTGATTAGGTCACCTTATTATGCGTAAACCACTGGCACTTAAAAAATAAAAGCGTTGACCCTGAAAATGCCAACGCTTTTAGAGTGTTACCCGATTTCTGTTACAAGGATATCTTCAGTCCGGCCATAAAGTTGGTTCCGGCCTGCGGGAAGTACCCGGTCATCTTATACTGCTCGCCGCCATAAATGTAGCGATACACCCATGCGTTGGTTTCATATTTTTCATCCAATACATTGTTTACCTGCAGGGTCAGCTCCATCGACTCCACCCATCCGGTTTTGATTTTGTAGCTGATCAGGATATCATTGACAAAATACGGATCGAGTTTTCTTTTCTCGCTGGCCGTATTGTCGATGTATTGCTTGCCAACGTATTTTGAAAGCAGGTTCAGCTCCAGGTCATCCACCGGCTCCCAGTTAATTTTGCTTCCGCTGATGATGGATGGAGAGAAAGAGATATCTGTGGTGCCGAGGTACACTTCTTTTTGCTCGCCCCAATTGTCCCAGTCATCCACGAAAGTGGTGAAATTCTTAATCTTGTTGCTACTGAGGGTCAGGTTAGCATCCCAGCTAAGGTTGGGCAGGATGCGGATGCCACCCATCAATTCCACTCCGGCGCGGTAACTGTCTTTTACATTCCTCATGATAGGGTCACCCACGTTGTTGATTTCGCCGGTCAGTACCAGTTGGTCGGTGTAGTCCATAAAATATCCGTTCACCGCGATTTTGCCCTGTGTTGTTTCGTAGGTATATCCCAGCTCGTAGTCGGTCAGCGTCTCGCTGGTCGGGACTTCGCCCGGATCGGCATCGCGGAAGTTGCCACGGCTGGGCTCCCGGTTCGATACCGCCACGCTGGCATAAGCTGTGTGATGTTCGTTGAATGAGGCTTGCACGCCAGCTTTCGGATTGACAAAGTTGAAGCTGTGCGACTGTGTCAGGTCACGCAAGTCATCATGTATTCCGTCAATCTCGTAGTTGACGTTCCGGTACTGGATATCGCCATAGGCTGAGAATATATCATTCAACTGGTAATTCGCTTTCGCGTAGATGTTAAAGACCTTTTTCAATCCGGTGTTGAAATACCACTCGTAATCCTTGTCGAAGTGACTGGCATACTGCGCCCAGATGATTTCACCAAAGTGATCGCCGTCATACTCGTTGTATCCGCCGCCAAGCGTAAACTTCAGTTGCTTCGTGTCGTGGTTCAACGACCAGGTCAGTCCGTAGAAATCATTATCCAACCACTTTTGCCTTACGAGGTCGGTAGAGCTGACTTCTTCACCATTTAAGGTGAATGGTGCCAGCCCGTAATCCGCGAAATCCTCACCTTTCTTCATTTGCTCAAAGTAACCTTCGCCTTTGGTGTAGTGGAAAGCGGTATTCCAAAGCCAGTTCTTGTTTATTTCGTAAGAATAAAATAGCTGGTAATGATCCTGCTGATAGTTGTCCACCTCGTTTTCGTAGGTGTAATAGTTGTAGGTGCGGCTATCAGAATTTATCATGTGCTCCGTTTCTGCCGGAGTATAGAGCCCGTGATCTTCGTAGCGTTGCATGCCTTCCGGGTTGTTGTTGAGCCTTACCAGTGGCACTCCCCACCACGACTGGTAGGTGCGTTCTTTCCCCGAGAATACATTTGCTTTCACGATGCTTTTCTCTCCGAAGTATGTCCCGGAAACAAAGAAAGAACGAAGATTAGATTCGGCACGGTCGATGAATCCGTCGGAGCTGATTTTTGAGAGGCGGGCATCTACAGCCCACTTCCCTCCGATAAGTCCGGTACCGGCTTTCACCGTATTTCTGAAAGTGTTGAACGAGCCGGCGCCGCTGTTGATTTCAGCATAAGGCTCCGTCTCCGTACTCTGTGTCTGGATGTTGATAGTGGCTCCGAAGGCTGCTGCTCCGTTAGTGGAGGTGCCTACGCCGCGTTGTATCTGGATGTTATCCACACTGGACGCAAAATCGGGGAGGTTCACCCAGAAAACACCCTGCGATTCCGGGTCGTTGTAAGGGATCCCGTTGATGGTCACATTGATACGCGTCAGGTCGGTGCCCCGGATGCGGAGTCCGGTGTAGCCCACACCCGCGCCGGCATCCGAACTGGCCACGGCAGATGGTGTCAGCGACATTACGTAGGGCAAGTCCTGGCCCATATTCACCTGTTCAATTTCCTCCTCCGACATGTTTTGGAAGGTGGTGGGTGCATTCTCCCCGGCGCGTGTGCCGCGGATAATCACCTCTTCTTCCATAATGGCGCGAGGTTCCAGCCTGAAAGTAAGTGTGGTGTCGCTTTTGATAAAGGCGGTTTTTTCAAGCGGTTCATAACCGACGAAAGTCACTGTAAAATGCACCCGGTTTTTGTTGAGCTCATTGATAACAAAACGTCCTTCGTTATCAGAAACAACGGCATGATAGCTGCGCTCCATGCGGATGTGTGCCCCCGGAAGCGGTTCATTGGTTTCTTTGTTAAGAACCACACCAGAAACACTGTGCTGGCCGGTAGCAAAAACCGGCATCAGTAAAAGAATGAAAAAACGAATAAATAATTTCATGATTCTAAGTTTATTTGTTCAACTTAGAATGGGAAATAGAGGAAAAAACCATTCGTATTATTTAAAGCCCTGCTTTCTCCCTACACCGGTACTAACCGGATCAGGTTCTATGGGTATGATCTCAGCCCGTCTGTTTATCGGGCACCCCTATTTTTTTGTAAGATCGCTGCAAAGTTAAAACTATTTTAACAAATAAATCAAGGATAAGCGGCAGTTCGGGCTTAATTTCTATTTTTACAAAAAAACACAGCTATGAAGATTAGTATTATCAACGGGCCAAACCTGAACCTGACTGGAAGAAGAGAAGAACAACACTACGGCCAGACTTCACTGAATGATTATTTTCAAGCGCTTCAGAAGAAATACCCTAACGTACAGTTCGATTATTACCAGAGCAATATTGAGGGTGAAATAATTGATAAGCTTCATGAAGTGGGATTTTCATCAGATGGGATTATTCTTAATGCCGGAGGCTACACCCATACTTCCGTGGCGATTGGCGATGCCGTGAAGGCCATCAAAACGCCGGTGGTGGAGGTGCACATCAGCAATGTCTTTAAGCGTGAACCTTTTCGGCACGAATCCTATATTTCGGCCGGCGCTGCAGGTACTATTACCGGATTGGGGCTGGCTGTTTACGAACTGGCCGTGAAATATTTTTTGGAGGTTTCGGAAGGATAGGGTTAGTTGTAAATAAGACGGATGTTTTTTAGTAGGAAAGAAAAGAGGAGTCATATAATAATCAGATATCCAATAATTGATGGAAACGGATAATTTAATATCACTAAAGCCGCACAGGAATTACAAAGCGACGTTGTTTTCCTCTGTAGTATTGGTATTGTATATTATCACATATGCATTAATGATAAAAAGCAATCTAAGAACAGGAGCTATTCCAACTTTTAATAATATCGACCCCTTTTTTGTTTTGGTAATAGTATTATGGGTTCTGATTATCATTTCCATAATTTGGGCGTATAGGATTGCTAAACAGACTGGAAGAGAGCCGAGTTTATGGGTTTTCCTAGGCATTATTACCGGGCCAATCGCTCTTTTGATTATTAGTCTTAAGGACTATAAGGTAGACAACTCTGAATTAAATGAGGTCGTCAAAAAAACCAGAAATGAATTTAAAGAAGAGTTAGCTCAAGATAGAAGGAATGGTCTGGATACAGGGCATGAAAATAGATTGGAAGAGAAATATGATCAATTACTTAACGATAGAGTTGCCGATACCATAACAAAAAATAAGGTTGGCATATTACAGGGCCTGGTTGATAATGGTATAATTGACAAGAATACAGATATCAAGGAAAAAGAAAGGCTCATAAGATTTATGGAACATAATAAAACTAAGGATACAGTAGTCGAAAACTGGAGTCCCGATTGGCTGGATGATGAAAATGTTTGTCCCGCTTGTGGTGCTCAGCTTCATAAAAACTCACTTAATTGTTTGAATTGTGGATTGAAAATCAAATAACAACCCATCTCTCCTGCAAATATTTCTCTTCTGAAGGGTAATGAATACAGATTCAATCTTAGTCGGCTCTATTCTAATAATCGATTGACTTTTGAACAATAGTTATATGTGTTTGATACTATGAAACATATGAAAGTAAATTGCTTATCGTAATTATATAGATTCCTCAGCTCCATGTTTCGCTGATAGCGTTTTGTGAACAGCAATTCATAATATGAGCGAAACATGGGCATCGGAATGACGTGGGATTTGGGTGGGCAAAAAGAAAAAGGGCGCGCCGACACCTTGTAAAATTTCATATGAGTCGGCGCGCCCTTTTTCCCACCTGATCCCTCAAATCAAGGTCATTCCGACAACCGGAATTGCGCCGATAAAAAGTTGGCATTCTAATCAAAAGTGTTTGCGCAATGGAGGGAGGAGGAATCTAATCGCATCTACACTATTGATATATAACTATCATTCTGTAATTAGAATAGAGCTTCTTATTCTAACCAAAATATAATATAATATAATATACAGTATTACAATCATTTAAATTCAGGAAAACTTCTCTGTCTTCAACTCCGAAAATTTCTTTTTCCCGGCAAGGTAGAAAGCGGAGACAAGGTTGCCTTTATAAATTTGTGATACTTTTCCGGGTTTGATTTGCTTTCGCTTTTTGCGGAGTTTCGGAATCATTTTATAGAAGTGGATGTGGGCTCGGATGACTGCCATAAAATCGGCCATGCCACCATCGAAAAAAAACTTTACAGCCGCAATCCCGTCAAGGATAAGCCTCAGGAAGATGGTAGTGGTTAGTTTTCCCTGGGGCAGGTTTTTGTAGAGCATCGCATTGTTGTTGCGGATATTGAGATAGGCTTTGAAACTCGACGCTGTGGGCAGTGTTCCTCCACCCACATGATACACCACCGAATGGGGATGGTACATCACCTTGTAGCCTTTGTGTTTGATACGCCAGCAAAAGTCAATTTCTTCCATATGTGCAAAGAAATCTTCGTCGAAACCACCCGACTGCTTAAAAAGGTCCGTACGCACAAAAAGACAGGCCCCGGTGGCCCAAAAAACTTCCGCTACATCGTCATATTGGCCTTCGTCCTTTTCCAACTCATCGAAAATGCGCCCACGGCAAAACGGGTAGCCGTATTTGTCGATATATCCACCGGCCGCACCGGCATATTCAAAATAATCAGGCTGATGATAGGAGCGTATTTTGGGCTGTGCCGCACCGATGTCCGAATTCCGATCCATCATTTCTATGACGGGTTTTATCCAGTTTTCGGTGACTTCTACATCCGAATTGAGCAGTACAAAATATTCGGCATCCACCTGTTGCAGTGCTTTGTTGTAGCCTCCGGCAAACCCCTCGTTCTTCTCGTTAATGATGATTCGCACTTGGGGAAACTGCGCTTTTAATAATTCGACGGAATTATCGGTAGAGTTGTTATCAGCCACTATCACCTCAGTATCTTCACTTGCAGAGTGCTCGATGACCAAAGGGAGAAAATCGCGAAGGAATTTCTCCCCATTCCAGTTTAGTATGACAACCGCAACTTTTTTCAAAGGATATTTTTTGATGAAGGCAAAAATAGGGATTTCCAGGTGAATTAATCTCCCTGAAAAAGAAAAAGCCGGAGGAGTTCCCCGGCTTTATGCATATAACATATTAATTAGTATGGATTTTCGTAATACTCGAGTTTCGAACCCCAGGCGTCGATGGCATTAACATCATCAACTGTTCCGTCTTTGATGCCCCTTTCGAAAATAATAAATTGCCATTTCCTGTTTTTCACTTCGCCCGGAACATTAGAGTGTAATAACTCAAAATCATTATTGACCATGTCGCGGCTATAAAAAACGAACTTGCTGTCGCGGTGATTTTCCGTTTCATAATACTGCCACACCTCAAAAGGATAGGCTTTCGGTTCGTTGTAGCTGCGGGCAATGGCATTGGGTGCACCGTATTGCAGAAAAACCCTTCCACGGTCTGTTTCGTAACCTTCTTTAACCATCGTCTTAAACTCACTGTTTACGGTAACCAGGTTTTTTTCGTAGTTTTTCCATGCTTGTTCAGGTTCCAGCTTGTTTCTTTCGGCCCAGAAATAATACAGGAATTTCTGTAGCTCCTCGAGCGTGTAGCTCTTTAAATCCCCGTTAATAAATACGACTTCAGATTTATCGGCAATAGGTGCAAGTCCACTGATTTTTTCCATTAAGACCTCTTTGTCAGAATATTCTCCTGCAAAATTGCTGTTTTTATCAAAAGCAGTCAGCTCAAATTGTTGGGTGGATATCGACGGGTTGCTGCGCTGAATATACGCACCCTTATTGGCTAAAAGCCGATTCTTTTCGTCATATACTTCCATTATCAGGTTATAATTTCCTGATGGGATTTCTGATAAGTCGAACTTATGGAAGATGGTGTGAACAGGTTTCGACTCCATTCTTCTGATTTTTACATAATCCTTTAGTGGCTGGTGTGTGTTTGCTGATCGCAGATAGAACTTCAGCAAAAAGCGACTGTCTTTGCCCAATAACTTCTCCGTGTTATACAATTCGCTGTAAAAAATCAGGTCTTTTTTATTTTCCGGGTAAAAACTACTGGGGTACGGAATCAAATCATAACCACTCTTTGTCAGGATATTCTGATGCTCCGATTTTTTGTAGTGGTCGACCATTTGAATATCAGAAAACTGGATGCTGTTATCCTGAAATTTAATTTCCACTTCCTCTGAGGCAATGTAAGGCTTTTGTGACGAATTTTGGTCGGAAATACTGATGGTGAAATCGTATTTTCCCTCTGGCAGGACAAAACGTTGAAGGTCGATAAACTGCTGGTCGATTCCTGACGTGTCTTCCAATACCGGACTGTTTAAAACATACTTGTCAAAGGCTGAAACTTTTTCCTCTTGTTTGAAAATGAGTGTGATTTCAACAGCCCCCTTGAATTTTCCATCCACAGTTTCCTCATAACGAATTGAATTCGGATTGATTGACAAATAAGTCTCAATGTAAGGCCCTTCTTCTGGCGAATAAAAGGTGGCGTAAGCCAAATGAGCCTGCAGGCTCTTTGCAGAGGCCTGGCTTATTATCATCATCAAAATTCCTAATATGACGGTTGCTTTTTTCATGGTAAAATGATTTAATTTAATACAAATATACACCCCTCAAATTTAATTTGCAATCAGATGAATTACGCATAATTAAATAGGTCAATTTACGTAAATGATATGATTTCAGTTTGTTGTGGTTTTTCAAGGAATAAGGCCCTGAATTCACAAAAGGTGCGATGGCATATTTTTGTCGATTTCCACTGCCCATTCATAGATGCCGCCGTCGAGCAGATAGAGCTTTTCATCATCAAAGCCCTTCGAGATCAGGAAGCGCGCCGAAGCGGCACTTTTTGTGCCAAACCGGCATACCACAATGGTGTCGGTATCGAAACTGAGTTCTTCAAATCGGTTTTGAAGCTCAGCCTTCGGGATATTGGTGGAGTTTTCAATTGCCGCGAGCTCAAATTCATCTTTCTCGCGGGTGTCAAGTATTTGAATATTTTTCCTTTTGTCAATCCATTCTTTGAGTTCTTCCACTTTAATTCTGCGCATGATTATAGTTTATCCGTTATTCTGATAATCGATAAATGCGTCGTAACCACCCATTAAAACATACACTTTACTCTTAAATTTCTTTTCGAGAAACAAGGCGATTTCGTCGCTTTTCATTCCATAGTTGCAATATACAAAAATAGGTCTAT
>JAASSU010000169.1 GCA_021767705.1 Bacteroidota bacterium | reverse complement strand
TTTCAGGGTTTCCATCCCCTCCGAAAACAGAACACTTGGGCACAGACTGAGCCGTAAAATGAAATTCAACATTTTTCTTTTATCCATCTCCCTTTCCGGGGATTTAAACCCACTAGCTGAAGGGTTGAAAACCCCGGAGGGGTTGGCGACCCTGAGACAAAAGGTGATCCTTGGAGTACCGAGGCTTTGGGAATGCCTTATTCATGAAGTAACTGGCTGATAAACTATTTCAGGGTTTCCATCCCCTCCGAAAACAGAACACTTGGGCACATTCTGATCCATAAAATGAAATTCAACATTTTACTTTTATCCATCTCCCTCTCCGGGGATTTAAACCCAATAGCTGAAGGGTTGAAAACCCCGAAAGGGTTGGCGACCCTGAGACTTTCAAGAATCAAACAAAAAGCCCGCGCCGACACATTAGAACATATACAGTGGGGTCGGCGCGGGCTTTTTCCCTTATATTAAACGTATACCTGTCATTCCGCGCAAATCACGCAGCGATAGTGGAGTGATGCAGTGAGGAATCTATTGGCTTCGGAATGAGACATTCTTACTTACAAACTTCCCCGAATACCAACCCGAAAATCAATGCCTTGTCCATCCACCTTTTTCAATGCCTCCTTATCGGGATCTCCTTCGGCTTCGAACTGCACGTAGCGGTACTTCATGCCAAACAGCATCTCAATATCGCTTTCAGGAAACAGATCAAACGACATCATCGCTTCCAGGTGGAAGCCCATCGTTTCAGGGTAAATGATGTCATCCAGGTCTGTAGAGTTTTTCTTCTGCTTCAGCGTTCCTTCAAAGTAATAATCAGGCCCTGCATTAAAGGTTGCTCCGGTCAGCCAGATTTCTTCATTTTTAGATCTTAAGGTGTAATGCAGTGATCCCCCCACCATTTTATGAGCAATCGTGGCGCGCGACTTATTTTTTGAAGAACCAAAGTTTTGCGCTTTGCTGATGTACACCAGTCGGTAAGATCCATCGGCCGACAGGCTGAATCCTGAAAACAGATTTACCCCTACCCTTGCATCTAATCCCGTACCGCCACCAAAAGAATAGTAAAGCAACTCGCTGGTAGGGAAGCCCTGCCAGTTATAGGCGATGTCCTGCAGCTCAAACCCCACCCCTTTGTTAAAAGTAGCTTCGTAAAAAAACCTCGAACTATCCGCATGCTGAGCTTTTAGGCCTGACGCAGATATAATTAAAAGTATTGCCAGTATTTTTTTCATCCGTGATTGCTTCTTAAGATATTATCACTTTAATGCTCACCAGCATTCCATCATTAAGCGAAATGCTGTCCAAACTTAAAAAAATATGTATTCAGATTGAGCTATTGCAGAAACAAATTAATCAGCTATAAGTTGTCCAACTCATTCATTCCCCCATTTAAAGCTCACAATCGATTGCATTAAACATTGGAAGTCTGCATAGAACAACAACGAGACCCTTGTTGTTAATGGGTTAGCAATTAAAATCCAGATACAATGAAAATAGCATTTTTTAGTTCCAAATCATATGACCAGGAGTACTTTAATAAAGTCAATGACAACTTTGGTCACACCTTAAGTTTTTTTGAAACACGCCTGAACTCTCGCACAGTGTCGCTGGCCAAAGATCACGACGCTATCTGTGCTTTCGTTAATGATAAGATCAACGACCATACCTTGCGGGAAATGAAAAACGAAGGCATCAACGCACTGGCCCTGCGTTGCGCCGGTTTTAATAATGTAGACCTGAATGCTGCCGAAAAGTACGGTATCAAGGTCATGAGAGTTCCTGCTTATTCGCCACAGGCAGTGGCCGAACACGCGCTGGCTTTAATATTGACCCTTAACCGTAAAACGCACAAAGCATACAACAGGGTTCGCGAAGGGAATTTCTCGCTGGAGCGTCTTACAGGCTTCAACCTCAGCAACAAAACCATCGGGGTAATAGGAACCGGAGCCATCGGCAGGGCTTTTATCCACCTGGTGAAAGGTTTTAATGCAAAAATTGTGGCTTACGATCCTTATCCGAATGAGATGCTGAAAAAGCAGGGTGTGGAATACCTTTCACTCAACGACCTGCTCTCGCGCTCGGATGTCACCTCGCTGCACTGTCCGCTCACGCACGACACCTTCCACATCATCAACAAGCAAAGCCTCCAAAACATCAAGGAAGGGGCGATGCTGATCAATACCAGTCGTGGTAAACTAATTGATACGGATGCGGTAATCGATTCGCTGAAAGAAAAAAGACTGGGTTACCTTGGCATCGACGTATATGCCGAGGAGGAGAAGCTCTTCTTTAAAGACCTTTCGGAGATGATTATCGATGATGACAAAATCGCCCGTCTAATGCAGTTCCCGAATGTACTGGTTACAGCCCACCAGGGGTTTCTGACAAGGGAAGCATTGGAGCAGATTGCTTCCACCACGCTTCAGAATCTTACTGATTTTGAAAATGGTGTTATTAATGAGAATCATGTAAGCGCAAGGAATGTAAAAACTGCTTAAACATAAACAGCAAAAGCCTCCAGCGAAGCCAGATTTAGCTTCTCGGAGGCTTTTGCTTTTACTTACTCAAAAACATTATCGCTGCTTTTAACAGGAAAATTTTTGTAACAGAATATTAACTACCATTCAGCATTCAACAACTATCAAATCAACTTGATCCTTCGTATTTCCAGCATTCATCAAAGATTTCATCATATGCATTTTTAATGAATAAATTTTTATACTCCTCAAATATGTTTACTTTTAACTTCCTTAATAATACGATATGAGTGAGAAAGGAACTGATTTTTTAACGTTTAAACTGGATGATCATAAGCTGGCTATCCCTGTGTCTGAGGTTGAACGGGTTGTTCGGGCACTGGCCGTCACATCCATCCCGGACTCCGGTGATCTGCTTTACGGCAGCTTCAATTATCACGGTAAAATTGTGCCGGTCATTAACCTCAGGGCCAAATTTAATCTTCCCGATAAGGAGCTGAGGCCTGAGCAGCGATTTCTTATCCTGAACACCTCGAAGCGAACCATTGCGCTTGTTACCGACGAGGTGAACGATGTTATCGCTATCACCGAAAATGAAATATTTGAGGCTCAAGGCTCCTTAACGGATACAAGGACAGAGGGCAGTAGCCTGCTGTTCAGTGATAAGCGGGGCATCGCCATTATCCTTAATTTGGAAGACTTATTGTCAGGCGACATAAAAATACAACTCGAAAAGGCAAAGGAACATTTAACCGGATAATCTCAGCGGGCTTTGCAACACTGTTTTCTAATAACTTAGAAACTTATAAACTTAGAAACTTACAAACTTATAAACTTACAAACTTACAAACTTACAAACTTAAAAACTTAAAAACTTACAAACTTAAAAACTTAAAAACTTACAAACTCAGGAACATGGGCAACGACAGGCTGTATAAATCTTTAAGCGAAAAAATCAATCTCCTTTTCGGGATTCATCTGAAAAAGGGAGACTGGAAGAGCATGGAAAACAGCTTGTTGAGAACAGCCAAGCTTCTAAACCGCAAGCAAAGCATAGAAGATATCTCTGGATGGCTGCTCAAGCCAGCCCTCAGCGAGGAAGAATATCACGCCCTGGCCACGAACCTGACTATTGGAGAAACCTATTTCTTCCGCGAAATTACCGGACTGACCCTGCTTGCAGAGGAGATCATCCCCGAAATCCGCAAAAGCAACCGTAAAACACTAAACATCTGGAGTGCCGGATGCAGCTCCGGCGAAGAGCCCTACTCCATCGCCATCTTCCTGAAAGAAAACCTGCCCGATATTTCAAAGTGGGACATCAAAATAATGGCTACCGACCTGAACAACGAAGCACTCAGCAAAGCCAAAAGGGCGGTCTACCGTCCCTGGTCTTTCAGAGGACTGCGAGAAGATTTGCTCAAAAAGTATTTCATCAGGCATGATAAAATCCTTGAACTTAAGCCGGAGATAAAAAGCATGGTTCATTTCAGCAACCTTAATCTCGTAAAGGGAGATTTCCCTTACAGCCACGATAGCGCCAATGGCTACGATGTGATCTTTTGCCGGAATGTGTTGATGTATTTCTCTCAACCCGTTATCAAACAGATTACCGAAAAGTTTTACCAGTCCCTTTCATCTGAGGGTTACATGATCATAAGCCAAACAGAGCTGAGTGTGGATATTTTCAACCTGTTTAAGCGCTTTAAATTCAAGGATGGTTTCTTTTTCAGAAAAGGTGCACTCAACAACCATCTGAAGCCATCCGCAAAAAAGAATAATGTGCTTGAAGTGCCTCTTTCAAAAACGCGTGCAATTAAAAAACCAATTAGACATGTAAAGAAAACAACGGCCTTGCCGGGAATGGATAAGCCTGCTCCGGCAAAGAAAAAGGACAGGATTAACAGTCTGACGATAATGGAGTCATTCTCCGCCTCCGATTTTCAGGAGTGCATCCGACTTTTTGAGAGCAGGAACCCCGAAGGCGGTATTGGTGAGGAGGAAAAATTTTGCGTTGCAAAATCTTATGCCAACCTGGGGAATAATGAAAAAGCAGGCCGTTTAATGAAAGAATTGATTGCGAAAAACTCCACAAATCCTCAGTTTTATTACTTTTATGCATCCGTATTATCGGAGGAAGGATTGTGGCAGGAAGCGGAGCAAAACCTGGTGAAGGCACTGTACCTGAAGCCAGACTTTCTGCCGGCCCGTTTTAACAGGTTTTTGGCACTGAAGAAACTCAACAATGTAAAATCAGCCACAAAGGAAGGCGATAACCTGTTGAGTGATATCAGCACTTATGATAATAACGACCTTCTGCCCGATATGGAAGGGATGACCGCAGGGAGCCTGAGGGAAATGATTGATTTAATGCAGTAACAGATGGATAAAGCAGAACAGCAACGTATTTTAAAAGAAAGAGCCCGTTTGATGGCTGGCGAGGAAGCCGCCCAAAACAGTGGAAAAACCACCGAAGTGCTGCGTTTCTCGCTGCATCCCGAGCGCTTTGCCATTGAATCACCTTATGTAAAAGAGGTTATTACTCTCGAAAACCTCACCCCCCTTCCGGGGATACCGCCTTTTGTTATGGGCATTATGAGCTACCGCGGAAGGATTTTGTCGGCGGTAAATCTCAGGAATTTTCTTAACCTTACCGAAACCGGACTTTCAGAAATGAATAAGGTCATCGTGTTAGGGGATGACGAAATGGAGTTTGGACTCGTAGCTGATAAAATAGAAGGAACGGAAAATATTCTTAACGCTGACATCGCAGAGCCGCCATATTCGCTCAGCGAAAGAGGCAGAGAGCTCATTAAGGGAATAGCAGGTAGCGAGGTTGTTTTGCTCGACGGGTATAAACTCTTGCATCACAGCCAAATGATAATCGATCAGAATAATTAATAATCATAAAAATTGAAATGATGCGTAATTTGTTCAGTTTAAGTTTTAAGGCCAAAATAATCACAGGTTCGCTCTTTATGCTGATGATAGTTGTTTTCACCTTATTTTTTATCCTTTTCAGTATCCGTAAAAAAGAAAGCCTTTTGCTGCAAAGGGAATTAAGCACGGATCTCAGTATTGAGCTGTTAAAGGTGGATGCCAGGGTTGCACATATCCAAAACATTTTGCTCAGGTCGTTGTATTCAGAAGGGCGGAATTACCGGTTGACAGATAAGGCGAAAGAACAGTTACGTGCATTACAAAGCCGGGCCCGTCAAGCCAGCAATTTAAGCCAATCGAACAATACTTCCGGGATAATAGCCGCCCTGTCGCAGGTAAACAGTGATGTAATGCATCACACTGAATTGCTGCGCGCTGGTAAGATTAATGAGGCAAAACAATTTTTTAGTGGAGAAGTACAGGACGGTTTTGAGGAACTGAACACGCAGTTGGAGGCCTTGGGGGAGCAGGCCCTCGCCGAAAAAGCGCGCTTGAAAGAAGCATACAACCTTTTAAATAAAAAAAATATACGCATGTCTGCCATAATTACAGCCGCGCTGGTCATACTCATCACCACCTTCTTGTTGATGACTATCCGTTTGGTAACCAACCTTTCGAAGGAGCTAAAAAGCTCCATCCAGGTGCTGAGCACTTCGGCCGCCGAAATACAGACCACCATCACCGAAATATCCACAGGTGCTACCGAAACAGCCACCGCCGTCTCAGAAACCACCAGCACGGTTGAGGAGGTCAAACAAACCGCCACGGTGGCCAACGAGCGCGCCAATTCTTTGCAGGAATCTTCTGAAAAAGCTTCCGAGATGGGCGATAAAGGGTTGGAGACCTCACAAAAAATGGTGGAAGCCATGCAAAACATCAGCCAACAGATGAAAGTGATTATGAGCTCCATCAGTAAGCTGGAGGAGCAAAACCGCTCGATTGCGGAGATCACGACCACCGTTGCCGATATCGCCGACCAGTCGAACATGCTGGCGGTCAACGCATCTATCGAAGCCTCCAAGGCCGGTGAGCATGGCAAAGGATTCTCGGTGGTAGCCCAGGAAATCAAGAGCCTGGCCGAGCAGTCGAAAAAATCCGCCTCACAGATCAGGGATATCCTCGGTGATGTGCAGAAGCTGGTGGAGCGCGCGGCCGAGACTGTCCAGAAAGGAAATGAGATTGCTGAGGAAGGCGATCGCATGGTCACGGAAGACCGTCAGGTAGTTGAGTCGCTGATCGACAGTATCAACGAAGCCGTGGATGCCGCCGTTCAGCTTTCATCATCAAGCCAGCAGCAGCTTGCCGGAATGGAGCAAATCGTGCCCGCCATGGAAAACATTAACCAG
>JAASSU010000168.1 GCA_021767705.1 Bacteroidota bacterium | reverse complement strand
CCACAATCCAGATGAGCAGGTCGATACCGGTAAACAAGCCACTGATTTGATCGAACTGTTGCCCAAGGTTGAAATACCCGAATGCCTCGCGATCTTCGGGGTGAATGGTGTGGCGACGTGCCAGCACATCCAATATTTTATCCTCGACGGAAGCCACGGGCACCCCGTCTTCAGCCGTAACAGCAAACCAATGCACGGCATCGCCATAGTTGTATACCTGCTGCATGGTGGTGTATGGAATAAAAATCGACTGGCTTTTATCGCCACCAAAATTCATGTTCTCGTTAAGAGGTTTAAATACGCCCACTACCTGGAAGTACACTCCCTGGATGCGGATATACTGCCCCAGCGGATCTTCGCCGGGATCAAAAAGAACACGTTCCACCTGGTCGCCTATCACAGCTGTTTTTCGCTTGTCTTTCACGTCAAGGTCGTTCAGGAAACGCCCCTTAAAAACATCGGCGGGGTCGATCTCATTCCATACCGGAGCGTCGCCGTAAATACTGAACGATCCGGATTCCAGTCCGCGAACCACATTGGGATTGTTGCCCTGGGAAGCTCCTCCCTGTAGGCGGGGAGCCAGGTACTTGATTTCAGGAACAGCTTCCCGTAGCGCATCCACGTCACGATTGTCGAAAATATATCTTCTGCCTTCTTTATATCCTTTGTAGGCTTTTGTGGTGGGCTGGGTCCAGACAAACATGCTGTTGGTGGCAAAGTCACCCATCCCGGCCATCACACCATTTTGAAGCCCTTTGCCCGAGCCCACCATGATAATCAGCATGAAAATGCCCCAGAAAACCCCGAACGCCGTAAAAAACGTGCGGAGTTTGTTTTTTTTCAATGTGCTGAAAACTTCTTTCCAGTGATCTAAGTCAAACATATTTTTTGTTCCCTTTAATAATGGTTGCCGGCATTACTCATCGCGTAAAGCGATAACCGGTTTAATAGACGCCGCTTTCCTTGCCGGGATAAACCCAGCGATGGCACCGGCAATAATTAATACGATGGTGGCGCGGATAGCTACCCCGATATCGGCCGAAGGATGCTGGAAAAACTGGGTGTCCACCAATGGTGAGATGGCTTCCAATAGTGCCACACCCACCACCAGCCCGATGTATCCTGCAAAAGTGGTAATCGCTATCGACTCCTGAAGGATAAGCGAAACCACGCTCCAGGGGCTTGCGCCGATGGCTTTTCTGACCCCAATCTCCTTGGTGCGCTCTTTAACCACAATGGCCATGATGTTGCTTACGCCTACAATACCTGCGATAATGGTTCCGATACCGATGATCCAGATAAAGATATTGATACCCGCAAACATGTCCATCATGTTTTTTAACTGCTCTACCGCATTCCAGATAAACAAGGCCCGGTCGTCCGACTCCTTAAAGTGATGCTTTTTCGCCATTTGCGCCCGGATGCGATCTTCCATCCGGAGGCTCTTGTCGACGGTTGGGTTTTCGACGGTGACGGCCATTGTATGGATGCGGTCGGAGGTGGAAAAGACTTTTTGTGCCGTAGTGATTGGGGTGTAAACAACACGGGTATTGTCGCGCCGGCCTTTGTTATCGGTGAACACCCCAACCACTTTAAATGGCACATCGTTGATGCGAATGTATTTGCCTATCACCTCCTCTTCACCTTCGAAAAGGAATTCCTTCACACTGATACCTATGGAGGTGACCTTGCGTGTGTTTTCGATGTCAATTTTATTGATGAAGCGGCCATCGAGCATTTCCACCTGCTCAATATGCTTATAGTCGGGATGTGCTGTAAACACATCGAAGGCTGAATATTTGTCTTGGTAGTTCACCCTGGTGGTGCCCAGCCTGAACCTTCCGGAGATAAACTCCAGGGCGGGCTCCGTTTCTTTGATCAGCTCATAATCATCATTGTGGAATTCTATCCTTCTTCCCGACTGATACCCTTCGTGGGCTTCCGAGGTTGTTCCCGGATTAATCCAGAGCGTGTTGGTGGCTGAGGAGGCAAACTGGCTGCGTGCACCGTTCTCGAGCCCCTGGCCCGCCCCCAGAAGGATAATGAGCATAAAGATACCCCAGGCCACACTGAATCCGGTGAGGAAGGTGCGTAGCTTGTTCTTTTTGACAGTGGCCAGAATTTCCTGCCAGTTATCCAGGTTAAACATGATGCTTTATTATTTGATGACTTTTATCTCTTCATCGCCGTTAAGGCCCGAAACCACTTCGATGTTGATTCCGTCACTAAGTCCGGTCTGGACTTCTTTTCTTTCGAAAGTGCCATCGGGCTTTTTCACCTCTACATAGGCCTGGCCCTCATCAAACTGAAGCAAGCCTTCCTTGATGGCCAGCACGTTTTCGGCCCGCTGTAATACAATATCGGCGTTGGCACTGTATCCGGCCCTCACAAAGAGCGAGTCTTTCAGCTCAAGGGCAGCCCTGATTTCAAACTGGATGGCCCCGTTCTCTTCCATACCTTTGGGGCTGATATGCTCTAAGCGGGCATCGAAGGTTTGCCCCTCGATAGCACCGATAGTAAGTTCAATAGGCATCCCTTCACGGATTTTCCCTACCTCAGTTTCGTCTACCTTGCCTTCAAAAATCATGTTGTTCATGTTGGCTACCGTGGCGATAGTGGTTCCGGCATTGAAGTTGTTGCTTTCAATCACCGAGTTTCCAATCTCTACCGGCACGTCAAGCACCATCCCCTCGATGGTGGATCGGATGAGGGTGTTGGAAGCCTCGTCGGCTTCTTTGCGCACTCCTTCCTGAATCAGGCGGAGGTTGCTTTCGGCGGTTTTTAGCTCTTCTTTAGCCGATTTCAGGCTGACCTCATAATCCAAAAACTGTGATTCCGGAATGACTTCCTGCTCGTAAAGTTTTAGCTGACGGTTGTAATCCACCTGCGCTTTATCAAGCTGAATCTTTGCTTTTTCCACGCGCGCTTCGGCCTCGTTGAGGCTGACCATATTCGGGATAATCTTGACCTTGGCCAGAAGCTGTCCTTTTTTCACGTGCTCGCCCGCTTCCACATAAAGTTCGTCAATAATTCCCGACACCTGCGGCACGATTTCAATTTCATAGCGTGGCACCACAGAGCCGGTGGCCACGGTTTTCTTAATGATATCTTTTTTAGCTGCGGTTGCCGTTTCGAACACTTCCGGTTTCTCGCGTGACTTGTTGTAGAGATAACCGATGGTTCCCACAAAAACTGCCAGAACCAAAACCCAGATGAAAATTTTCAATGCCTTCTTCATTGCTTTGCTCTTTTTATATTTTGATGATTATTTTTTTGCTACTGCTCTTGCGGCGAGCCATTTTTCGCGCTCGCCATTATAAATATTCTTTTCAATCAGACCGTCTTTCAAATGGATGATGCGATCGGTCATGGCTGCAATATCATGCTCGTGGGTAACAATCACCACCGTAATCCCCGACTCATTGATCTCCTGCAAGATTTTCATAACATCGTAGGAGGTGTTGGTGTCGAGCGCCCCGGTAGGCTCATCGGCCAGGATGACCTTAGGCTGGGCTATCAATGCCCGCGCAATGGCGAGGCGTTGCTTCTGTCCACCCGAAAGCTCGTTGGGCAAGTGCTCGGCCCACTCAAGCAGCCCCATCTTATCGAGATATTCCAGGGCCAGCTTGTTGCGCTTTTTCCGGTTTACCTTTTTGTAGTAAAGCGGCAGTGCCACATTCTCCATCGCATTTTTAAAGGAGATGAGGTTAAACGACTGAAAGATAAATCCGATATATTCGTTGCGCAGCGCGGCGGCCTTGGTTTCGTTCAAATCCTTAATCAGCTTGTTGTTCAGCAAGTAAGAGCCTTCGTCGTAGTTGTCGAGAATACCCAGGATATTCAACAGGGTGGATTTACCAGAGCCGGACGAACCCATGATGGACACGAATTCGCCCGCTTGAATTTCTAAATCTATCCCTTTAAGTACATGAAGACTATTTGCACCCGTAACGTAGCTTTTATGGATGTTTTGTAGCTTTATCATAGCATTTTTTTTATCGCTGCAACATCTATTCAGTTATTGTGCCATAATGCCTAAAAGCAAGGAAAAGAATCAGATAGCGGGTATGCAAAAGTGTACGGCAGGAAAAGGGTTGTACGATTTCTAATGTACGCTGTTCGCAGGCGGACGGTGGGGTTTAGGTTTCATTGAATTATTCTTAATTTAGAACTATTAAATACTCAAAACAATGGCTTCCAATAAATACAAAGGAAAATACCGAATAGCCTCAACAAGGCTGTGCAATTGGGATTACGGCTCAAACGCATCCTATTTTATAACTCTTTGCACGTCGGACAGAGTGCATTTTTTCGGAGAAATACATAATGGAAAAATGATATTGTCAGATATCGGGGTGCTGGTGGATAAACTTTGGTGCGAAATCCCGGAACATTATCCCTTCATTAAACTGGATACCTACATCATCATGCCCAATCATATTCATGGAATCATCACCATCTGTAAATCAAAAGAGGAGAAGAATCTTTTTAAAACCAAAGATAATATAGATTCTTCTGAGTACAGACGCCCTGCCAGGGCGTTTCAACCAAGCAAGGTGACTCACAGCCCTGTCATGGCGTCTTCTCCCAATAAAGAAAGAACCATCCCCGCCTCCCAAAAATGGCAGCCAAATTCGCTTGGCTCCATCGTAAATCAGTATAAACGAATCTGCACTATCAACGCCCGGAAAACTCAAGCACATTTTGCTTGGCAACCCCGCTACTACGAGCATATTATCCGCAACAAAAGAGCCTACCATCGAATAAAGAATTATATCATCAACAACCCAAAAAACTGGAAAGAGGATAAATTTTCCTAATTGGCTATTCCCAAGAATCGTACAGACGCCCTATAGGGCGTCTCAACCAAGGCTAGAGAATCTTAGCAACAAGTACACCCCGAACAGCTCCCATCAGAGCAGCTATCCTGGACGTTATATTTGAGTGGAAAGCCATCGAGGCCCCAGGCTTTCAGGCCTCCTTCGATAAAATATACATTCTCGAAGCCGTTATACTGAAGCATATTGGCTGCCTTAAATCCGTTAACACCGTAAAAATCAGACATAATAAGTTTACAGTCGGTGGGGAGTTCTTTCATTTTTTGCACCAGATCGAGGAGCGGGATTTCGAGGCGCTTTTCCACATCAAACTCCACAAACTCCACTTCTTTCGGGTGTCTTACGTCTATAAGTAATGCTCCTTCAGTTAATTCGCGAAAAGCATCTTTGGGCTCCAGGCTAATGACCTGTTGTTGTATCTCTTGTTGCATTTTATTATCAGTTTACAAAGGCAAAATTAGTGAAAAGTAGAAATAACATTCTTTAAAGGCACTGCTATTAACAGTTTTTTAATTCGGGTCTTTTCTGGAAACAATCATCTTATTTTAGAAATCCCGCAGCTTTATTGAATACCATATCAAAAGCGTTGTCTACTTCCAGTTGGTTTCCGGAGTAAGGAAATGGTGTAACATGCGAATACTTAAAAGGAAAGTCTATTGATTCTACTGCATTGCTTAAATCCTCTAATGCATTTTTAAAGGTTTCCTTTACTGCTTTAGCTGGAATTACATCATCTTTTTCAAGTGCACACACTTGCACCTTTCCCTGTAACTTTTTTAATGCCGAATTACGAAATTTATTATTGGCTTCAGAATTCATCATCGATGAAAAAACCATTTGCACCTCTGGTTTATAACGGGTTTTATAAGGAAAATCTTCAGTTTGCAGTTCAAAGCTATTTGAGACATAACATTTTTTTAAGGCTTCAAAAGCCGCGCTATCAAGAATAAATCGTGATGCCCCATGCATTTTATCCAATGTTGTTCCTCCGCAAAAAAGAAAGGCTTTGCTGTTAGAAAATCTATCTTCTCCATGAGTCATCATCAGTATTTGTACTAGCAATGCACCGATAGAATATCCGAAAAAATGTACTGTATTAATTTGATTAAGTACCGGGTGCACGCCCTTCGAAAGCATATCGGTCAAATGTAAAACGTCAAAATACGTCTCTAAACCAGAGATTAAAAATCGCTCTGGATGCTCATTCAGTCGGTTGCTGATGGCAGCATTAACTACTGACCCTTCACTGAGATCCTGGTTTTGTTCTTTTCGGGTTTTAGCCATGGGCATCATCTTACGAGGATTACTCCATTGTATGGGAGAACGGTTCATGTGGTAAGAGATCGGAAAAAGAATGACTGGACAGCCCTTTTTTACACATAGTGCTTTGCCCCATGGTAAATATTTTTTCCAGGAACGCTCATTGAGGCCGTGAAAAAGAACAATAACTTCAGAATATTCAGCTTGTTCCTTATTTAGAATTACCGGATAAGTGAAATTACGGTTGGTTTCAATAGCCATGTCCTGTAAAAAAATATCTCTTATTTCTGAACAATGAATACTCTTAGCGTCAATGTTATCGGCAAAAAGAGATTCAAATTTTACATTAATGATTTTGATGTCATCATCTGAAATTATTAAACTATTATCAGGATGATAAACCTGTGAAAGATTAAGATAATCGTTTTGATAGCCCATACATTCTCCCTTCTTTACAAAGGTAAATATTCATAGAGAAGTATGGGCTCAAATCAGGCACACTAATCGCGAAATTCTTCGGGCTTTTTGAGGGTGAACACCCTGTTGATGTTAAAGCCGAAATAGATGTCGCCATCGGCCCATTTTCCGGTGGTTTCGGTAATGAAGCCCCGCTCAAACATGGGTTGCGCATTGGTGAGGTGCAACTGGAAGACGTGCCCGCCGGTTTCGATATCCACGCCCACCGAAAGCACATTGTAATACTCTGTAGACATCT
>JAASSU010000167.1 GCA_021767705.1 Bacteroidota bacterium | reverse complement strand
TTGTAACAAAACTATCACTTAACTTGATTGCTCAATATGTTAGTATTATAAACCAATATGTTAAAAAAACTGATAACGCTATTTAAGCTTATTTTTGTTAAATTATAAAATTTATGCTTTTTTACTTGTTTTGCCATATGACTTTATCTTCAGGGGATTCAGGGGTGATATGGCTTTTTAGACTAAGCGCATTAATTTTTCAGTCAAAACCCTGACCATTTTCCATTCGTAACTTTAAACAGGCCATTCGTAACAAAACTGATTCACCCCGGAGCATCCGGTAATAATTTTACTACGGAATAATCGGAGAATAGAATCAATAAAAAACAGTATTATGAAAGCTAAATTACTATTATCCCTTGCGTGCCTTTTAATCGCAGGCGTGCTCAAAGCTGGTGTCATTTATGTAGACAAGGACGCCACGGGCAGCAACAACGGCACCGATTGGGCCAATGCCTACAACTCATTACAGGATGCCCTTGACAATGCAGTTTCCGGAGATGAAATCTGGGTAGCCGCGGCGACTTATTATCCCAGCACTGAAGTCGGCGGTACGGGGACTAGATTTCAATCATTTCAAATGATAGACGGCGTCGCAATTTATGGAGGATTTGCAGGAACAGAAACTACCTTGAATGAAAGAACCGACTTCAGGTACGGAGAAGCAAATGAAACAATTCTTAGCGGCGATTTCAATAATGACGATGTAATTACAGGCATCAACACAACACTTGTTATATCGAACAAAAGCGAGAATGCATATCATGTTTTCAGGCACCCGGATGGATATACACTTACAAGCTCGGCAATCCTCGATGGATTTACCCTTAAAGGAGGAAATGCCAGCGGAAGCGATAACAGCGGCGAAGATGACGGTGGTGGTATTGCGAATATGGGCCTGCAATCTCCAACAATCAATAATTGTACTTTTACTGGAAATACTGCTTCCGATAAAGGAGGCGCTATTTCAAATACAGGTGGCGGTAGTCCTGAAATAACAAATTGTCAATTTATTAAAAATGTGGCAGCACCGGCAGAAGAAGCGAATGACGGAGCCGGAGGGGCAATAAACAATTATGGTTCAGCTCCCACAATAGTAAATTGTTTATTTTATGGAAATCAAGCAGGAGACGACGAAGATGATTTTGGCGGTGCGGTTTTTAACAATAATGGTTCAAACGCAAGTATAATTAATTGCACAGTAATCGAAAATTCCTCTTATTCCGGCGGTGGAATTTATAATGATGACAACTCGGATGCTATTATCACAAACACCATTATTTACGGAAACATTATTGAAGGCGGTGCAGGAAGTCAGGTAAGAAATTGGGCCGGCAGCGATCCAACATTCACAAACTGTGATATTGAAGGCGGTTGGGACGGTCCAGGTGTTGAAAACAGTTCAAGTACACCGGTTGATGGCGGCGGAAATATCAATTCCGATCCTGAGTTTACAGGCACTGCGCTGAATCCCTCTCATCCTTTTTCGTTAACAGGTGCTTCACCCTGTGCCGATGCCGGCGACAATAGCGCCAACAGCGAAACCTATGACCTCAGGGGAAGCGGCTTTGAACGTAAACTCGACAAAACCGACGGAAGCTCCGGAACCATAGATATTGGAGCTTACGAGTATAAATACGGCGTGGATTACGCTAATTCTAATGTCATTTTTGTTGACCACGAAGCAAGTGGAAATAATGACGGAACGACCTGGACAAATGCCTATACTTCTTTTCAGGATGCACTGGATGCCGCGGTTTCAGGACAACAGATCTGGGTCGCCGCAGGAACTTATAACCCCAGCCAGGAAATAGACGGAACCACAGACACTCCTGCAGAATTCGCCTTTCAAATGGTGGATGGCGTTGAAATTTACGGGGGCTTTGCCGGGACTGAAACGGAAACCACCCTACGAATCGATTATGGACTGGGTGGAGCCAATGAAACCATACTTAGTGGCGATTTAAATGGAGACGATGTGGTTACCGGCAGTGGGTCGAGCTTGTCTTTTTCTAACACAGACGATAATACCTACCAGGTGTTTAAGCATCAGGATAATTATGTACTCTCAAGCAGTTCCATATTAGATGGTTTTACTATAAAAGGTGCTCACAATACTTTCCTTTATGGTGGAGGTATTATGATTCGTGTAGATGCAGAGCCCACCATCCAAAACTGCATTTTCACTGAAAACTATGCAAAATACGGAGGCGGCATTGGTAATAAAGAGAGTGTGATGAGTATTTCAAATTGTACTTTTTTTAAAAATGAAGCCATTAATTATGGCGGAGGCTTATATAGTAATGGAATTTCATATGAGAATTCAGGAAGTATTACAAATTCAGTCTTTTCTGGCAATAAAGCAGGCATGAAGGGCGGAGGCATATATCATTCGCAAAGTAGTGACCTGGAGATAAACAATTGTTTGTTATATGAGAACTTTGCTCCTTCAGGCGGAGGAATTTCTTTATTTTTATGTTCTGGCAATATTGTGAATACCACTATTGCAGAAAACGAGGCTTCTGAGCATGGCGGTGGTATCTATACCTATCTTAACCAATCCAGTTATACAATTACCTTGAAAAACTCAGTTGTTTATGGAAATTCAGCAGTAAGTGCCGGAGATGAGATATATAACGATAAAGCGTATTCCATGACCATTTCTTATAGTGACGTTAATGGCTGTGGGGGCAGCGGAGGAAGCTGGAATGCTGATATTGGTGATGACGGTGGCAATAATATTGATCAACAACCCTATTTTGTGGGAACTACCGAAAACCCCGATCATCCATATTCCATTTTTGGCAACTCACCTTGTGTGGATGCCGGCGACAACACCGCAAATTCAGAAACGTATGATATCCGCGGAAGCGGTTTTGACAGAAAACTTAACGGAACGGATGGAAGCGCAGGGACCATTGACATGGGAGCTTACGAATACAAATACGGTTCAGACCCGGAAGCTCCTTCTCTATTGTATGTGGATGCTGATGCCAGTGCCGGTGACAACACGGGACTAAGCTGGACGGATGCCTTTACCTCATTCCAGTCGGCCCTCGACATTGCTGTTTCCGGTGGTGAAATCTGGGTGGCTGCCGGCACCTATGAGCCCAGCCAGGAAACGGACGGAACCACCGATACCCCGGCAGAATTTGCTTTCCAAATGATAGAAGGTGTTGAGATTTACGGCGGGTTTGCCGGAACGGAATCGAATGTTTCGGAAAGAACAGATTATGGCTTGGGTGGAACCAATGAAACCATACTTAGCGGTGATTTGAATGGAGACGATAATGTTACAGGCAGTGGGTCGAGCTTGTCTTTTGGTAACACCTCCGATAACACCTACCAGGTTTTTCAGCATCCAAGCGGTTACACGCTCACCAACAGCGCAATATTGGACGGCTTTACCATCAAAGGCGCGCACAATACTTCGCTCTATGGCGGCGGTATCATGAACAGAAGTGATTCAGAACCTACAATACGCAATTGTGTTTTTACAGAAAATTATGCAAAATATGGAGGCGGAATAGCTTATTATGGGAGCTCTCCGAATATTTCAAATTGTACCTTTTCAAGAAACGAAGGTGATTTTTATGGTGGAGCTTTGTATGTTGATGGTTCTACCACTTCGGGTGTGGTATCAGGATTAAAAATATATGGTAACTATTCTGCCCAGGGAGGTGGTATTTATGACAGGACTTCCTCTGCAAAGTATTATAATTGCCTTATTTATGATAATGCCAGCCAGTATTATGGGGGTGGCTTTATGATCAGTTACGGATCACCGGCTTTAGTCAATCTTACAATAACAATGAATGAAGCCGGGACTCATGGAGATGGAGTTTATACTTCTTTATCCGAACAATCCCCCGAATTAATCAATTCGATTTTATGGGATAATGACGGGGCTAATGGTGATCAAGTATATCATGGAAATAATCAAACACTTACTATTTCATATAGCAATATTAGGAATAGTGGGGGCAGCGAAAGCTGGGGGCTAAATTTAGGAGTCGATGGAGGAAACAACATAGACGAAAATCCTTTATTCTATGACAATTATAATGATGATTACCGCATTATCTCCAATTCGCCTTGTGCAGATGTTGGTAACAACAGCCCCAATAACCAAAGCTATGATGTGAGGGGAGAAGGCTATGATCGTATCCAAAACAGTACTATTGATATAGGGGCCTATGAATATAAATCAGGTACGGATCCTGATTATGCGCTTGCCACATGGTCAGGTGCCAGTAGTTCTGATTGGGTGACATATGCTAACTGGCTGAACAACATTTCGCCTACACAATATCATAACGTCACAATTCCAAATGAGACAAATGATCCGGTCATAAACAACACAGACACAATAACAGTGAACAACCTGACCATAGAAAGCGGGGCATCCTTAACCCTCGAAAGTTGGTCGAATGGCACGGCTTCTTTAATTGTAAACGGAACCTTAACCAACAACGGAACATTTGAAACCGAGTGTTTTCTGTGGGAATTGGGCTGGCATCTGGTGAGCCCTTCAACTACAGGGATAACAGCCAACGATTTTTATTGGGATGATGACCCGATGACATGGTTGACCTCCCATGATGAATCAACTAATCAGTGGACTTATAATACCGAATTATCAACACCTATGCCAGTGGGACAAGGTTGGTCTGTTTGGGTGGATGACAATGAACCGGCAGATTTTGTAGTGGCAAGCATGATCGGGGCAATGAGAATGACCGATCTGGATGTAAGCCTTTCCTATAGCGGAAGTGGAGACGAGCAGGGCTGGAACCTTTTGGGTAACCCATTTACCGCTTCACTCGACTGGGACGAAGGTAGTTGGGGAGCCAACACCACCGGTACTGTTTACGTATGGGATAATGATTACAACAGCGGCGATTACAGGACCTGGAACGGAACCACCGGAGACTTAACGGATGGAATTATCCCCATTAGCCAGGGTTTCTTTGTAAAGGCCACATCAGGTGGGGATTTTACCATACCGGCAGATGCAAGGGTGCACAGCTCCACCGTATTTTATAAATCAAGCGAACAGGAAAATGAAAGCCCGTATGTTCGGCTTCAGATGGAATATGGTGAACATGGAAATACAGTATTTATTGGATTCCCCGAACACGGGACTTCAGGGTTTGATATCGGTGGCGATGCCGATAAGCTGTTTTCCAATGCCGAACTCCCGCAAATGTACGTTCTGGAAAACAGCCGCAAGCTAAGCACCAACTCCCTTGAACCATTGGGCGTTGAAGTAAAAGTGGTTCCGCTTAATCTTGAACAGGTTGTGGACGGGGAATACATCTTCACCATGACCCAACAGGAAAACCTTCCCGGGGTCAATATTTTGCTCGAAGACTTGAAAACAGGTGCCATCCAGGATATGCGCGAGAAGCCGGTATATGAGTTCACCGCACTGCAAGGCGATGAAAAAGAGCGCTTCCTGCTGCATTTTAAAAAATCAACTATTGGATTTGAAGAACCCATGGATCAGGAGAGTTCGAACATCCGGATTTACAGTGATAACAACACGATTTATGTTCAATCTGCTGCACAGGCTGAAAAAGAACCAGGTCTTTTGGAAATCTATAACCTGACCGGGCAAAAGCTTCTGGAAAGAGATATACAAGCCGGAAATTTGGTTAGCCACCAGGTAAAAGTGGCCTCATCATATATTATCGTCAGGGTCATCAAACCCAGTGGAATTAAGACAGAAAAAGTATTCATCAAATAAAACAGCGAAAAATGAAAAAAGAAATATTAAAAGCAGTCAGGACTATAGCATTACTTGCAATACTGAGTGTTTCAGCACAGACATTAGGCCAGGCACCGCCACCGCCGCCATCCAGCGATAACAACGACAGCAACAACCGGAATGGGGGAGGTGCTCCTATAGGAGGTGGAGTAGCAATGCTGCTGGCCATGGGAGCAGCCTATGGCGGAAAGAAATACTACGATTTCCGTAAAAAACTTAAAAATGAGATGGACGATTAAATACGTCGAAAAGCTGCTTCAATAAATAACAAAACACGAAACGAGGATTACCGGAATTCTGTATGGAGCAGCCTTCCTTTATCAAAACCCTACTCATAAGGCATGAGTAGGGTTTATCTTTTTTGCGGTACTTAGAAATAAGGAAGTGCTCTGTTATTCAATTACCCGGCTTTAAAGCTCTTTAGGTTGGACTAGAAACCGAATCCTCGGGAATTCACACCAACTGAACGTTTATTTTTTTAGCAATATCCTTAAAAAGGTTTTCTTCTTCCAGTAAACGAATAACAAAGGCTCTGCTTTTCATTCTTTTGATAAACCGTTCCATTTTCAAAGCATCACCCCTGGATTGGTTTACCTGGAAATATTTTATTAATCTCCAGGGTCTGAATTTATGTGTGAAAGTCAATCGAGGATTGGAGTTATGCTCCTCCAGTCTTCTTTCAGGATCATTAGTATGTCCGATATAATATTTATCGTAATCAGGGCTGTATAGAATATAGACATAAAACATTCCTTAAAAATAAAAAAAGCCAGACAGTTATTCAACTATCCGGCTTTGTGCTCCTCAGGTTGGACTTGAACCAACGACCCTCTGATTAATTCCGAAGCCTCGGAACTCCAACCAACAGAGCTTTTACTAATCAAAAAAGCCGGACAGTTTTTCAACTACCCGGCTTTAAAGCTCCTCAGGTTGGACTTGAACCAACGACCCTCTGATTAATTCCGAAGCCTCGGAACTCCAACCAACAGAGCTTTTACTAATCAAAAAAGCCGGACAGTTTTTCAACTACCCGGCTTTAAAGCTCCTCA
>JAASSU010000166.1 GCA_021767705.1 Bacteroidota bacterium | reverse complement strand
GTTACAAAGCCTTCCGCGCTTACAACAGCACCACCGGCGAGGTGGAAGACACCGATTACTCATATGTTGACCGCTACGAAGGCGTCCTCTTCGATGCCTCAGAAAACAAACCTGTCAACGGCGTGTACATTGACGTTACCATAAGCGCCGATAGCGGAACGAAGGCCATCACTTTTGAAACCCCAGTGCAGTACCTTGCTGCTGGCGATGTGCTGAAAGACACCACAGGCGTGCTGGGTGCTGCTGATGCGGTTTATACCGTTGCCAGCGTTACGCTCAATGCTACGAAGGAAGCGACAGGCGTAGTAGTTAATGAATCCATTAACGATGTTGTTTCAGGCACAAGTATCAGCCTGCGCAACGACATTGACTTGGTGAATGACTACATGATGTCTGTATCAGGATACAAGCCCGTCACTTACGTTAGCAGCGATGATCGCGATGCGTTGTATCAAAACTGGAGCGGAGACATCACTACGCACCAACACACGGTTTGGCAATGGCAAATGCAATTATTGTTTAACGCAATTAAATATGGAACGATGAACATGCAAAGCCAGCTTGGAGCGGGTAAAACTGGAAACACTGCTGATTATCGTTATGTATCTGTGACCGGGCTGGCCGATGCTGACGGGATAACCGACAGCGTTGAAAATACTACTGATGACCAGTTCTTAGGCTATTCACTCCTTAACGGTATTGAGCAGGCATGGGGTAACGTGTGGAATGGCCTAACAGCCGTGCATTTCAGTGATTGGAAAATTTTAATCTCTGAGAACAATAACGTATTCGGAGCCCCGGCCAGTTATGAAGATACCGGGCATGAACTGCCGCAAAACAATGGCTATTGGGGAGAACTGCAAAACTTTAAGCTGCTATTTCCTGCCACAGTAGACGGCGGCAGTGCTGATGGAATAGGGGATTACCTTTACCAAAACAGTAGTGAAAGGGTTGGCTCCGTCGGCGGCCATTTGAACTATGCTTCGTATGCCGGTCCTGCGATTCTCAATGGGCGCCATTCGGCGACTTATCGGTATTGGAAGATCGGGGGTCGCGGTGGCTCTTCAAAATCGTAATACGTTATGCGTTTCGCAAAAATAATACAGGGGAACAGAAATAAAGTTGGCTCCGTCGGCGGCAATTTGAACAATACTTCGAATGCCGGTCCTGCGAATCTCAATGGGAACAATTCGGCGACTAATCGTAATTGGAATATCGGGGGTCACGGTGGATATTATTTTAAGTTTTTGTTTTCCTTGCCCCTTGGCAAAAAATGTAAATACGTCTCAATCGGGTTAGTAGGGGGTCGAACGCTCGGAGGCAAATAAGAGCTTATGAAACGAATAGGTAACTTGTACGGAAAAATCATTGATAAAGAAAACATCAGGCGTGCGCACCACAACGCCCGAAAGGGGAAATCTCACTACAAAGAGGTTAAAAAGGTGAATGCAAACGAGGATAAGTACATCAATGAGATTCACGACATGCTGAAAAACAAAACCTTTAGAAATGCGGAATACAAAGTGTTTCAGAGGCAGACCAGCGGCAAGTTGCGAACCATACACAAGCTGCCTTATTATCCTGACCGTATTATTCAGCACGCCATTTTACAAGTGCTGGAGCCAATATGGAAAAAGGTATTAATCCGCGAAACGTATCAAAGCATCAAAGGCCGGGGCGTGCATGATGCGAAGTATAGGGTTGAAAGAATAATAAGAGCAGAGCGGCCTAAGTATTGCCTGAAAATAGACATCAAAAAGTTTTATCCGTCTGTGGATAACGAAATTATGAGGTCTATTATTCGGCGCAAAATCAAATGCCCGGAAACCTTATGGCTGTTATATGAAATTATCGACAGCACACAGGGGCTGCCTATCGGCAATTATATTTCTCAGTATTTCGGAAACCTATATTTGGCTTATTTCGATCATTGGGTAAAAGAGCATCACGCCAAGCATTATTTCCGTTATGCGGATGATATTGTGATTTTTCATAACGATAAAAATCACCTGCATAAAGTGCTAAAAGCAATTCAGGTTTATTTGAATGATAATTTAAACTTAAGGCTCAAAGAAAACTACCAGGTTTTCCCGGTAGCTTCGAGAGGTGTCGATTTTTTGGGATATGTTTTTCATCATGATTATACGCTTGTCAGGAAATCCATTAAAGAAAGTTTCATCCGTAAAGCCTTAAAGTATCAGAAAAAGGAAACCGAAGGGCTGAAAAAAAGCCTGGCGAGCTATTACGGATGGTTAGTGCATTGCAATTCATATAATTTACGAAAAAAATATTTAAGACATGATTTATTCAGCAGTTCAAAAAAGCAGGAAAGAGCAGCATAAAGGAGTGATTAAGCTGCGCTGGACAGATAGCGAAGCAGATAATTTCAACGGAACAATCGGAGCGTTTCAGCCCGAAACCGTAACGGTAGAAGAAGAAACAAACTACGCTTATCGCGAAGTAAAGTTAAATGAGAAACAAAGTCGTGGAGAAATGATTGCAGCCGTTATTGAATCGAAATTCAGCAAGGACGATCAGATTGCGATGCTTGTTAACGAAGGAGACGGCATCCCGGAACACGAGCAGGAAATTCAGGAATTTCAAAATTTCAGGGCATTTGCAAAAGCACTGGTAGATGAAGAAGTTTAGCGATTTTGCAGACATAAAAGCACTTGAAGGAGAAAAGCTAAGGCTCGATGATGTGCTGAACAAACCTGTTATTATCACAGGGCAGCGAATCACCGCAAGCCGTTACAGCAAAAACGAATCCGGAAAGTACCTCACATTGCAGTTTCATTTTCCAGATGACGATGAAATCAAGATACTATTCACAGGAAGTGATGTATTAATTTCTCAGATAGAGGATTACAAAGAAGAAATCCCATTTGAGGCAATAATTAAGAAAATTAACAGGTATTATACGTTGACATGATAACATTAATTTATATAGCGATAGCCGGGCTGCTTTACATGCTCTTCAACGAGATGGAAGATGAAAGCGTAAAAAATCGCTGGACGTGGGGAACGTGGTATTTAAACACCTCCGAAAGTTGGAAAAACAAATACGACCTTGACAGCGAGGGAAAGTTAAAACCGTACCGGACGAAGTGGTATCACTTCGGCATCCATCCGTCCTACGCCGAGCGGTTCCCTTACTCAACAACACTGTTTGTTTTCGTAACGGACGGAGAGCATTTGTTTCAGTTTTTAAAGAATATCGCTATTCTGGCAGGGTTTCTTATTATCGGCTGGCAAGTGGCCGCCGCGTGGTTAGTAGGCAGCAAAGCCGGGAGTTTCATTAAAGAATTGATAAAAAAGATTCAATAAAATAAGTTACAGTATGATATTGTACATCATCACCGCCATCATCACCGCCAGCGCGGCCGTAATATGGTGGACATTCAGGAGCTGGGCAAATCGCATCGATGCTAAGTTCGACATGTTAATTCAGAGCGTTCAAAACTTAGGCGTAAAAGACGCCAAGCAGGACGAGCAGTTAGGGCAAATCAGGGCGCATCAGCACACGCAAGACACCCGATTGAATGACCATAGCGAGCGAATCAGAAACATTGAAATACAGCACGGTCATGAGCAGAGACATTAACCACCTGACAAGCCACATGGCCATGCTGGCCGAAAAGGTGCAGGACTATTGCAGACAGCATGGCGTTGATTTATTGATCTACTGCACCCGTCGCACTTTTCTGGAGCAGGCAAAACTATTCAGGCAGGGGCGCACGTGGCAGGAAATTAAAGCGGAAATAAACACCCTTCGCGAGACTGGCTTTATTGAATCCGCGAAAGCGATAGAGCAGGCCGGACCACAGACGGGAGAAAGGGTAACCAACGCCGCGCCTGGCGAAAGCTGGCACAACTACGGCATGGCCTTCGATGCCGTGCCGCAGGAAAATGGAAGGGCTTTGTGGATTTACGCTGCCAACAAAGATAAGTGGGATGTTTACGAAGAAGCGTTGTACATCCATGGCTTAGCTTGGGGAGGCGATTTCCAATCGCTTAAAGATTATCCGCATGCCCAGCTTATGTATGGAAACCCGTTGCAAAAGCTGCCGAAGTCTGAGATAAAAAAAGCCGCAGCCTGGAGCTATGAATAAAGTAAATGATATCGCCACTACCGTTTTGGGTTATGCTTTCATTGGAGCTGCGCTTTACGACTTGGTAGAGATGCACAACCTTTCAGGCTTCGATGTGGCTTTTATCACCTTCACCGGAGTGGCTTTGATTATTTTCAAGGAAGAAGGGCTCAAAGAAATCACACGCAAAATCTTGAATAAAAAATGAAAAACATTTTACTGATTATCATATCCGCTGCGCTGCTGAGTAGTTGCAGTCCTGAAATCGTAGAAAGAACCATCCGCGAAACCGACACCGTATATCAGACCCGAACCGAGCGTATTTATGATACCGTTTTTAAATATCAAACGAAAGTAAAGCGCGTAACCGATAGCATCATTATCCGCGACACCTTGCAGGTGGATACGCTTACGCTCCGCAGCAACTACGCCACCGCCCGCGCCTGGCTCGACTGGCCGCAACTGAAAGGCACCATCGAAGATAAAGACACCACCCTCTCCTTTTACCAGGATAGCGCCCGCCGCATCATCGAAGAAAAGGAAAAGCAAGTGCAGCGCCGCGAAGAAATCAGAACAAAAATTATAGAAAAGAAATACGTGCCGTGGTGGATTTACCTGTTGTGGGGGGTGAGTATTGGTTTAATACTATTGATTAGAATTAAAATTTAAAATCAGAACCTGTTGGGTGACGAAAAACAGGTCTTAGAGAAAAAAAGCACATATCCGCTCCGGGATAGCATTCCGGGGCAATGACCCTGCCTTTTTAGGTGGGGTTTCTTGTTTGTAATCTTTATAAATAACACTTTTTTAACAAAAAATAAATACATTTATTTGAAATTACAAATAAATAGTGTTACTTTTACATCATAATAATTAAACAAATCAAAAACCAAAAAAATAGAAAAATGGAAAACTTAATTTACAGCTACTACGACAGAGAGTCAGGACATCAAACGTATGTTACCAAAAAACTCAGCGAGCTAATCAAGTATATCGAAGAATTTCCTGAAACAGGAGAGGAAACGAACGGGATTGTTTATCAAGGCCGCAGACCGATTTTAGAATATTTCTATGATGAAACCGGATTAACCTGGCAAGATGTTGATACGGGATTAGAACTCTTAGATGAGGAGTTTTATAATCAACTCAAAGAAAAAGAAGATTTAGTATAAACCAAACCCCGGCCCCGCGCCGGGTTAAAATAAAACGTTATGAATCAGATATTGAAACAAATACCACACGCCAAATTAGTAAAACATAAAAACGGAAAAATGCGTCTGTTTGTTTTTGGATTAATTTCTCCTAATTCTAACTGTATTGTTACAAAGGATGAAGTTCGGGACTGCACGTTTAACGGAGAATTGGATTTGCAATATTTAATCAGCATAAAAAGGGATAGATTATGAACAACGATGTACTAAAAGAAGCCCGAAAAAAGATAGGGGAATACTTATCAGAAGTACGGGAGGAGAAAGGCGTTAGCTATTACGCCATGCAAAAGCAAACAGGCCTCCGCTACGAGCAGGCGAAGGCCATAGAGTCCGGGTCAGACAATTACACCATAGACAGCCTGTTAAAGATGGCCGTGAGCCTGGACCTTTATGTTTTCTTTGCCCCCAAAGACGGAAAACATTTAGATATTGAGGATATGGAAAAGAAAAGCAAGGAGGGGTAATGTGGCGACATTTAGAAGACTTAAACGAAGGGGATGATTTTCTTCATAAAATGACACTATACAGATTAATCAAAAAATTCGGCAAAGGATTTCATAGGGTTTATTTATGTGAAAATGTATTCGAGAAAAAAAACATTGTTTTTGCAGATAACGAGTACGTTTGTATAGACAACCCCCCACCCCCGGGCAGGTCATTATCGGATAACCCGTATAACGAACAAAGCCCTTATTATTATTGGTATGAAAAAAAAAGAAACGTTTAAATATTATGTAACCCGGCCCCGCGCCGGGTTTTTTATTTTAAAAATCCGTGATATCATCATTTGCTTTATCGAGGGTGTCGCTGCTGAGGCTGTCGAGATAAATCTGTGTGGTTTTAATCGAGCTGTGGCGCAGCAGTTCGCTGATGGTGGCTATGTCGACCCCTTTGTTTCTGGCCAGCGTGGCGTAGGTGTGCCGGGCGGTGTATAGGGTGATGTGCTTATTTACGCCACATTGTTTAGCAATGTGTTGTAGCCGCCGGTTCAGGTTGCGGGTGGCCAGCTTTACCTTGCTGCTGTTATCGGCTTCAGAAGCCCCGCGCTGCATAACCGGGAAAACATAATCATCAGGGTTTTTATCTTCGATATAACGATTCAGGATATCCTCAGCCTCTTTGTTGATTTTAACATTAAACCCTTTCCCTGATTTTTGTCGCGATGAAACCAGTCGCCCCTCGGTAATCATATTTTTTTTAATCCGGCAGATATCAATAAAAGCCAGTCCGGTCATGTAAAAACTAAAGAAAAAAACATCCAGCGCCAGCTGTTGGCCGTCGTTGGCCGGGGTGTATTTTTTAAGTAATTTCAGGTGCTCAACCGGCAGCGCCCGCTTGGTGGTGGGTTTCGACTTGATGCTGTATCGCTTAAACGGATAAATATTTTCCTCTATCAGCTCTTCCTTAATAGCCCTGTTGTATGTCGCCCTGATGCTTCGCAGGTAGGCCGATAGTCCGTTGTAACTTTTCCCTGCTGCAATGTACTTCACTTCAAGCTGCTGAAGCGTGGTTGTATTAAGTTCATCAAAAGATACATCATCCTTGAAGTACTTTGTCAGAAACCTGATAGCATTTCGGTAAGCCTCTGCGGTGCCCACCCGGTC
>JAASSU010000165.1 GCA_021767705.1 Bacteroidota bacterium | reverse complement strand
TTCTCGCCGAACAACCCGCATGCGGGGGTGCGCAGCTTCAAGCCGGTGGGCATCAACTTAGAGAGCTACCACATGCAGGTGTACGATGTGCGGGGCAACCTGCTGTGGGAGACGCGTGAGCTGGACGAAGAGGGCAGCCCGGTAGAGGGCTGGGACGGCACCTTCGAAGGGGAGCCCCTGCCGCAGGGCGTCTACGTCTGGAAGGCCGAAGCGATGTTTGAAGACGGAACGGTATGGCAAGGCGACGAGGTGGGTACCTCCACCCTGAGTTCAGGAAAACGGTATGGGACAATAACTTTAATAAGATAACGGTTATATTAAGATATTATGAGTTGCAAAAGGAAGATAACGAAGTTAGTAGGGATGACATTACTGGTAATGATCTCCTTACAGGGTAGAACTCAGGAAACGGTATTTTCTCAATACTATAACAATCCTGTGCTTTATAATCCCGGACTAATAGGGGCTGATTTGGGTATGAAAGTCAGATTTCAATACCGCGATCAATGGTCAAATTTACCGGGTAATTTTAATACCATCAATTTTAATATGGATATTGCTGAGCGCAATATTCCAGGCTCGGGAGGACTGGCAGTCATGTTTAACAGAAAGCAGGAGGGGCAAGGATTCCTGGAAAAGACAGTATTGGGAATTGGTACTTCAGTAAGAATACCGCTGCAGGAGAATATTGTTACCCATCTTGGGTTTATGGGATCTTTTGTGGAGCAAAAAGTGAACTGGAGCAACCTGGTTTTTAGCGACCAGTTTGACCAGCGATATGGCGATATTTTTCCCACCGCTTTTACACCTCCGGCATCAGGTCAAGGAGCTGTCAGGTATCCTGATATTGTGATCGGAAACATTATCAGATTTTTTCCTTATGCTTATTCTGTAGATAAAATCATAGGTACGCTGGGGTTTGCAGTTCATCATACACTGGAGCCGGAGGATTCTTACCTTGGACTGGAATCGAGGGTTCCGAGAAAGTATGTTGCTCATGGTAACATGATGTGGATTAATCAGCAAGCCGGCAACTCACGAAACAGTGAAGGTTTTTCGGGGATTACCAAGTACGATTTTGGTTTCCTGTTTGAATCGTGGCAAAAGAGAAGTAACTATGCTGTTGGAGTAAATGTCATGAGGTCGAACCTTTACCTGGGTACCTGGTTCAGGGGGGAGAGTTACGGTGAATTATCATCGAATGCAATAGTCTTTATGTTAGGACTCAACTACAGTATGGCCGACAACGCTACTATGAAGATTATGTATTCTTACGATTGGGATTTAAATGAGCTTGTTTCCATCAGCGGCCCCACGCATGAAATCACTTTGATATTCCAGATGGATGATGTGATGATGTTTGGAAAATCAGATGGGTTCAGGGATCGATCCTACAATGGAGGTTCATTTGGAAGCGGTTCTTCGGGTGGAATCATCCAGCAGCCCTTGGAGTGCTCGCCATTTTAAAGTCCTTTTTTGCAACTCATCAAATACTGTTAAAGATTTTCTTTCGCATTGATATGTGATTCGTATTTTTGCACCACCGGAATCTATCCGGTGGTGTTAAATCGTATATTTGTGCAATGGAAGAGAAAATAGTTATCCTCGATTTTGGTTCTCAGTACACTCAGTTGATAGCCAGAAGAGTAAGAGAGTTAAACGTGTATTGTGATATTTATCCGTTTAACCATATCCCTGAAATTAATGAAGACGTAAAAGGTGTTATCCTCTCCGGAAGTCCGCACTCTGTAAGAGATGAAAATGCGCCGATACCTGATTTATCCAAAATCAGAAAAAAAGTACCTGTTCTTGGCGTGTGCTATGGTGCCCAGTTTTTGGCGCAAAATGATGGGGGAGAGGTGCTTCCTTCTGAAATAAGAGAATATGGCCGGGCCAACCTGAGTTACATCAACCACCAGAATGAACTGATGAAAGGAATGACGGACGGTTGCCAGGTGTGGATGTCGCATGGGGATACTATTTTAAAGCTTCCTGAGAGTTTTGATATTACAACAAGCACAGCAGATGTGCAAGTGGCAGGCTTTAAGATTAAAGACGAGCCTACATGGGGAATTCAGTTTCATCCTGAAGTGTATCACACTACGGAGGGCAAGACTTTACTTCAGAATTTTGTAGTGGAAATCTGTGGCACGCACCAAACCTGGACCCCGGAATCTTTTGTTGAAGAAACAGTTGATTATCTAAAAAGGGAAATAGGAACGGATAAGGTAGTTTTGGGACTTTCTGGTGGTGTTGACTCTTCGGTGGCTGCGCTATTGCTGCACAAGGCCATAGGCGAACAGCTTCACTGTATTTTTGTGGATAACGGACTGTTGCGCAAGAATGAGTTTGAAGAAGTACTGGACTCATACAAACACATGGGCTTAAATGTGACAGGTGTTGATGCCAAAGATGAGTTTTACAGCGCACTCGCGGGCAAGACGGATCCGGAGGAGAAGCGCAAAGCAATCGGCAGGGTTTTTATTGAAACCTTCGACCGGGAAGCTCATCGCATTAAGGACGTAAAATGGCTGGCTCAGGGTACGATTTATCCGGATGTGATTGAGTCGGTTTCTGTTAAAGGCCCTTCGGCAACCATAAAATCCCATCATAATGTGGGTGGTCTTCCTGAAAAGATGAACCTAAAGGTGATTGAGCCGCTGAAGAGCCTGTTTAAGGATGAAGTCAGAAGAGTCGGCCGTTCTATGAATATGGATGAACGTTTGATGAGCAGGCATCCATTTCCCGGTCCCGGATTAGCTATCAGGATTCTGGGCGAGGTCAATCCCGAAAGGGTAAGAATACTTCAGGAAGTGGATAGTTTTTATATCAGCGGACTGAGAGAGAACGGGCTTTATGACAAAGTGTGGCAGGCCGGTGCTGTTTTATTGCCCGTGAATTCAGTAGGTGTGATGGGTGATGAGCGCACCTATGAAAATGTAGTGGCCCTCAGAGCCGTTGAGTCTACTGATGGAATGACGGCAGACTGGTCAAAGTTGCCTTATGAGTTTCTGGCGGCTGTATCAAATAAAATTATTAACAGGGTGAAAGGTGTGAACAGGGTTGTTTACGACATCAGCTCAAAACCACCTGCAACTATCGAGTGGGAATAAACATTAATATTTATGAATACGTTCCTGAAGCTTTTTTTAGTGGCATTATTTGCAGTTTCTTTCTTCTCGCTTCATGCACAGGAGGAGGAAAAGAAAAGGTCAACGATTATTGAGGAGATAGGACAAAAGAAGTTCTATATCCACCTGGTTCAGCCCGGAGAAACTATTGAACAGATTGCTGAATTGTATGAAACACCGGTAGAGGCAATCTACAAAGCCACTCCGGGTCTCTTTAAAGGAAATAAAGTTGAGCCCAATCATATTCTTAGAATTCCTTTCCATGACAGTGAAAGAGATAAAGATAAAACAGAGGTGGACTCTGTTTCCTACTCTTTTGAGAAATCGATACAAACGCGTTTGCCCGGCGAAAGAAGGGTGCGTGAATCAAAAGGAGCAGAGAAGGAAAAGAAATCTGAAACAATTGAAATACACACCGTCAAACCTTCAGAAACACTTTATAGCATTTCAAGAAAATATAATGTTTCATTGGAGGATATGCGTCAGGCGAATCCCGGGTTGACAAACGATTTGAGTATTGGTCAGAAATTAAGAATCCCGATGCATCTGGCGAAAGCCAGCAAATCCGAAAAGGAAAACCAGGAAAAAATATTCGAAGGAACTTCCTTTAGTTATTACACTGTAAAGCCTAAGGAAACCGTATACAGGATAGCTAAGAACTTTGGGATATCTCAGAATGAATTGATTAGGATGAACCCAAAAATCAGGGTAGAAGGCCTTAAGGCAGGACAAAAGATCCGTATTCCCCATTTTACTGATGAAGATGTTGACCAGGGCGGGTTACAGGGCCACCTCGATCATTTTGCTGAGAAAGACAGCGTTGAAACTGTACGCCGGTATAAGGTCAGGTTTCTTGAAAGACTGCCTGGTATCTCAAAAAGAGAGGATGTTCCACTGGAAGAGATTTATCGACTCAATCCAGGAATTAAAGAAGAGGGCGTGAGTTGGGGCGATATTCTCAAGCTACCGCGCAAAGCACTGGTGATTGAACAGGTTGAGGAAGATGCGGGTGTTGATTACATCACACATAAGGTTTCGAAAAATGAAACGCTGTACAGCATTGCCAGGCTTTATGATATTCCGCAAGAAGACATTATTGCCTTGAACCCGGGTTCAGGTCGTGTTATCAAGCGCGGACAAGTATTAAAAATTCCTGTTAAAGTCCCTGAAAAAGAGGAAAAAATTATTGATGATAAAACTCCCGAGGAGGTGGAGGAAGAAGAGCTTCCTAAAGAGGAAATGGAAGTGATTTGTCAGCAACGAGATGCCTCGTCGGAGGTGTTTGAAGTGGCTTTAATGATACCTTTCTTTTTAGAGGATTACCAGCCACTCGACACAGCCATGTTAACTGAAGGAAGGCCTAATCTCAGGTCTCACAGTTTTATACAGTTTTATGAGGGGGCTATGCTTGCACTGGATACCCTGAAGAAACAGGGAATGAATGTGGAGTTATTTGTTTATGATGTAGGTAAAACCCGAGAGGAGGCTATTGCAAGTCTTGACCGGAACCTTGAGCAGGTTGACCTGATTATTGGACCGATATACAGGGATGCATTTAATGAGGTAAAACAATTTGCGGATCATCATCAGATAAAGATTGTCAATCCATTATCTAACCGGGATAATATCACTTACAACGCTGAAGGTGTTTTTAAAGTGCAGGCTCCGGAAGAAGCCGAGCTGATTGAGATGGCAAAATTTATTAAGAAATATTACCACGATACGACGAGCATATTCATTGTTAGGGATAATCAATACCAGGAGGCCGACCAGTTAAAGCAATTGAGAACGGCACTTGATAAAATGGGAATTGCTAAAACCGGTAAACAGAAAATTTATGAAGTGGTATACTACAGCGACAGCCTGAATCCTGTGCTGGACTCCACAAAGTGGGGGAATAAAAACATTGTGGTAGGTTTGAGCAATAAGGAAGTCTTTACGATAGAGTTTGTGAGGCATATGAATGAAATGCACGACAGTATTCCCAATGTCACACTGTTCGGACTGTCGAAATGGAGGGATTTTAACCTTGAATATGCTCACCTTGAAAATCTGGATGTTCATCTTTTTGATGATGAGTTTGTTGATTATGAGGCTGAAAATGTGAACCGCTTTATAAGGAGGTACAGAGATTGGTATTTTACTGAACCCTTGCCCGAGAAGTTTGCATTTGAAGGTTATGATATTACTTTCTATTTTTTATCAGCGTTGTTTAAATATGGAGCTGATTTTGAGGATTGCCTGAAGTATCATCACCCAGACCTGCTACAATATCAGTTTCGTTTTGATGAAAATGACGCAGGAAGTTATGTGAATAAAAGCGTTATTCCGTTGCAATACAATAACTACCAACTTAGAAGAGTTGACTGGCCTGTTATCCAAAGCTTTAACAGGACGATTGAGTTCTAAAAAAAAAGACTGGCCTGTTAAGGCCAGTCTTTTTTTTTAGTTGTTATAATTCAATATCTCATATCAATGATATCCACATCCGGATGCTCTGCTTCATTAAACTTAAATTCGTTGCCTTTTAGTCCGATATTAGGAAGAAGTTCATCCACCTTGTAGGTAAATTCGTTTCCTATCTCATCAAAAATGGTGAGGCTTCTCAACTCATCTTTGGATTTATCAACCACTATTTGGGCCTTTTTGAATTGTTCATCCTGTTTAGGGGTTAATTCCAAAATGGCCAGTTCACGATTTCCGCGTGTTTTTTCTTCAAGCAGCTTCACTTCAAATTTCTCTTCATAATCGGTCAATACTGAAGTGGGGTTAAAGCCTCCGGCATCCTGCCCGGCATCATTGACCTGAACTTCCATTGCATCAGGGATATAAGTCCAGATAGTTTCACCATCACAATAGACCTCTTGCCCAGTAATTTTCAGACGGTATTTATCGCCTTGTGAGAGTAATTCACCTTTGTAGCTTTCATTGATACCTTGCTCCTCGTTAGTCATGGAATAGGTAAACAATATCTTTATAGCTCCCATATTCCGGGTGTTTTCTGCAACCTCGTCCAGGATTTTTTCTCCCTGATTCTGAGAAATGGCTGGTGCAGTTGTTATAGTCAAAATGGTGAATAGAAATAATAATGTTTTCATCTGTTTAATAATTTTCTTCCTGCATTTATTTCGTAAACTTCTTGATTTTTTCTTTTGGTTTCTTGAATAAGCATCATTACCAAGCTTACTTCAAACGTTTATCTTTCTTGATTAAGCATCGTTGCTATTATTGCTCATGTCCTCCAACAACTGTTCCAAAGAGATGTTATCCTTAATAAGTACTTCCCTGGCTTTGCTTCCTTCGAAGGGTCCAACCACTCCGGCAGCTTCCAGTTGATCGATTATCCTTCCGGCGCGGTTATAGCCGATTTTCATTTTCCGCTGCAAAAGCGAAGTGGAGCCATGCTGATTAGCCACCACCAGCCTTGCCGCTTCTTCAAAAAGCTCATCCCTGCCTAAATCTTCAAGATCTTTCGATGTTTCGGTATCCTCGTCATAATACTCCGGAAGTTTATATGCGTCAGGGTAAGCCCTCTGAGAGCCGATATATTCCGTAAGTCCTTCTATCTCGTCGGTGTCAATAAAAGCGCCCTGCAGGCGTACCAGCTCCTTGCCTGTGGACAGGAGCATGTCGCCCCGGCCCACCAACTGGTCTGCTCCCCCGGTGTCGAGGATGGTCCTGGAGTCCACTTTCGAGATGACCCGGTAAGCGATCCTTGCCGGGAAATTTGCCTTAATGGAACCTGTGATGATGTTTACCGAAGGTCTTTGGGTGGCGATAATAAGGTGGATGCCGATGGCACGTGCGAGCTGCGCCAGGCGTGTTATCGGCCCTTCAATCTC
>JAASSU010000164.1 GCA_021767705.1 Bacteroidota bacterium | reverse complement strand
GGCCATAAAACGTGAAAGATATTTTAAAACTGCTGCCGGTAGAAGGTTTTTGAACAAATGCGTGAAGCAAAAATAGGAGTTTCCTAAACTCTAGATCCAGGTTCCCTGCCCGAACGACTGACAGCGTTCAATCGGGCGGGGAGTCCTGGCGAGGCTACAAAAAAATCACCAGAAATGCCCTTTTACACTTACGTCTTATACAGTCCAGTTCATGAAAGATACTACAAAGGACATTGTCAAAATCTGGAAAATAGGCTTAAAGAGCATAATAGAGGAAATACAAAATCTACAAGAGCATTTCCACCATGGGAATTGATATATTTTGAGGAGTTCCCGACTCGTAAAGAGGCCATAAAACGTGAAAGATATTTTAAAACTGCTGCCGGTAGAAGGTTTTTGAACAAATGCGTGAAGCAAAAATAGGAGTTTCCTAAACTCTAGATCCAGGTTCCCTGCCCGAACGACTGACAGCGTTCAGTCGGGCGGGGAGTCCTGGCGAGGCTACAATAGAAAAGGCTTTACGGGTAAAAAAATCCGCTTTTTGTGTAATTTTTTGGGTTATGATCAGTGTTAATCCGTGCAATTAATTAGATCATCTCTCTTGTCGTTATCTTGGGGTGTAAGAAATATAAAATGATAGAACACTGATGACGCAGATTAAACTGATTATCACAGACTCCATAAACCAGCTAATTTATCATTTATTCTTATCAAAGTAATTGTACAATATGTAATTGCCAATTACATATTGTACATTTGTATTTAAGGTTGTCAGTTGCCTTCCAGCCGACAGGATATAAATGTAAAATTGATGAAAAGTCTTCTATTACAATGCGACTAAATGCTTGATTAGTGGAAATATGTGTATGATAAAAGAAGCGTGTGTTGAAACCCTTGAAGAGGCATTAAAAGTTGAGCGATTGGGCACTGAAAGAGTGGAGCTTTGTTCAAACCTGGAGCTCGACGGACTAACGCCGCGTCCTGAAATAGTCAGAAAAGCCTGCCTTGCATTGCGCATTCCTGTGATGGTGATGATTCGTCCACGACCCGGCAACTTTGCTTATTCCGGAAAGGAAATCCAAGAGATGAAGTTAGCCATTGATGTGGCCAGAAATGCAGGTGCTGCAGGGGTGGTTTTCGGAGTGCTTACGCCAGAGAACAGGGTCGATGAAGTCAACACAAAATTATTGGCTGACTATGCGGCTCCGCTTTCGGTGACTTTCCATAAAGCGATTGATGAGGTGGATAACCTTTTAGAGGCCTTGAAAACTTTGCAGCGCACTCAAACCGTCAGTAATATCCTGACGTCAGGCGGCAAGGCCACAGCCCTTGCAGGCGCCAGTCAAATCCGGAAAATGGTAGAGGTGAGCAAGGGCTTTCCTGAAATTATTGCCGCCGGAAAAGTCACCTCCGGAAACCTGGATGAAATCCGCAAACTCACCGGAGCAAGAGCATTCCATGGGCGGAGGATTTTGGGAGTGTTGGATGACTAAAACCACACCACCTCAAAATTATTCCTGAAAACCTTTACTGGAAAGCCTTCGTTTTTTATTTCTTTAATCGAAAAACGCTTTGACTCGGTTTTTTTCGGCTGAAAATCAATTGCTTCTTTGTTTTCTAATCCCATAAACCCTAAAGCATGTTCCGGGATTCTCACCTTGATCTCCAAATCCGCATAAGAGAAGTTGGCAACAAATAAAACCCTTTCTTTATCTGTATAGCGTATAAAGGCATACACTTTTTCACTATCAAAATCAGGATTTTTTTGATTGGCGTACATCAGGTCGTAGAAAGCTCCATTAGCAACGACTTCATGCTGTGAGAGGCGCATGATCTCCCGGTATTGTTTCTGCAAAGCTTTTTGTGACCCCTCCAATTTTCCTCCGTCAAACCTGCCCCCATTCATCCATTTCTGATGTTCGGGAACATGCCAATAATCGAAGATGGTGGTGCGTCCGTCATCGCCGCTGAACCCCGAGGCTCCTTCGGCCGGCTCTCCCACTTCCTGACCAAAATACAACATGGCCGGACCGGTGTTCATGCAGGCCGAAACCAGCATCGCCGGAATCCCCTTCCAGGCATCGCCGGCAAAAAACCGGGACGCAATCCGCTGCTCGTCATGGTTTTCGAGGAAACGAAGCATGTGGGTATCCAGACCGTTGAGGTTTTGCCAGGCTGATGAAATATTTGAGGCTGGCTGTTCTCCGCGCATCACTGCTTTGAGGGTGTCGTAAAGCCCTACTTTGTCGTAGAGGTAATCAAATCCACCCCGGTGGACGTAGGTTGAATAAGCTTCCGGATTGTAAATTTCGGCAATGAAAATCAAGTCAGGGTTTTCGGCTTTAAGCCGGGCAATGACCCACTCCCAAAACTCCACCGGCACCATCTCTGCCATATCGCAGCGGAAGCCATCCACACCTTTTCCGGCCCAGTATTTCAGAATGCCTTCCGTCTTTTTCCAAGTGTCCGGAACGGTTTCGAAGTGCCTGTGCTTCTCGTTTAGGTAGTCAACACCGTAATTCAGCTTTACCGTTTCATACCAGTCATTAATGCCGGGATGTTCCGAAAACTGATCGTTCCCGGTGGCTTTGGCAGGATATTCATGATAAGCATGTCCGGGAAACTTGTTTTTGATTTTTTCAGGAAGCTGCAACTCCTTGCCGGGGATGTAGTAGAAATTATTATCTCTGTCGAAGGACTTTGAAGTGTCATCATCCTCGCCAAAATCCTTAATTCCACCGGGTTTTGCATCAGAAAAATATTCCCGCGCGAGGTGATTCGGCACGAAATCGATGATGACCTTCATTCCTTTCTGATGTGTCCGGGAAACAAGCTGTTCAAACTCTTTTATCCGGTTGCCCGGGTCATCTGCTAAATCAGGATTGACATCATAATAGTCTTTGATGGCGTAGGGAGAGCCCGCTTTTCCTTTTATCACCATCGGATTGCCATCAGCAATTCCTTTATCAGGATATCCTTCAACCAGCGCGTGCTCAATAATTCCGGTGTACCAGACGTGCGTAATACCCAGCTTCTTGATTTCAGTTAGTGCATTTTCGGTGATGTCAGAAAATTTCCCGCAGCCGTTTTCTTCGCGACTACCCTCAAAAGTCATTTCCTGTTTAGTATTCCCGAAAAGGCGGGTAAATATCTGGTAGATAGTTATTTTTTCTTTTGGCATAAACATTTAAATGATAGTGATATAGAGGTTTAATAATAATTAAAACTTCAAATCACTGATTCCTTTCAAGGCAAAAATCATCGGTAAATAAATCCAAACTTTCTTTCAGTGTGCCCCAAGGATTATCGGATGGTACAATGTAAAGGGCATCTCCTACCTTCTTCAAATAAACCTTTTCAGATTCAAATTCCATTTGGCTAGGAATTTTAATAGTCTGTTGTCCCTTTATCTTCTCTATTTTTATTTTCATTAACACTTTATTTTCATACACCGATAATCATCCTTTCTTCAAAACCACCGCCATCCTGTTCGGAATGTAAAGTTTCAGCTTTTGATTGCCATCAATATCTTGTGTTTCATAAGTCATTTTTTCATCCACCCGGTCGAAGCCTCCGAATTGCTTGGCATCAGAATTTAGTGCGACTTTATATTTTCCTTTTGGAACGGGAATTTCATAGTTTTCGAACGACTTGTTCGGGTTGAAGTTAAATATGAAGACATACCCTTCGCGGATAAAAGCCAGCACCTGGTCTTCCTCATGCTCATAAAGGCTTTCTGCCCAGGAATCTTTCAGTTTGATTTTCTTGAACAGTGCAATCATCGCCTTGTCAAACTTATCGAGCTCTTCGTAGCGCAGCAGATCATTATCCACCAGGCTCCACTGCCGGCGTGCATACTTGTGCGACCAGTTATTCCCTTCTCGTGGGAAGTCAATCCACTCAGGATGTCCGAATTCATTGCCCATAAAGTTGAGGTAACCCCCTCCCGACAGGGCAATGGTGATGAGCCGAATCATTTTGTGGAGTGCAATTCCCCGATCGACCACCAGGCTATGGCTTTCCTTGTCCATGTGCCAGTACATTTCCTTGTCGATCAGTCGGAAGATGATGGTTTTGTCACCCACCAGCGCCTGGTCGTGCGACTCGGCATAGCTCACCGTCCGCTCTTCCGGACGCTTATTCGAGAGTTCCCACATAATATTTCCTACGCTCCACTGCTCGTCGGTCTTTTCCTTAATCATCTTAATCCAGTAATCAGGAACGCCCATGGCCAGACGATAGTCAAAACCCAGACCGCCGCTTTCCACCGGAGCTGCCAGTCCGGGATAGCCGCTCATATCTTCCGCCACACTGATGGCTTCCGGTCCAACCTCATGCAGCAACTTGTTGGCCAGCATCAGGTAGGTCAGCGCCTCTTCATCCTGACCGCCATCGAAGTAATTGTCATAGCTTCCAAAATCACGCTCCAGCCCGTGATCGTAGTAAAGCATGCTCGTTACGCCATCAAAGCGGTAGCCGTCAAAATGGAATTCTTCTATCCAGTATTTGATGTTCGACAGCAGGAAGTGCATCACTTCATTTTTCCCGTAGTTAAAGCACAGCGAGTCCCAGGCAGTATGCTCGCGGCGAGGCCCATCGTGGAAATACTGGTAAGGCGTTCCGTCGAACAAGCCCAGTCCTTCATTCACATTCTTTACCGAGTGTGAATGTACGATGTCCATAATCACCTGCAACCCCAATTTGTGGGCTTCATCAATCAGTTGTTTCAGGTCGTAAGGCGTTCCAAAACGCGAGGAAACAGCAAAGTAGTTCGAAACGTGATAGCCGAAAGAGCCATAGTAAGGATGCTCCTGGATAGCCATCAACTGCACGGCGTTATATCCCGCTTTCTTTATCCGCGGAAGCACCTCTTTTCTGAACTCATCAAAAGAACCCACATCCTCTTTTTCAGTACCCATGCCCACGTGCGCTTCATAAATAAGCAGATTTTCAGGGCGCTTTCGTTTTTTGTCGTGCTTCCAGTTGTATGGTTTTTCGGGAGCCCACACCTGTGCACTGAAAATCTTGGTTTCATCATCCTGCACCACCCTGTTGGCATAGGCCGGAAGGCGTTCGCCCTGGCTGCCGTCCCAGCGCATCATCAGTTTGTACAGATCCTCGTGCTGAAACGCCTTAGCGGGAAATTCCTTTTCCCAAACACCGTTGTCTTTTTTCTCCAAACGGTAGTCATCCTTTTCCTGCCAGTCTGAGAATGAACCCACCAGGACGATATCCGTAGCGTTGGGCGCCCACTCTCTGAAAACCCAGCCATTATCGGTGCGATGCATCCCAAAAAAATGGTGTCCGTTTGCAAAATCAGAGAGCGAAGCATTCTGAAGAAGGTCGTTCTCCTTTTGCGATGCCCTCTGCATTCTGTTGATGATGGTTTGCTTAAAAGGTTCGAGCCAGGGATCAATTTCCCAGATAGCTTTTTGTTTTGACATAATTTCTTTTTCAGGATTCAGATAAATCGGTTTAATATGCTCTTTACGCTGCCCCAATAACCGCTGCCAAAAAGGTTGACGTGAACCATCAGCGGATACAGGTTATAAATATCCAGGCGCTCCTCCCACCCAGTTTCCATCGGGTACGCTTCGTTGTAGGCTCTGTAGAAATCAGAGTCAAATTTCCCGAAAAGGGTTGACATGGCGATATCCACTTCACGGTGTCCGTAATAGGCAGCCGGATCAATCAGGTAGGCCTTGCCGTTAACAGCAGCAATATAATTCCCCGACCACAGGTCGCCGTGGACGATGGCCGGTGGCTCAGGCGGGAAATATACGGAAAGCTTGGGATACAACTTATCGAAGAGTTGTGCATCATTTTTTCCGATAGCACCTTCATCGCGGGCCAACTTCACTTGGCGCTCCAGACGCTCTTCAATAAAAAAGTCACTCCAGATTTCATGTGGCGAATTATGCTGGTAAAGGCTTCCCATGTAATTATCATGATCCAGGCCAAAATAATCATTGCTTTTCTGATGCATCTTCGCCAGGTCGTAACCGAACCTTTCCCAGAAACCACTGTCAGCCCTTCCGGGAGCGATAAACTCCAGCAGCAGGTAAGCATGGCTTCCGGCCGTGGCATATTGAACCACCTCCGGCACTTTTACGGCCTTAGCCCCATACATTAGCGAGAGGCCACGGGCTTCCTTCTCAAACATTCCCGGAAAACGGGCGGCATCATTATACTTCAGAAAGTATGAGCCCTCATCAGTCTCCAAAAGGTAAGTGTCATTGATAGAGCCGCCTCCCAAAGGTCTCTGATTTTGAATTTTAACAGTCTTGTCGTGAAGCTCACGTAAGTAAGACTCAATACTGCTTGTTAACGATTCTGGAATCATAACTTAATTTTATATCTACCAAAGATAATGGATGTTATTCAGAATTTGTCTCATAATGGTAATTTATTCTACCACAAACGTATCCGAAAAATCATTTAAACTTTATTGGCATGTAACCAACTATTTCGGAATAAATATTGTTTCGATAGTGAAAAATTAAACTTATTTCCGCGCCGTTAGCCGGGATTTCAATCTTTCGGCAGGCCAGAGAGCTATTAATTGGTACATTAGCGGAGATAAACTAACGCAAAAATCACGTCATGAAATCATTACTTCTTATCTTACTGTCAGCAATTCTTTCTCTTTTTCCGGGAAAAGTTTCAGAAGAACCTGCAAATCAGCAGCATTTTGAAAAAGAATGGAAGAAAGTAGAAGCCTATCGGGACAAAGGACTGCCGCGCTCAGCGCTTGATGTGGTCGATAAAATCTATCGCCAGGCGAAGAAAGAGGACAACACCGCGCAATTTTTAAAAGCCGTGATTTATCAGCAGGCACTGCGTTCGGAGTTTGAGGTGGATTTCAATGTGAAAGCCATCAGCGACATCCGCAAAGAAATGGTTTCCCTGGAGAACCCTGTGCAAAAAAGCATCCTGCACTCGGCCTTGGGTGAGCTTTACTGGAACTACTACCGT
>JAASSU010000026.1 GCA_021767705.1 Bacteroidota bacterium | reverse complement strand
TGTGCTGCCTGAAAATCCGGGTTCTCCATTTGCCAGCGTATCTTCGTTTGTATACATATGATCCTCATAGAAAAATGGGTAAGTGCATCCATTGTAAATGGAGTCATTAATAGCATTAAACCATGTTTCACCATTATCCCAGGAAGCAGTGATAAAACCACCATCCAAGCCCTCGTCGGTATTGATTTTATGGGTGAAATCCACAAAAATATTAAAAGGGAATGTATAAATATAGTCGCTGCTGACAGTCAGTTGAAAATAGGAATGATTGTTTGTGGGGTAAGTGTTCTCGGTATCTGTAACAATGGCATTTGGCTGTGAGTAGGCCTGATCAAAGAACTCCTTTTGTGGTTGTCCTATCTGCCAGATATTTTCATTTTGATCAGGAATTGAAATGTATAGTGAGGTGCCTTCAAAACGAGCAAAATGCCAGACTTCCGTTGTATCTCCAATGTCCCTGATTTGGGCAACGGAAAGATTTAAAATCAGGATAAAGAGCAAAGAAGTAAAAATATGTTTTTTCATCACTGTTTATTTTATTTCTTTCATTCCACTAGCGTAATCAGAGGTAAGGAGTTTCATTTGTTTAATGGCCATTTGGTTGAGATGGCGTAATCTGCCTGGCTGTTCAATATTTTCTTTTATCAGGTAGGCATTGATGTTTTCCAAATTAGCAAGGCACACCAGTTGGTTAACGTTTGAATAATCGCGCATATTCCCCTTTTTATTCGGGTTTTCATCACGCCATTGTTTGGCGGTTTTTCCAAACAGGGCCATGTTTAGCACATCGGCTTCCGAGGCATATATTTTGTTTACCTGCTCTTTGCTCAAACTTTCGGGTATCAGGTTTTCTTTAATGGCATCGGTATGTATGCGGTAATTGATTTTGGTAAGGCTGCGTTTTACGTCCCAGTCAAGTGTTTTTTGATCTTGCTCTTTCAGGCGTTGGAACTCTTTGATCAAATAAAATTTGAATTCTACCGATACCCAGGAAGCAAATTCAAGAGCGATGTCACGGTGAGCATACGTGCCACCATAGCGTCCTGACTTAGAATGCAAGCCTATGGCTTTGGTAAATTTAATCCATTTTTGTGGCGATAATACAAAATGATTAAACCCTGCTTCATTTCTAAACTGGTCGAATTCGACCAGTTTAAAATCTGGGTTATGCAGCTTTTCCCATAACCCAAGTAGTTCAATAGTATTCTTGCTGCGCATCCAGTTTTTTACAATATCGGCTGGCGCTTCGGGGTTTTTATATTTTGCAATATCGGTAATGCTAATATAATCACTATCATTAATTTGATTATAAGATACCTTAACACCTTTTACTTTAATTTCATTTCGTTTGCTACTCATATTGTGACGGATACGCTATAATTGAGTTAGAAAAAGTATACCTCATTGGAATGCAATTGAAAGTATGTGCGATTGCCATTGATTAGAGCAAAATTAAAAGACAACAAAAAATGCCGGAAAGTTTCCCTTCCGGCATTTAACCTAACTACTAACCTGCTATTGCTCTATGCGATGGCAATTTCTTTTTTCTTGTGCACTTCTTCTTTCAGTGGAAGCTCGATAGTGAGGATTCCGTTTTCGAATGAAGCTTTGATTTTTTCGTCGTTTACCGTTTCGGGTAATACAAACTTGCGCTCATAATTAGCTACTTCAAATTCTTTCAGGTAGTAGTCTTTTTCTTCTTCTTTGCGCTCAGCCTTGATAATGAGCTCATCATCTTCCACGTTCATTGAGATGTCTTTCTTGCTCACGCCCGGCATTGCCAATTGGATTAAAAACTTGTCTTCCAACTCTTCGATGTTGGCTTTTGGCCTTAGCTTTTTTTCATTGTTTTCGTTCACATTCTCATTGAAATAAGAATTCAGAAAATGGTTAAACGGATTGTTGTAACGATATCTTACTAAAGTCATTTTTTGGTCCTCCTAAATTTTGATTGTTATTTAAATTGATTTCAAAGTGGATTACTCAAATGGGATGCCAACACCAAAACCCATCCAAAACAAGACAAAATGACACTCTGCTCCCGATTTAACAAGACAAAATGGCGTTATACGGGTTTTTTATCCGAAAAAAGATCAGAAAAAAAGCCTTGCCGAAAATTTCAGCAAGGCTTGCAAAAAACTTTTAGTGGCCGTTAAACGTGGAAATAATTATTTACCAGTTTGATGAGTTTTTCCGGATTTTGCTCAATTTCTTCCCTGATGTTTTCATCCTTAAAAGCTTTTAGCTTGGAGATGATGTCGTTGAGCAGCGACTCAGGAAAAACATTGTGTTGCTTGTAGATATCCAGTTTTTCTTCGAGGCAGCTTGCCGACTCAACACATGAAGCGGGAAGATGCTTGAGCGACTCTGTCTTGCTTTTGTGCTCCTCGTCGAAGATATCAACGTCTACGTAAGTTTTTTCGGCATACTCCAGGCCATTGTCCATTTGTAAGCCATGGCGTGCCGCCACAGTAAGTCCGGCCAGCAACAGGTAGATATCAGCCGATCCGTCGGGGCAGCGGAACTCTACGGTTTGTTTTCCTGAGAAATCGATTTTTTCATCACTTTCGAGCGGATTGGCAATGGCTGCCATGTTGATGTTCTCGCGCCATCCAAGAGGTACGCGCACCAGCACCGAACGATTGCGGTCGCCCCAACAAACATTCGTAGGTGCTTCCTGGTGGGGAACGAGCCTCAGGTAAGACGTTGGGTTGGTATTTCCGAAAGCGGTGAGCGACTGTGCCAGATCAAGATAGCCCGCAATGGCTTTCTTAGCGGTATCGCTCAGGCCGTCTTTATCGACCATTACATTTTTTCCATCTTTCATCAGGCGTGTGTGGATGTGCATACCACTACCTGCTTTACCCACCGTAATTTTCGGTGCAAAGGTGATGGTCACGCCATACTGGTATGCCAGAGTGCGCATAATCCACTTTGCGATGATAAGCTGATCGGCCGCATCTTCGAGATTGTATGGCAGGAACTCTATCTCGTTCTGCTCATAAACATAGCCGTCCTGTCTGAAATTGCCTACCTCAGAGTGGCCGTATTTGATATGTCCGCCACATTGCGCAATCGCCAGCATCGCTTCCGTACGGAAATCTCCGAACTTTGCAAAAGGCTCTGCTTCGTGATAGTTTTTCTGATCTGTAGCTTCGAAAAGCTCCTCGTCTTCGCTGATAACGTAATATTCAAGCTCGCCCATCACCTCGAATGAATATCCGGTTTCTTTTTTCAGCACCTCATGCGATTTTTTCAGCACGTACTCCGGAGCTCCCTCAAAGGGTTTGCCGGTGGCATCGAAGTAGCTGCACAGAATATCGAGTGTTGGGATTTCCGAGAAGGGATTTAAGAAGGCTGTTTTGTAGCGCGGCACCACATACAAATCGCTGGCTCCCGCCTGAACATGCGAGAAAAGGCTCGAGCCATCCACTCGCTCTCCGGAAGTAAGGATATGATCCAGGTGTTCTTTGCTGTTAATCACGAAATTCAGGCACTTAAGCCTTCCGTCCTGACCCACATACCTAAAATTCAACATCTCAATGTCATTGTCCTCAATATATTTTATCAGGTCGTTTTTCGTAAACTCGCTGGTAGGTTTGTTAAGATACTGAACCAACGGATTAGGCTGCATCTCAATATTTTTTCTCATATGCTATTTGTTAAAATTCAAAAAATGTGGTCAAATGTAGCAATTTTTTTATGACCTTTTTTTGAATAGTACAGCCCCGGTGTAATTTATAACCTTTCGAAACAATGGTGCTTACGTTGTAGAACAGATATCTAAAAATGTAAATGAATTACATTTCTGACGGTGGCTATTTCCCTTTCCTCTCGTAATAAATATCCAGCAGTTTCCGGGCGGCATTAAAAGGGCTTATTTTCGAGTTTAAGAGCTCTTCTTCAGTGTCTTTAATCATGGCTCTGATTTGCTCATCCTGGTAAAAGTGGTCTTTGAGGTTTTGGTTAATGCTTTCATACATAACCATTTTCGCCTGTTCTCTTCGGCGGTGCTCAAAATAGCCATTCTCTTTGGTCAGATCGCGGTAGTCTTCTATGTGCTTCCAGACATTTTCGATGCCATTGTTAGTAACAGCAGAGCAGGTGTCTACCTTGGTTTCCCATCCCGATTCGGCAGGCGGGAAAAGATGCAATGCGTTTTTGTATTCTGCTTTAGCGAGCTGAGCCCGCTCTTTGTTCTCTCCATCTGCTTTGTTGATCATCAAAACATCCGCCATCTCCATAATGCCTCTCTTGATGCCCTGGAGCTCATCGCCGGCACCGGCGAGCATGAGCAGAAGGAAAAAATCGACCATCGAATGTACTGCCGTTTCAGACTGCCCCACACCAACGGTTTCCACAAAGACGACATCAAAGCCGGCGGCTTCTGCCAGAATGATAGACTCGCGCGTTTTGCGGGCCACGCCTCCGAGCGATCCGGCTGAAGGGGAGGGGCGGATAAAGGCTTTATCGTCAGAAGAAAGTTTTTCCATACGTGTTTTGTCGCCCAGGATACTTCCTTTGGAGCGGCTGCTGCTGGGGTCGATGGCCAGCACTGCCAGCTTATGTCCTTTTTGGGTGAGGTATGATCCGAAAGATTCGATGAAGGTGCTTTTGCCCACGCCCGGTACGCCGGTAATACCTATACGGATGGAGTTTCCTGAAAAAGGAAGGCATTGCTCAATAATTTCCTGGGCTTTCTGATGATGGCGCAAGGCTGCGCTTTCTACCAAAGTGATGGCCTGGCTGAGCATAAAGCGGTCGCCCGAAAGAATGCCGTCGACATACTGTTTTGTGTCGAGAAGCTTTTTACCTCTTTTTTTTGCTTTGGCGGCAAAAGCCGGATTGATAGATGGGGGCTGCTGAATCCCTTCATTCACTTTAAGTGCTGTATCTTTCTTCTTCTGGCCCATAACCTGAATTTTTTGCAAAAATAGTGCTTTCCGCGATCCTTAAAGGATCATTCCGCACCTTTCATCGGTATCATTACAGAAAACACCGTATCACGTGCAGTAAGTTCAACGGCATAAAAGCGGCCGCCCAGCAGTGCTACAGCCTTTTTTAAAATAAAAACGTGAAGGCTGCTTAGTTTTTTATCCGGAAGCAAATCGGAGGTGTTTTTCTCAAAATCGGTTTTCTTCACGGAGTAACTGTCGGCTGCTTCTTTGCTACCGGCAAAAAACTCGATCATATTCAGGTTTTCGCCGGCGGGCACTGCATGCAGATGAATATCGCCGCTCATGTTGTTTTCAATCACCGTTTCAAGAAGAAAGTAAATCGAGAATTCGCAAAGGGATCGGTCTGACTGGTATTTGCTGAAAAGCCTGTCATCAATATAAAACTCTACCTCCAAATCAAGTTCATTACTTGTTTTAGCTATTTTTTGCGTAGTGTTTTTTACCAGGTGCGAGAGTGAGAAGATCTCTTTTTTTTGATCCTGATTTCCGGATTCGAGCGAGGTAAAATAGTGTAGTGCTTCGAAGGCTTGCGGAAGTGACTCGAGCATCCGGTTGCGGTTGTCGGTCAACCCTTCTGGTTGCCTGCCGCTTTGTTTTGTAATGAGTTCGTTAAGCTTACCGAATATTTGATTGTAGGAGGCCAGCGACTGAGAATGCTGCGGCCCGCTTTGCGTATGAGGGTTGGTATTATCCTTAATTTCAGCGTGTAATGACCGAAGTTTTTTCTTTAATCTCCGGCTTTTAAGAAGTAAATAAAGAATGGTAACCAGGCTCACCAGGATGAGAGCTGACAGGATTACCAGGACAGGCATTTGATACTGGCCTTTCCGGGATTCTTCAGCTTGTTCTCCCCGATCCAGACCAGGAAGTGTGATTTCATCTGCAACCTTCAGGCGGTTACCTATTGCTGAAATTGCTTCTACACCCGATTGTGTCAGCACGGCTTCTCTGCTTTTCATGTGCAGCTTGTGGTATTTGAGGGCTTCTTCAAACTGGCCGGTTTTTTCGAGTACAGCAACCAATTGACCTGAAAAAGAGCTGACGAGTTGGTTTTCATTTAGTAGCTGTGCAATTTCCAGTGCTTTTTTAAGGTTGTTGATGGCCAGTGAGTTGTTGCCTAACCCTTCATTCAGCAGCCCTTTCTGATAAAGCAAAACAGCCTTCAGATCGGATTCTTCATCAGCAAGCAGTTCAAGGGCAATGTTTATCTCGTCGAGCGCATCCTGGTATTCTTCGTTGTTTTGATGGATGGTGACCAGCATCTGCTTGCCCTCAATCACCGAAAGGGTATCACCGGCATCCAAAAAGTACTGAATAGCCTCTTCCACAAGGTTTTTTGCTTTTTCAGTTTCCTGATTGTCTGAGACAAGGGAAGCCAACTCAAGTTTTGATTTAGCTGTGGCTTCCTGGTCGCCAAAAAATTCATTGAGCTCAATAAGCGAGCGTTGCCTTTTAATGGCATTGGTGAGGTTGTTTTGTGAGCGGTGCAAATCAACAAGCGAGATGTATATTTCTTTCAGGGAATCGCGCAGCCCTTGTCGCGAATATAGCTCTGCGGCCTCATCAAAAGCTTTTACAGCAAGGGAGTCGTCCTGAAGAAAGGTTCTCACATCTCCCAGCCTGCTGTATCCGTAAGCGAGCCCGGTAGGGTTGTTTTGCTCCTCAGATATTTTAATGATTTGTTTGCAATATAAAACAGCCTGTGTATCGTAAACGCCGCCGTATTTGTCAAGTAAGCCATGGAAGTAAGCAAGATTTTCATCCGATACATCATCATTCTGTGGCATTTCTTCTTTATTGGATGTTTCGGCACTACCCACAACCATCAGAGGCAACATAAAAATCATTATGTACGCTACATGGTTTACGCTGTAAAAGACTTGCCTGCTATTCATTGCACAACTTGCTAAAAATATCAGTTATATGTTTAAGGTTAAACGGTTTTGGCACAAAATCGTTCATGCCTGCTGCTAAACATTTTTCCTTGTCTTCTTTCATCACTCCTGCGGTGAGTGCAACGATACAAGCTTCTTTTTTATTTTGATTGCTTTCGAATTCCCTGATTTTTCTGGTGGCCTCAATACCGCTCATTTCCGGCATTTCCACATCCATAAACACAATATCGTAATCCTTTTCCTTAAACTTTTCTACCGCCTCCTTTCCGTTAGAGGCTAAATCGGCGGTTTGCCCCAGCTTTGATAGTAAGGAGAGGGCCACGCGCTGGTTGATGCGGTTATCTTCCGCCATCAGGATGCTGTATTCTGCAAAAGACTGATCTTTGGAAGAGGAAGGTTTTTCATGTTTTTTTGACGGGTTCATCGCCAAGTAAATCGTGTTGAAAAGCTGTGATACTTTTAGCGGCTTGTTGAGCTGGGCATCAAGGCCATACTCCACGGCTTGTTCATGCCCAATCAGGTCAGTAATTGAGGACAGGATAATCAGCCGGGTACGATGGTCTGCAAACTTTTTGTTGATGCGGTTCACTAAGTCGAGCCCGCTCATATGGGGCATATTGTAGTCGATTAGAGCGACATCGTAAGGATTTCCGGCTTCTGTCCTTTTTACGAAATCGTCAAAGAAGCCTTTCGGGGAGTGGAAGATGCGTGCTTCGAATTTAAAGGCTTCGAGGTATTTTCTCAGGATAAGGCGGTTGGTGGCATTGTCGTCGACGGCTGTTATGCGGAGGTCTTTGATTTTATCCGTAAAGAAAGCTTTTTCGCTGATGATGGGGAAGCTGACTTCGAAGCTGAAAACTGAACCTTCACCGGGCCCTGATTTCACCTTGATCTGTCCACCCATGAGCTCCACGAGCTGTTTTGATATCGTAAGGCCCAGCCCGGTGCCGCCATATTTTCGCGTGGTGGAGGCTTCTGTTTGCGTGAACGACTGAAAGAGTTTCTTCTGGTTTTCTGGTGATATGCCAATACCTGTGTCTTCGACCTTAAAAAAGAGGTGAGCAGCCTGGCTTTCTTTTTTTACGAGCTCGCATGATAACAATACATGACCTTCATCGGTGAATTTCACAGCATTGTTAGCCAGGTTCAGCAGCACTTGTCTGATGCGCACATGGTCGGCCTCTACTAAATCCGGAATATCGGGGTTGATGTAAGTAATAAATTCGATGTTCTTTTTTGATGCCTTTGACGCTAAAATATCACTGACTTCGTTAATGATGGTTTCAATTCTTACGGGCGCTTTTTCGAGCTCAATTTTTCCGGCTTCTATTTTCGAGAAGTCAAGAATATCATTTATGATGGAAAGCAGGTTGTTTGCGCTGGTTTCTATCACCCCGAGGTATTCGCGCTGATCTTCGGTCAGAGTAGTGTCTTTCATAATTTCTGCCATGCCCAGCACCCCGTTCATCGGCGTACGTATTTCATGGCTCATGTTGGCCAAAAAAATCGATTTGGCCCTGGTTGCCTCCTCGGCTTTCTCCTTTTGCTTTCTCAGCTCAACCTCTCTTGCTTTGAGTTTGCTGTTGGTTTGCTCATAAAGCTTTTGCAGGTGCTCATACTGCTTCATTGCAGAGCGTAACACCTTATTGTCGCGCCTGAGTTTTTCAAGTTCATTATGTGATTCTTGTTCGCTCATGTTAGTCAGGATATATTAAGTCGGTACCGCACTGCAATTCTTTAAGGTAATCCAATCCGTTTTTTACAAACGACTCCGGGATGATTGAGCCGTGTTGTGGCAAAATGGCATTTATCTTCAAGGGCTCGCATTTTTCTGCAAACCCTTTGGCAGCTTTATTGGAGGCCATGTAATCCTTGTGGAATAAGTCCATCTTCATGGCATGTGATTCAAAATCATCTATAACCAGCTTCCAATCGTAATCGAGTGCTGCAAAAACATCCCCGGAAAACAGAAATTTCGAAACCGGATCATAGGTGGCAAAGGCTCCCGGAAAATGCAGGAATGGGGCTTCTACGAATCTGAGGCGGTTTCCCGATGAAAAACTAAAGCGGAAGTCATCGCTGATAATGACGGTATTCATCTCTTTTTTCGAGTAATGAGGGAGCAACACCTCGGTGCGGTGAGAAGTGATAACTTTCAGATCAGGTTTTATATCCAACCAGTGGGGCAACGAGGAAGCCACATCCGGATCCTGGTGACAAAGAATGATAGCGCAGACCTCAGAAACATTTGTAATTTGATGAATCCGTTTTTTGATAAACTCAAAATTTTCGGAAGAACCCGGATCGACTACAATAAATTCCTCTTTATCACGCAAAAGGTAGGTGTTCGTTCTAAAAGCCGTTTCTTCAGGATACCCTAACCAAAAGACTGAATGCATCCCATTGTCGAAAAGTAAGGTAGGTTCTTCGAAATTGCTGAGCGACTGCCCGGTAAAATTGTCTAACAACATGGTTTTTATATTTTAGGTAATAAAGTTACAATATCTAACGGAAAGTATCAAACAGGGCAAGGGAATTATACGAAAAAGGAGAGGCAGGAGAAAGATTTCACCATTCTCCTGCCAAAGAAAGGCTATTTTCTACTCCTTAGTTTTGAATAAGCCATTTCTGCTGCTTAATTCTTATAAAAAGTTATTAACAGGTAGTTTGTAAAACTTTATTGAGATTTTTGCCATTTATCCATAAATTTGTAGGTTAAGCAAATAAAAATCATCGCCATGATTAAGCATATAAAAGTCATACTGATTACCAGTCTGATGCTGGTTTTTTTCTCATTGCAGGCTCAGCAATTATCGGTACAAACCATTTCGGCAACACCTTCATTTACATGCTCTCAGCAAACCGTTCAGCTAAGCGTTACAGCTACCGGAGGTACCGGAAACTACACCTACTCATGGGTGGGGAACCCGGGGAATTTCACCTCTTCGTTGCAAAACCCGATTGCTTTTCCAACGGTAAACACAACCTACACCGTGGTTGTAAACGATGGTCAATCAGCGGTTCAGAGCCAGGTTTCTGTGGCTGTGGTGCCTTATCCAACCTCTGATGCGGGCAGCGATGATATAATATGCGAAAATACCACTACCTACAATCTATCAGGAAGTGCTACAGATTTCAGTTACCTGGAATGGACCACGCAGGGCGATGGCGCTTTTAACAATACCGGCATTGCCACTCCTACCTACACGCCGGGCGAACAGGATAAGGAGAATGGTTCGGTGGTCCTTACCTTGCATGCTTTTGCTTCACCACCATGTACGGGCTCTACTTCCGACCAGATGGTGCTAAGTATTGCCTCCTCGCCGGTGGTTGATGCCGGAGCCGATATTGAGATTTGCGAGAACGAAAATGTTTCCCTTTCGGGAGATGCGGAGAATCACAGCTCCGTGACCTGGTCTTCCAATGGCGATGGGTATTTCACCGATATCAGTTCATTACAAACCACTTACATTCCGGCCGGTGGTGATTTTAATACCGGAAACGTATTGATAACATTGACGGCTAACGCCTCCGGCCCTTGTGTTGGCTCTGTTTCAGATAACCTGAATGTAACAATCACGCCTGAACCACTTGCCGATGCCGGAGAAGATGACCAGCTTTGCGAGGGCTCTAACTTTTCCCTTTCGGGGGATGCCGAAAACTTTAGTGCATTGATTTGGACTACTTCAGGCGATGGTAATTTTCAGAACCCCAACCAAACGAATGCTGTCTACATCCCGGGCAGCCAGGATGTTCAGAATGGCGAAGTACAGCTTACATTAACGGCCACCGGAAACACCGCTTGCGGCGATGTTCAGCACAGCGATCAGATGACCCTGGAGATCTTTCAGCAGGCCCAGGTCAATGCCGGAACTGATGTAACTATCTGTGAAAACCAGGAATATATATTAAGCCCGGAAACACAATTTACCAGCAGCGTGCAATGGAGCAGCTCAGGCGATGGCACTTTCGATGATAATACCCTGGAAGCCGCCACCTACACCCCAGGGCCCAACGATATCACTAACGGCGAGGTCACCCTCGCCATCACTGGGTTTGCTATGGCCCCGTGCACAGGTACGGTAACCGATGAAATGGTCATTACCTTCGACCCGCTTCCACAAGTAAATGCCGGCCCGGATGATTCCAGTTGTGATAATGCTTCATACACGCTAAGCGGAGTAGCCGATATGGCCTCCGGGCATTACTGGCAAACTTCCGGTGATGGTGCTTTTGATGACAGTACACTGCTGGATGCTGTCTACACCCCCGGAGCCGAAGATGCCCAAAACGGTGCGGTGGTTCTCACCTTAAACGGACAGCCCGAGGGAACCTGTTCCGATGAAGTAAGTGATGAAATGACACTGACCTTCATTCCCGGGCCGATAGTGAATGCAGGTACCGATGAGGTGATCTGCGAAACAGAAACATTCATGACCAGCGGCACTTCGCAGGAAACCACAAACACTACCTGGACCACCTCCGGCGATGGTTCTTTTGCTGATGCCACAAACTTGGTTACCGATTATACTCCGGGAACACAGGATACAGAAAACGGATCGGTGTATCTTACCTTAACAGGAACGAACGAATCATGCAATGATACACAGGATTCGCTGCTCCTGACCATACAACCCCAGCCGGATGTCAATGCCGGAGCAGATGAAGTATCATGTTTCAATGCCGGTGATCAAATTGTGGTGCAGCTTGAAGGAACAGCAGATAATTATGGTTCTGTAGAGTGGAATACCAACGGAGAAGGTGTTTTTGGCGATCCTGCTTCTCTGTCAACAACCTATACTTTTCAGGGGAGTGATATTGAAAACCAGGAAGTAATTTTGACACTTACAGCTTTTGCCCTTAACCCTTGTCCGGAACCAGTCTCCGATGAGATTACAATTTCTTTCGACTATAACCCCGTAGCTAATGCCGGAGCTGACGGTCAGGTTTGCGAAGGGGATACCATTCATCTGGATGGAACAGGGAGTAACTATTACTCCTCTGTTTATTGGTTCAGATTGCCTGACCCTGAAGGGCAAGGTGAGTTCATAGCGCAAAACTCGCTTGAGGCACAATATGTACCTTCCACAGAAGATATTGAGAATGGGGAAGTTAGTTTCAGGTTGCAGGTTCAAAACCTGGATTGCAACATTGCTTATGATACTGTAACGTATGATATTCAGAGGAGTCCCGCTGTTGATGCCGGCGATGATTTTGCTATTTGTCGCGACGGCACTGCCCAGCTCAACGCTACGGTAGATTTTGCCACCGGAATACAGTGGAATACCTTGCCGGGAACAAATGGGTCTTTTGACGACGCCGAAATTCAGAACCCGGTTTACACTCCGGGCTCTGCCGATATTAGCAGTGGACTGGCCAGGCTCGTGGTTTCGGGTTGGGCAGCAGCCCCTTGCGATGTGCCGGGCAGAGATACTATAGAAATCACTATCAATGAATACCCAACGGTAGATTTAGGGAATGATATTGAAGCCTGCTCGGGCTCTGCCGTGGATTTGGTGGCGAATGCGGAAAATTTCAGCACGTTCACATGGTCGACCAGTGGCGATGGTTCTTTCTCAGTGCAGGATTTAGAAACGCAGTATGAGCTGGGCCCGCAGGATGCAGCAGATGGCCAGGTGACCATCACTTTCACCGCCGAACCTGATTTTCCTTGCTCAGGAACAGTGGAAGATCAGTTAACCATCACTGTAAAGGAAGGAGCCGCCATTGAGATGGATAATGCGATAATGGCGAATTATAACGAATCGTATACTTTCCAACCGCAGGTTACTTCCAATTCTAACAACCTCAGTTATCTTTGGGAGCCTCAGGATATGTTGCTTGATGCAACAGAGCTTGAAGCCACTACAGTGCCATTTCCGGCAGACGGAGACTCTACTTACCTGTTCGAGCTTTTTGTAACAAACGAGGATAATGGCTGCATCAATTCTGATACTGCCCGTGTGTATCTCGAACTTGGACCAGTATCTATAGACCTTACCGCCGACCCGGCCTACGTATGTGAGGGCGGTACCACTACCCTGTATCCGAATGCCTCCGGGGGAACGGGCGTCTACAACTACTTTTGGCAGGCCGATCCGGGCTCCTGGACATCAGAACTGGCCAATCCGGTGGTATCACCTGATGAGCGTACAACCTATACGGTGATTGTTAGTGATGAGTTTTCTTCTCCTTCAGCAGATATTACCATTGATATAAAGCCCACACCATCATCGCCTTCAATATCAGGTAATACGCAATCATCGCAGAATGCCTCAGAGGTTTATACCACCACCGGAAGCGATATTGCCTACTACGAATGGTGGGCCAGGAACGGCAGTGTGACCGAAGGCCAGGGGACGAAGTCGGCCACCATCGAGTGGGGCGCGGCCGGAACCGGTGTTGTTTACATGCGGATGGCCAGCGAATTTGGCTGCTTTGGTGATACCAGCCAAATGACCGTGAGTGTAGGAACTGTCTCTTTAGAGGAGCTTTCAGGGGTAGAGGATTTCAGGGTCTACCCTAATCCTGCAGAAGATTATGTGATGGTGGAATTTACATTGAAAACGGAAAAAGAAGTAAGCTATTCGGTTTACGACAGCCGGGGACTCAGCTTGCAAAACAAGCATGTTGGGCGATTGGAATCGGGTCAACAAGAATTTCGTGTGGAGCTGAATAGTCAGTCAGAAGGCATCTATCTGCTGCATCTGAAAATCGGAGAGCACCAAATCAATAAGCGGATACTAAAGCTGCGTTGAGTTTTAAAATTGTAAGAAGTTTTTTACATTTGCATCCGCAAATTCAGGCCTGCTCTACAATGCAGGTTTTGGCAGGGTTACATGAATCTGCCGAAGAATTTGCTTGTTCTCTATAGAGAATAATTCTCGGGGTGTAGCGCTCCCGATAGTTATCGGGACGGTTAGCACGCTGAAAACAAACAACAAACGGGGTGTAGCGCAGCCCGGTTAGCGCGCGTCGTTCGGGACGACGAGGTCGGGAGTTCGAATCTCCCCACCCCGACAAAGAAAAAATCACTAATCCAGGATAGATATTTAAGGAAGATAAAATCAATGGGCGCGCCGTTTGGGGATCCGCCTGAGGCGGAGGGTTTCAAATCTCCCCACCCTGACAAAGAAAAAATCACTAATCCAGGATAAATATTTAAGGAAGATAAAATCAATCGGCGCGTCGTTCGGGATCCGCCTGAGGCGGAGGAGTTCGAATCTCCCCACCCCGACAAAAAAACCTTATCGGATTTTCTTTTTGATGAAGCTTTTGAAAGACTCAACCGCACCCGCATTTATTTTAAATACAATTTCTGATTCCGGGGTGATGAGGATGATGTGATAAGCACTTCTTGTTTTTGAGATGATTTTTGTTCGAAAGTCAGAATATCTTAAAAGGCATACCCAACCACGATAATACCCTGTGTGTCTTTTAAAGAAACGAATAGCAATACCTTCTGTAAAACGCTCGAAATTAACATGGTTTGTTTCCCTGTTGGTTTGCGAATACCGATCAAATTCCTTTATGCCAGAGATGTAGATAACTTTTTGAGAGCCTACCCCACCTGACCTGATTCGCTGCCATAATGAATATGGTTTTCCAACGTAACGAATGTGTTCCTTTTCGATAAGTCCGTTTGGACTTAGTTTTTTGAGCAACATGAAGAACTAACCCAGTTGATATTCGAATTGTTGAGTACTTTCCGTAATTCTCTATTCCTGGTAATAAATCCGTTTCACCCGTCGCGATATCCCGGAAAGGATTTCGTAAGGGATGGTTCCCAAAATAGCTGAAAGTTCCTGAACAGGCTGCTGGTCGCCAAAAACTTCTACTTTATCACCCTCCTTTGCGTTCATTCCTGTTACATCAATCATACACATATCCATGCAGATATTTCCTACGATGGGCACTTTTTCGCCATGCAGCACGAGGCTGCCTTTTCCGTTGCTAAGCAAGCGCGTCAGCCCGTCGGCATAGCCCAAAGGCACAGTAGCGATCTGCATCTCTTTTTCTGCGCGGTAGTTCCTGCTGTATCCCACGGTTTCGCCCCGGGCGATGGTTTTAATTTGCGATATGCTGCTGCGTAGTGCAGAAACATTCTGTAAATGAGGGCTCACAGCTTTGTCGGTGGCAATACCGTACAGGCTGATGCCCAGGCGCACCATGTCCATCTGCGCATCCGGGAAACGGCTGATCCCGGCCGAATTAAGGATGTGCCGGAGGATATCATAATCAAAGGATGATGTTACCTTATCGCTTATTTTATTAAAGAGATCAATCTGCTTTTGCGTGAAAGAGTCATTCTCTTGTTCATCGCTGGCTGCCAGGTGCGAGAAGATGGACTGGACCCTGATCAACTCGTTCGCTTGTATGCGCTCTATCAGGGTTTCAATATCCTGCTCCTCGAAGCCCAGGCGATGCATGCCGGTGTCGATTTTCAGATGGATCTGTACCGGTTTGTTTTTCGGGAGAAGGTTTCTTTTAATCGACTCTTCGAGGCGCTCAAGGATCCGGAAGCTGTAAATTTCCGGTTCGAGCTGATATTTCAGAATTGCATCAAAGCTCTGCTCATCAGGGTTCATCACCATGATGGGCACACGAATGCCGGCTTTGCGCAACTCCACGCCCTCATCTGCGTAAGCTACGCTCAGGTAATCAATATTGTGATACTGCAGCGTGTTGCTGATTTCGTAACTGCCAGACCCGTAGGAAAAGGCCTTGACCATGGCCATAATTTTTGTTTCGGGTTTCAGCAACTGGCGATAGAAGTTAAGGTTGTGAACCAGGGCATTGAGGTTGATCTCCAGCACGGTTTCATGGTCTTTTTTCTGGAAAGCCTTGCTGATTCTTTCAAATTCAAAGACCCTTGCGCCTTTCAGAAGTATGGCCTCGCCGTTAAATCCCGAGAAGGGGTTGTTCCTGATAAAGTCATCCGTGCTTTTAAAGAAGTTCTTTTCCATCGGGAAAAGGTTGGCCATGCGGCTGATGCCTTCGCCCACACCTATGATTTTGTGGATATTCTTCTTTTCAAGAATTTGTGCCACCTCGCCGTACAGCTCCATGTCGGAGCGGCTGCTTTGCAGGATATCCGAAAGAATCAATGTCTTTTTCCGGTGCTGGTTTTGCTGGTTCAGAAAGTCAAGTGCAATGGAAAGCGAATGGATATCGGAATTGTAGCTATCGTTGATGATCGTACAGTCGTTGATGCCTTCCTTCAATTCCAGCCTCATGGCGATGGGCTGCAACTCTTTCATCCTGTTTTTGATGACCAGGTAGTCATAACCCAGGTGCAGCATCGTTGCCCAGCAATGGATGGCGTTTTCTACCGAAGCCTCATCCGTAAAAGGTATTTCAACTTCAATTTCATGATTGTTGTGGATTCCGTAGATCGTGGATTTTGTTTTCTTTTTTATCACTTCAGTGATACGTAAATCGGCATCGGTTTTCCTCGACCACTTAAACAGGTTGACATTACGACCGATTTCCGAACGGATGATTACCTCCCGTATTTCGCCGTAGTCCGGGTTATAAATCAGTGTATCGGCTTTGGTAAAGAGTTTTAATTTCTCCCCCGCTTTCTGGATACGGCTGATAAAATTCTTGTCGTGGGCAGCACCAATGTTGGTGAAAACACCGATGGTGGGCTTGATAATTTCCTGAAGCGCAGTCATCTCGCCGGGTTCAGAGATGCCGGCTTCAAAAATGGCCATCTCATTCTCTTCATTCATGGGCCACACCGACAGCGGGACGCCGATTTGAGAGTTGTAGCTCTTCGGAGAGCGAAGAATGTTCTTGTCTTCATGCAGAAGCTGAAAAAGCCACTCTTTTACTATGGTTTTTCCGTTACTGCCTGTTATCCCGATAATCGGGATATCAAACTTTTTCCTGTGAAAGGCGCTAAGATTTTGCAGCGCTTTCAGCGTGTCATCAACCTGAATAAAGTTGGCCTCGCTGTGCTGCCCGATAAACCCGGTTTCTGAAACCACAAAATTCCGCACTCCCAGATTATACAACTCCTCAATATAGCGGTGGCCGTTGTTTTTCTTTGAAATAAGCGCAAAGAACAAAGTATCCTGAGCAGTAATCAGGCGGCGGCTGTCGATAAGAATATCATTGATGGCCGTATGCTCTTGATTATTAAGAAAAAGCTGCCCTCCAAGTATTTTTGTAATCTCTTCAACAGAATAGCGGTGCAACATCATATGCTGGTTTTTAACGTGGTGAAGGAGAGGGCCGGTTTTCTTTTGTGGGCCCTGAATCCTGATGTGAATGGTTGCCGTTCAGGTGTATATACTCCTGCCGGTTGCGGTAGATTTCGCAAGCAAGGTAGACGGCTTCTCTGAAAGATTCTTCAGAGGCCAGTCCTTTTCCTGCAATTTCGTAGGCGGTGCCATGCGCGGGCGAAGTTCTGATAATCGGTAGCCCGGCAGTGTAATTGACCCCTGAATTAAAGGCCAGGGCTTTGAATGGCAACATTCCCTGGTCGTGATACATGGCCATTACGGCATCGAATTTCCGGTAGTTTGGAGTGCCGAACAACCCATCGGCAGGATAAGGGCCAAAGGCCAGAATGCCTCGGTTGTTGGCCTCTTCAATAGCCGGAATAATCACTTCCTGCTCTTCCTTCCCGATAAGGCCTTCATCGCCGGCATGCGGGTTGAGTCCCAGCAGCGCGATTTTGGGTTTTTCAATAGCAAAATCCTGCTGAAGCGATTTGTTGAGGATGTTCAGTTTCCGCAGAATCAAATCCTGGTTGATGACATTAGGCACTTCCCTTAACGGGATGTGTCCGGTCATGACCCCAATGCGGATATCGTTTCCAATCATCAGCATCAGGTCGTCATGCTCGCCAAAGCGCTCGGCAAGGTATTCGGTATGTCCCGGGAAACTGAACTTATCCGACTGGATGTTATTCTTGTTTATCGGCCCTGTTACCAGAACATCGATGTCTTTGCTGTTCATGGCGTTAACCGCTGCTTCGAGCGACATAAAAGCCAGCTCACCGGCAATGGTGGTGGATTTCCCCAACTCAATCTTCACTTCCTGATCAATAATATTGACGATGTTGGTGCGGTGCTCTACAGCCTGCGAGGGGCTCTTCACCAGGTTCAGGTTGAAATTGTTGATGTTTAGCGCCTTCCGGTGATAGGACGCTGCCTTGGATGAGCCAAACACAATGGGCGTAATGTTTTCGAGCATCCGCTTATCAAGAAAAGTCTTGATAATGATTTCGTAAGAAATGCTGTTTATATCACCGTGTGTTATTCCTACCTTTATTGTATTGTTTTCTTGTTTCATTATATGGTCTTTAAAGCAATGATGACCGGGCTTTTCAATGCATCAACACATCTTTCGCAAAATCGCAATTCATCGCAATGTTGTTGGTTTTCTTCTTAAAAGCCCAAAAAGCAGAGCAGAAAACCCACTCCACTAAAGTCTTGATTTAATAATGGTAAAAGTAGCAAATTATTGCTGATTGCTGAAAAAATCGAAGAGCAATCTGACACCGTAGCCCGATCCGCCTTTTCCATGGTACTCTTTGGGTCGGCTAAAAAAGGCCACACCGGCAATATCGAGATGGATGTAAGGGTAATCGGTGAAATGCTCCAGGAATTTACCGGCATGCATGGCTCCTCCTTCAGCACCACCAAGGTGTTTCAGATCGGCAATGTCTGATTTCAGCTCTTCGGCATACTCTTCCCAGAAAGGCAGCTCGGCAATGCGTTCGTAAACATTTTCTCCGCTTTCTTTCAGCAGGTTCATCTCATTTTCGGCATTGCCCATGGCCACCACGCCATGGCCTCCTATCGCTCTGGCAGCAGCACCGGTAAGTGTGGCGGCATCCATTACCAGCAGTGGGTCGTATTTTTTAGCATAGCTCAGTGCATCCGCCATAATCATACGTCCCTCGGCATCGGTGTTTATCACTTCCACGGTAGTGCCGTCGTACATCGTGATTACATCGCCGGTGACGTAGGCGTTGCCGTCCACGCGGTTGTCGGTGGCCGGAATCAGCGCGATGATGTGCACCGGAAGCTTCGCCCTGGCGATGGCGGCCAGGGTGTTTGCCATGGTGGCCGCGCCGGCCATGTCCATTTTCATGTTTTTCATGTATTCGCCGGGTTTCAGGTTCATGCCGCCGGTGTCGAACACCACGCCTTTGCCTACCAAAACAAAAGGCTTTTCGTTCACCGGATTTTCGGGCTTCCATTCAATGATAGAGAATGTTGGAGGATCGATACTGCCTTTGTTTACCGCCAGAAGACCGCCCATCTTTAAGGCCTCAATTTTTTTCTTGGTCAGGACCTGTACTGTGGCGCCTGATTCTTTTCCGGCTTCTTCGATGAGCTCGCTGAGCTTGGTGGCATTGAGGTGCGACAGCGGCATGTTCACCCAGTCGCGGGTGCGATATACCGCTTCAACCAGGATATTCAGGTTTTCTACTGACTTATCGTCCAACTGGTCGTCAACAATCGCTATTGATTGCAGGGTATTGGGTTTCTTCTTTTCCGGTTTCTTGTATTCTTCAAACTGGTAATTGGCCAGTGCAATGCCTTCGGCGAAAGCTACAGCTACAAATGGTTCTGTTTCTGAGGGGATGATTTGCGCCTCGCTAACTTTGAGCCTGTTAAGGGATTCAGAGGCTGCTTTCCCGGCTTTTCTTGAGGCTTCGGCATCCTGCGTAAAGTTATCCTTGAGTTTGATAATGTTTACCAGAATCACATAATCGAGCCTGTTCAGTTCGAACGAAGTGGTTTTGTGTGTTTCAAACTGATCGTGGATATAAGCAAGCTCTTTCTCCGTAAGCAGGCTCTTTGGGAGTGATTCCACATTGTGGCTCAGAATAATGGTGTCTTTATTTTCTTTTTGTGATAATGATTTTAGTATCTGCATGTCTGTTGTTTTGTTTGCAAAATTAGTAAAAGGAGATACTTTACAAGGTTCAGGCATTTAGAACCGCAGAAAATATCCCGTAAAGGTAACTTACTAAACAGTGAAGAAAGCTCTATTGTTGACTGTCCTCGTGTTGGTAGATATTTTCCAGGATAATATCGGTGGCCCCTTTATTTTTGAGCACAAAATTTCGTGCCTGGGTTCCCGCTTGCTTTGCCTTTTCGGGATAAGAAACCATTTCATCTACGAGCATAGCAAAAGACTGCCTGTCCTTAACGGGAAAAGCGGCTCCGGCTTTTATGAGTCCCACAGCTTCATTAAATTTCTGATGGTTGGGGCCAAATGCGATGGGAACGCCAAAGGTAGCTGCTTCGAGGGTGTTGTGGATGCCCACGCCAAATCCACCACCGATGTAGGCAAAGTCGGCATACTGATACAAGTGCGATAGCATCCCGATGCTGTCGATTACCAGGATGTTTTTGTCGGCAAAATCACGGCTGGTTGCTGAATAGCGAAGGGCTGTGTCGGGGAGTTTCTTCATCAGCACACGGATGCGTTGCTCAGCCACTTCGTGCGGGGCAATCACGATTTTGATGCTGCCCTTTTCCACATGCTGCAGCAATGCCGGTAGAATGACTTCTTCGTCTGCCGGCCAGGTGCTTCCGGCAAGGAAAAGCTTTTTGTGGCCTTTGAATGCTTTGATATCCTCGAAGGCTTTTGTTTTCTGAGCAATGTCAAAAACCCTGTCGAAGCGCGTGTCTCCCGAAAGCATGGCCTTTCCGGGAAGGATGCTTTCAATGAGCTGCAACGATTGTTCATCCTGGACAAAAAACCTGTCGAAGGTAGTCAGTTGCTTTCTGAACCATCCGCCATACCCTCTGAAAAAGTGTTGTTTCTTCCTGAAAATGCCCGAAATAAGATAGGTAGGTACCTGATGGGTTTTAAGCGCTTTGAGGTAGTTGAACCAAAATTCATATTTCACAAAGAATGCGATGTCAGGATGGATTTTCCTGATAAAGTCTTTTGCATTTTTGGGTGTGTCGGTGGGCAGGTAGAGCACTTCATCGGCCAGTGAGTGGTTTTTCCGCACTTCATATCCTGATGGGGAAAAAAAGGTGAGCACGATACGATATTCAGGAATCCTCTCCTTGAATTTCTCAATTACCGGACGCCCTTGCTCAAACTCACCCAGGGAGGCACAATGAAACCAGGCCACTTTATCGCCGCGGATAGAGGGAATCTCTTTTTTGCGCCCTGACACCCACTGGCGGGCTTTGCGTTTTCCTGCCCAAGCAGCTACCCTGATGAGTTGAGAATATCCTTTTATGGTTGCTGTGTAGAGTGCGCGTAACATTAGTAAACAAATACTTTGCGGTCGGTTTGCTTGCCCAGCGGGATAATCCAACCGGCTTTGAGTCCGAAAAGGGTATCGAAGCGGTTGGGCTCGGGAGCTTTTATCTGGTCGAAGTTCCAGGGGCGCGACGGGTCGGTCCAGGCCTGGTGCAGCTCCACCCCGGCATAAAAGTTTGCAATATTGCTGTTTCCGTAGTAATGGTAGCCAATAAACTGGCTGGTGTTAAACCCTTCGGTCAGTCGGTCGTACCCTTTGCCATAGTCACCCGTGATTTGCGGGGCGGAGTTTTCGGTCTGTTCAATCCTGATTTTGTGGAAAATATATCCTGCTCCCACGCTGACGACCAATCCGCTGTTGGGGTTGGGGCCGAAGATGGGGAACAGCTTCCCGACAGAGACGTTGGCAGTTAGCCCGGCCTCCAGCACAGCCAGGTCGGTGTAGATGCCGCCCTCATCGATGATGTAGCCGTCTTCGGTGGCGATGTGCTGAAACAGTTCGTCGGTAATCTTCACATCACGCCCGAAAAGGTAGTCGCCTTCAGCCATCAAAATCCAGTTCGACATGCTTTTGTAGATAAAGCTTCCGCCCACCGTGTTGTTAATCCCGAACCGTTCCTTCAGATCGGTGCCCGGCAGGTCGATGCCCCCGGAAATTGCAAGTGAGTAAATCCTCACAATCGTATCTTTTTGTGCAAACTGTGCCTGCAAGGCCGGAAGTGTCAGCAGGATAAAAGCAATTAAAATGACGGCTCTTTTCATCGAACGTGGTTTATTGATATCAATGCCAGCAAAATTAAGAAATCCTGATTAAAGGAAGGGCGGCACAATCAAATCAGGCGAAGTTTCTTTTTAATTTATGTGTTGAGGTGTATACTTGGTTACTTATAGAATACACAGCCAAACTTTCACAGAATCGAATACTACAGCAGGAGAAAATACTTAAGCATCAGGTTCCTTGCCCATTGTTTCGCTGTCAGGCGGTTTAGAATGGCTATGCTTATATTGCGCGAAACATGGGCTGCGGAATGACGATATTATTCTGATAGGCATGGGAAAAGCGCGCGACGACGCATTATAAACTTACACGGTGTCGTCGCGCGCTTTTCATTTTAACATCTAATTATCAGGTCATTCCGAACAAATCACAAAGCGATAGCGAGTGATGCAGTGAGGAATCTGTTTTACACAAATCATTAGAGACTTAACGCTCTTGGATATAATTATAAATCATTACCAAAATCATAAAAAACAGATAATCAGTTAGAAACGAAAAGTAACTATATTAACACCTCAATTTATGTTAAGCGAACTTGGAATCTCATTCATGAATGAGCAATAAAATTCTATTTCTGTTATCTTTGTTAAAAAGAGATGGCTATGGATATACAGACAAGAAAGATAAAACTCATACAAGAGGTTTTGAGAATGAAGAATGAGAATATTATGGAAAAGCTTGAGAATATTTTGCATCAGGAAAAAAAGAAGCAAGTTCATGATAAAGAGTTTAACTCCATGACTTTAGGTGAGTTTAATTCTCTGATAGATAGTGCGGAAAACGATGATGCTAAAGATAAATTACATAATGCCAGTGAAATACTGAATGATATCGACAGATGGAAATAAGAGTTTTTTGGACCGAAACGGCATTAAACAATCTTGAAGATATTTTTGAGTATTATAAATATAAGGCTTCAATCGGAGTTGCTCGAAGAATTGTAAAAGAGATTGTAAAATCCAGTCTGAAGCTCCAGAAATCACCGGAAATTGGAAGAAAAGAAGAGTTACTAAGTGAAAGAGATAATGAGTATAGGTTTTTGGTGGTTGGGAATTACAAAGTAATTTATTGGATTGATGGTAAATACATCAAAATTGCTGCAGTTTTTGACTCCAGACAAAACCCTGAGAAAATTCAAAAATTGTAAATCAACAATTTGAAAGCAAATCCCCGGCAGCTGGAAATTCAACTGAAAAAATCTTTCTAACTTTGCCCATCTAACAAAAACATTGCACTATGCCTAAAATACCGATGGTTGACCTTGCAGGGCAGTACCACAAAATAAAGCCGGAAATACAGCAAGCAATTGATGAGGTGATGGAAACCAGTTCCTTTATCAAAGGCCCCGCGGTAAGTCGTTTCCAGGAAAACCTTGAGAAATATCTTGATGTAAAACATGTCATTCCATGCGGCAATGGTACCGATGCTCTTCAAATCAGCATGATGGCCTTAGGTCTCAAGCCCGGCGATGAGGTGATTACGCCGTCGTTTACTTTTATTGCCACTGCCGAGGTGATTGCCTTGCTTGGCCTCACGCCCGTTTTTGTGGATGTCGATCCCGAGACCTTTACACTGGACATTGACGAGGTGGAGAAGAAGATTTCGGATAAAACCAAAGCTATTGTTCCGGTACATTTGTTTGGACAGTGCGCGGATATGGAGTGCCTGATGCCGCTGGCTAAGGAGCATGGCCTTTACGTGATTGAAGATACATGTCAGGCCATCGGTGCGAAATATCGTTTTAAGGATGGCACTGAAAAGCAGGCTGGCACCATGGGCGACCTTGCCGGGATGTCGTTTTTCCCTTCAAAAAACCTGGGCGCTTTTGGCGACGGAGGAGCCATTTTCACCAACGACGATCACCTGGCGAAACAGTGCCGCAGCATTGCCAACCACGGCATGACCCGCCGCTACTATCACGATGATGTGGGAGTTAACAGCCGCCTTGACGCTATGCAGGCCGCCATTCTGGATGTGAAACTCAAACACCTCGACGAATACATTGCCGCCCGTCAGCAAGCCGCTGATTTTTATGACAACGCTTTCTCGGAACTCCCGCAACTGAAAACACCTGCACGTCAAGTGCAGTCGGAGCATGTTTTTCATCAGTACACACTGTTGACAGAGGGAATCGATCGCGATAATCTGAAAGATTATTTGGCAGAAAAAGAGGTGAGTTCGGCGGTTTACTATCCCGTACCCATCCACCTGCAGGATGCATATCAGCACCTGGGATACAAGGAAGGCGATTTGCCGGTAACTGAAGCGCTGTCGAAAAAAGT
>JAASSU010000002.1 GCA_021767705.1 Bacteroidota bacterium | reverse complement strand
CTTTCTCAAGTCATAAATATACGCTATATGCAATAAAACCAACCAACAGAAAGCTGTGAACCTTTTGAAAATATTGTAAATATTGTACCTTTGACCGCAATAAAAATTATTAAAAAACGACACCAAAATGGATAAATCACTTTTTAGATTCGAAAGGCCGGAGAACGAAGCACCTCTCTCTTACGCTCCCGGCACTAAAGAACGCGAAGAACTACAGAAAGAACTTAAACGACAGGAAAATCAGCAAATCGAAATTCCTTTGATTATCGGTGGAAAAGAAATAAAAACCGGTGACCTTGGAGACGTTGTGAAGCCTCACGATCACAGCCATGTGCTGGCAAAGTATCATAAAGCAGGAAAAAAAGAAGTGCAGATGGCTATCGATGCGGCTATGAAAGCAAAAGAAGAGTGGGAAAACACTCCCTGGATCGATCGCGCTTCTATCGCCATGAAAGTGGCTGAGCTTATCACAACTAAGTACCGTTACTTAATGAACGCCTCTACGATGCTGGGGCAGAGTAAAACCCCTCACCAGGCTGAGATTGAAGCGGTTGCTGAAGCAGCAGATTTTCACCGTTTCAACTCACACTACATGGGAAAAATCTATGCCGAGCAGCCTTTATCAGTAGACGGGATTATCAACCGCACAGAATATCGTCCGCTCGAAGGGTTTGTTTTTGCTGTAACGCCTTTCAACTTTACAGCCATTGCTTCAAACCTTCCGATGGCTCCCGCACTTATGGGTAATGTGTCTGTTTGGAAGCCTGCAACAACTTCCCTGCTGTCGAACTATTACCTGATGAAGGTTTATGAAGAGGCCGGATTGCCTGCAGGAGTTATCAACTTCGTTCCTGGTAAAGGTTCAGTAATTGGTGGCGAATGCCTCTCAAGCGAGCACCTTGGTGGTCTCCACTTTACTGGTTCAAAAGGAACCTTCGATTACCTGTGGAAGTCGATTGGTAAAAACATCGAAAATTACAAGCAGTATCCACGCATCGTGGGTGAAACCGGCGGAAAAGATTTTGTGATGGTTCACCCTTCTTCGCAAGTGGACGAGGTGGCAACAGCTCTTGTTCGTGGTGCTTTTGAATACCAGGGACAAAAATGTTCTGCTGCTTCAAGGGCCTACATCCCAAAATCGATGTGGAGCGACGTGCTGAAGCGCATGAAGGAAATGATAGCAGAAATCAAAATGGGAGATGTGGCCGACTTCTCAACATTTATGGGTGCTGTTATTGATGAAGCTTCTTTCGACAACATCGCCGGATTCCTCGAGAATGCGAAAAAGGATGCTGATGCGGAAATCGTCATTGGCGGTGCTGCCGACAAATCGAAAGGGTTCTTTATTGAGCCTACTGTCATTGAGGCAAAAGATCCGAAATATATCACGATGGAAGAAGAACTGTTTGGTCCTGTGCTGACGGTTTATGTTTATGAAGATGAGAAGTATAGTGAGACGCTTGAGCTGCTGGATGAAACATCAATCTTCGGATTGACCGGCGCGATTTTCTCTCGCGACCGCTATGCTGTTGTTGAAGCTGAAAGAAAGCTCAACCATGCTGCCGGTAACTTCTACATCAACGATAAGCCTACCGGAGCTGTTGTGGGTCAGCAGCCCTTTGGTGGCTCACGCTCTTCAGGAACCAACGACAAGGCCGGTAGTGTGCTGAATCTCTCGCGTTGGATTACACAACGTGCGATAAAAGAAAACCTGAATCCTCCGGTGGATTTCAAATACCCATACATGGGATAATACTCTAAAATGAGAATCCGGCTGCGGCCGGATTCCTGGTTTTAAAAATCTAAATCAAAAACTAAATACCAGGTTAAACCTGGAAAACTGAAGCCACTCATTTTTTTTGAGATGGTGAAAACAACAAAAAGAATCGATACAAATGAAAGAGATCAAAACAAATTTCCCGATAGAAAAGAACCTAAAGAAACTGGGGCTCGATAAGGAAGTTTTTTATGGTGCATGCACCGGACAGCAATGGCACGAAACAGGTGGTAAAGAGCAAGCTTCTTATTCACCTGCCGACGGAAAGAAAATCGGATCAGTAAAACTGGCCATTGGTGAAGATTACGAAAAAGTGGTAAGCACTGCCCACAAAGCGTTTAAAGAATGGCGTAAAGTTCCTGCCCCCAAGCGTGGCGAAATTGTCAGGCAGATGGGGGATGCCCTGCGTCAAAACAAAGAAGCACTGGCTACAATCGTTTCGTACGAAATGGGAAAAATTTACCAGGAAGGTATGGGCGAGGTTCAGGAGATGATTGATATCGCTGATTTTGCTTTAGGTCAGTCAAGAATGCTTTACGGAAACAATACGCATTCAGAGCGTGAAAACCACCGCTTGTCGGAGCAGTATCATCCGCTGGGAGTAGTAGGTGTAATTACTGCGTTTAACTTTCCGGTAGCTGTGTGGGCATGGAATACCATGCTGGCACTTATTGCTGGCGACACGGTAGTTTGGAAACCTTCATCCAAGGTGATGTTCTGCTCTATAGCAGTTATGAATCTGATGCAAAAAGTGTTGAAAGACAACAACATGCCTGAAGGTATCATTAACCTTGTAGCCGGAAGCTCAAGAGATATAGGTGATACCATGCTCGAAGACAAGCGCATCCCGTTAATCTCGGCCACTGGTTCTACTCCTCTGGGTCGTCGCGTGGCCGTAAAAGTAGGTCAGCGGCTCGGTAAAACCATCCTCGAATTAGGTGGAAACAATGCAATAATTGTTTCTGAGCACGCCGATGTGGATATGGCTGTTAGAGCTACCATTTTTGGAGCTGTAGGTACTACCGGACAGCGTTGTACTTCCACACGTCGAATCATCCTGAATGAAAAGGTGTATGATGAGTTCAAGGAAAAGCTTCTGAGGGCTTATGCGCAACTTCCTGAAAAAGTAGGACATCCGCTAAACGATGATACCATTGTTGGGCCTATGATTGATAAGTATGGCGTGGAAGAGTACCTTAAAGCAATAGAAGAAGTGAAGAAAGAAGGTGGTAAAGTGATTTATGGTGGCGAGGTTGTTGAAGACAGCAACGGCGTTGGCACTTATGTTATCCCAGCTATTGCTGAGGTGAAGAACGAATACAACATCGTTCAGGAAGAAACATTTGCTCCGCTGCTTTACCTCATCAAGTACAGCGATATTGATGAAGCCATTGAGATGCATAATGATGTGCCTCAGGGATTGTCGTCATCTATTTTCTCATCCAACATCCACGAAACAGAGAAATTCCTTTCTGCTGTTGGATCAGATTGCGGTATTGCCAATGTAAACATCGGTACTTCAGGTGCTGAAATTGGTGGCGCCTTTGGTGGTGAGAAGGATACCGGTGGCGGACGTGAGTCAGGTAGCGACGCATGGAAAACCTACATGCGCCGCCAGACCAACACCGTTAACTATGGTACTACTATGCCACTCGCACAGGGCATTGAATTTGATTTGTAATAAATCAATCAGTACTTATTAAAAAAGGGCTGTCTCACAGAGGCAGCCCTTTTTTAATAGATTATTTATTTATCCATAGGGTTTCGCTGCGCCAGCTATCCGGAAACCCCATTGCTTTCAGATCAATGGAAGGGAATTCTTCTAGTAAATCAACTATTCTTTTTGCGGCAGAGTTTCCCGGATTGATTGTGTTTAAGAGATAAAGAATCATTGAAAAGAAAAAATATACCTTGTTGTTTAGTATGTTTGAATGAGTTAACCATTGGTTTTTAGGTTTCTTTGGAAACATTGGTTGTATACTCATGGTACGATTCCAAAGCCGGCTGTGATGAGCACAAACATTTCTCAGATAGACCAAACTATGTAACCAAGAAGAAAAGACTTTCTCATTTAGACCAAAAAAATTAGCTATGTCTGTTTTAGATTTACATGGTTTTAGGTTTTGATATAAGTAACTGAGAGAACCAAAGGAAGTTATCTCTAGCATGATCCAGCTTGGAGGTATTGTATCATAATACTTTTTCTTAAAGGCATTAATAAACTGATCATCATTTTTTTTATACTCATTATGCATTTTTGTTAGTGTCTTTCCAAAAGATACAGGGTTAATAAAATGATTAGACTCGGTATACCAGAATGTATTTTTATTATGTGAGAGAATGTAGATCAGTTTCGCCCTGATTCCTATTTCGATTTTTTCCAGTTCTCGAAGCATTAATAAACGAAGTTCTCTATCAAACTTGTAAAGCCGAAAGGCAGACTCGAATGAAGCATTTTCTTTAAAATGATGATTTTCTTTATCTTTTAAAAGAGGGTACCAATAACCACTTAGCCGATAATAACTAATGGTTTCAAGTAAATGTTTGGCTTTGCTTTCATTTTCAATGATTAAGCCGCGTTGCTTCAGTTTTTGTAGTTGCTGTTTATAATTTAAAGCTGGTTTTTGATACTGTTTTCTCATGATAAATAAGTGGGCCCAAATAAAAAAGCTTATCCTGAGCGCGCTGTTCTCATGGGAAGCGGGATAAGCATGTTGTTACAAAGGTATGAAATTCTTTCTAAAGATCAAAATTGTTTAGTTGAATAATAATCATAAAAATATGTATACCCATCTAAATATTTTACTATATTTGATTTTCTAAGACGCTAACCAATTGAATGAAAAGAAAAGAGATAGAAAAGAGACTGTCTGAAAAAGTTATAGGAATTGCCGGATGTGGTGGTCTTGGAACGCACGCGGCCATGTCGCTGGCCCGTGCCGGAGTAGGAACATTTTTCCTGGTGGATTTTGATATCGTACAAAGGAAAGCCATGAACCGGCAATGCTTTTTCACCAGTCAGGAAGGAAGGCTTAAAATCAATGCTTTGAAAGACAATATCGAGGATGCCAATCCGGATGCGAAAGTATATACTTTTGATGTAAGGCTTTGCCCTTCAGATGTGGCAGAGCTTTTTCGCACCTGCGATGTGATTATTGAAGCGGTGGACGCTCCGAAGACCAAACAGACGATCATTGAGTCGACCCTGAAGTATTTACCCCAAACGCCTGTGGTTTCGGGGGTGGGGCTGGCCGGGTACGGAAAGTCTGAAGAAATAAAACTTCATCGAAAAGGAAACCTATACATCTGTGGTGATTTGAAAACACAGGTTTCTGAGGACCTGCCGCATTTTGCTCCCCGTATTGCGCTGGTGGCGGCCATGCAAGCCAATACTGCCATGGAAATTCTCTTGGATAAAGGAGGCGCATCATGAAGATAATCATAAATGGAAAGGCACAAGATTTTAAACAGGAGGAGCTGGTTATACAGGATGTGATCGACAGCCTGAAGTCTAATACACAGTTGTTTGTGGTGTTCAGAAACGAGGAATTTGTTGACCGGCTGCAATACCTGAAGTTAAAGCTGGAAGACGGCGATGAAATAACCGTATTCCCGCTCCTGCAGGGGGCTTAGAGCACTTCCGCCACCGTAAATGTACTGCCGCCAACAAATACTACATCACGTTCGGAAGCATTTTTTACTGCACTTTCATAGGCTTCTTTCACCGAAGCATACACTTCCCCATGAAGGCGGTGTTCACTGGCTCTTTCCATGAGCTCATATGCATCCCTGCCACGTGGGATATCGGCCTTGCAAAAGTAGTAATGGGCCTCTTTCGGAAGCATCTTCATCACGGCATCGAGGTTTTTATCGTTGACCACTCCCAACACAAAGTGAAGCTTTTCTTTCGGGATTTCTTTCAGCTGCTTCAGCACCAGCTCTATTCCTTCGGTGTTATGGGCTGTATCGCAGTATGCAAGAGGACGATCGCTCAGCTTTTGCCAGCGCCCCTGCAATTTTGTGTTTTGGATAACCTTTTTCAATCCATTTTGAATGTGCTGGGGGGTGATTTTCCATTCCTTTTTCAGGAAGAGGGCAGCGAGCAGGGCCGTTCTGATATTGTCGGTTTGATACGAGCCTGCAAGCGGTGTTTCTATATCAGATAAAATCATGGTGCCATCCAATGTAGCTTTTTCAATGGTGATAGATTCAATATTCTGTTTTACTCCTTCGAGTTTAAGGGCCTGATCGGCATAAAGGATTGGTGATTGATTTTCATTGGCAAACTTATCAAACACCGGGCTTGTTTCTTTTTGGGTTTTCCCGATGATGACCGGAACCCTTTGTTTTATGATTCCGGCTTTCTCTCCGGCGATTTTATCCAATGAATCGCCAAGAAAAAAGGTGTGATCGAGCCCGATGTTAGTGATGATTGAGAGTTCAGGAGTGATGACGTTTGTGGAGTCCAACCGTCCGCCCATTCCCACTTCTATGATGGCGATGTCTACCGACTGCCAGGCAAACCAGTCGAAGGCCATCCCTACGGTCATCTCGAAAAAGGAGCAGCCAATTTCCGCCAGCTTGTCTTTGTGTTTTTCCATGAATTCCACGACAAAACCTTCGCTGACTTTCTCTCCTGAAACGGTGATGCGCTCCCTGAAATCTTTAAGGTGCGGACTGGTGTACAATCCTGTTTTTAACCCTTTTTCCATAAAGACAGAGGTGAGCAGATGTGCGGTAGAGCCTTTCCCGTTGGTTCCGGCAATATGGATGCTCTTGAATTTCTTTTCCGGATGGCCTAACATCTCCATCAGTTTGTAGCTGTTTCCCAAATCAGGCTTAAATGCCGGGCGGCCGATGCGCTGAAACATAGGCAGCTGGCTGTACATGTAGTCGAGAGTTTCCTGGTAATTCATAGCTTGTAAATATCCGGCAAAGGTCTTAATTCTGAAATTAAAAATGGAATAGAAAAGTGATTTTGCATCCATAAAATAATGAAAACAGGAATATCCATGAAACGTCTACTCGATTTGATAAAGTTCAAATCCGTTTTTCTTATAGACCGGTTTTAGCTGTTGCTGATGCACATAGGTTTCAAGAGCCGGTTGTTGTAGGGTTTTGTAAATGAGAATGTAGTCCGTAGAGTTTTTATTTATCAGAAGACTGACTTTCTCAGGATTACTTTTTGGGTTGGGAGCGAAAGAATGCCGCTTGGTGAAATATCCGAGGACGCGTGGTTTGGCAAATGCAAAAACATCCCCCGGAAGGGTATTTCTTTCAATAAAATTAAAAAGGTCCTTGGATTCTTTGGTGTAGGGCCCGTCCTTCACCTGACTTTCGCGCTGCTCCATGCGGATTGCCGGCCCGAGGTAAAGCAAAGCGATGACTAAGAAAACCCCGATTCCCATGGCTTTTTTCGTTTTGGTTTCCAGCGAAAGCATCCTTATTCCTTCTACAGCATAGTAGAGTAAAACAGGCAGTACCGGCAACAAAAAACGGATGCCCGCTGCATGATAGGGGTAAATCAGTAAGAGGAGCAGATAAGCGAAAGTGATAATATCAAAAGTCTTGACCCGGTTCGGTATCCTGCGGAACATACCAAGAAGCATGAAAGCAATAAAAAGTGTTTTAAGGATAAACGTTACAGCAGTAAAATTCTCATTGTAGGGATTCATGAACTGTGCAGTCACCTTCAACAGGTATTCGGCACTGGTGTTGATGTTGCCCCAAAGGTTACTTATCGAAAAATGATTGGCATAAAGAGAAGTGCCGCCGGGAATTTGAAGAATAAGCTTGTTGATAGTCAGGAGGAGTGCTGCTACCGAAGCTATTATGATGAGGTTTCCTTTTTCATCTTTCCATGAGAATGCCCTTTTCCTGATGAAGTTCAAAGCCGTTTCAATCAGCAAAGCCACCGGAATGATCCATCCGGCACTTTTAATCAGGATGGCGAAAGAGATTGTGAGGATTGCCGGAATGAGAAGTCGCTTTTTCTGTTGCAAAAAATAAATGGAGAGTACGAAGAAAAGTGCAAAGGGAAGATCAGCGAGTATTTGAGTTTTTATCTGCAAAAGCCAATGATTGAATAGTAGTACAAAAGCCAATCCAACAGCAACAATTTCGGAGGTTTTTTTCCTGAAAAAGAGAAAGCTGGCAAAGCCGTACAAGGCCATAAATATCGCCATCAGAAAAAGAACCTGCTCTATATCGGGATTTTCTGAAACGAAGAGCGGAGAGAGCAACACGGGAAAACCGGCGGGGTAGTGGCGTGGCCCTAAAACGGCATAGTCTGGATTAAAAAGATAATAGCTTGTGCTGATATCCTGCCCTGTGGCGATGTTTTCGGCCTGTTGCAAATACATTCCGAAGTCACCTCCCCAGTCGTGTGTATTTCTTTGATGAATAAACAGCGAAGCAACAGCCATGAGGAGCACGATTGAAAAAGCAATCGCTTTTTTTTGCTTCTCGAATACGGATACAATCTTCAGTTTTTTCATCACTTTTCAGGTAGCTTAGCAAAGGTAAAGTTAAAGGAAAAGGTTTAACTGAACTATTTTTAAATCAGGCAAAATATGAATAAAAAACGGGCCCCGGTTTTTAAACCAAGGCCCGCATCTCTTTAGGATAAAGTGAATTACCAAATCATGGCTCGCTTATCTTCAGGAAGATACATGTAATCTTCTTCTGTGATATTGAAAGCGGCGTGGAATTCAGGCATATTTCTTAAAGGCCCGATTACGCGGAATTTCCCTAAGGAGTGAACGTCTTCGCGTGTACGTTTTACAATCTCTTTGTCGCGGATATTCTGCGCCCAGATGTGGGCATAAGCCAGGAAGAAGCGCTGCAATGGAGTGAACCCGGCTATCTCTTCATTGCTTTTCGATTGCTCAGTTTTATTGAAAGCAGTGAGGGCAATGTTCAATCCACCAAGGTCGGCGATGTTTTCACCCAGGCTGAGCTGTCCATCGGCATGCATCGTGTCTAACACAATAAACTCGTTAAACTGCTTAACCAGCACCTGGGCACGTGTGTCGAATTTCTCTGCATCTTCCTTCGTCCACCAGTCCTGGAGGTTTCCATCTTTATCATACTGACGGCCTTTATCGTCGAAGCCATGCGTCATTTCATGACCAATCACCACACCAATGGCACCGTAGTTTACGGCGTCATCTGCATCCATAAAGAAAAACGGAGGCTGCAGGATAGCCGCAGGGAAGACGATTTCGTTCATGCTGGGGCTGTAGTAGGCGTTCACCATTTGCGGCGGCATGTGCCATTCGGCCTTGTCTACAGGTTTATTGATTTTTTGCAGGTTGAACTGGCGGTTAAATGCTCTGGCCGACATGACGTTTTCAACATAAGCTTGTTTTTTGATTTCGAGGTTGCTGTAATCACGCCATTTATCGGGATAACCAATTTTTACGTTCATGGTGCTCAGCTTCTCGTGTGCTTTCTTCTTGGTCTCATCACTCATCCAATCAGCATTATCAATGCGTTCGCCGAGGGCTACTTTCAGGTTGTTCACCAGCTCAAGCATGCGCTCTTTAGCTTCTTTTGGGAAATATTCCTGGACGTAAAGTTTGCCGAGGGCTTCGCTCATAGCTCCGCTGGTAGTGCCCTGCACACGCTTCCATAATGGCTGGTTTTTCTGCTTTCCAGTAAGGGTCTTGCCGTAAAAAGCAAAGTTTTGCTCTTCAAAATCTTCGCTAAGGTAGGAGGCGCAACTGTTAAGCAAATCCCATTTCAGGTAGTTTTTCCATTCTGAAGCAGGTACTTCCTTCATCATTGTGCTGATTTCTGCAAAGAAATCCGGCTGACCTACGATGATAACCTCCGGATCTCCAAGACCGAGGGTTTCGAAATAAGCTTTCCAGTCAATTTCAGGAGAAGTTTCCCGGAGTTTTGCCAGATCCATTTTGTTATAGCGCTTATGCGGATCCCTTAACTCCAGCGGTGTCATAGAGGCTTTGGCCAAACGGGTTTCCAACCCAAGGATCTTCTGAGCAATTTTATCGGCATCAGCCTCCTTTTCGCCGGTTAGCCGGAACATTTTAGAGATGTGCTCCACATATTTTTTGCGAATTTCTTTTGTTCTTTCGTCGGTGTCTGTGTAGTAATCGCGGTTAGGAAGCCCCAGTCCTCCCTGGAAAAGGTGAGTGCGGACCATCTCGCTGTTTTTGGCATCGGCTGTGCCATAGAGTGTGAAAAGCGGGTACAGGCCATTTTTCTGCATGTCAGTAATCACCTTCATGATTTCCTGGTTATCGCCGGCTTTTTCAATAGCTTTTAGCTCATCTTTCAGTGGTTTTAATCCATTTTTGTTGCGTGCTTCAATATCCATTCCGCTGGAATAGAAATCGCCAATTTTTTGAGCCACCGTGCCTTGCTTGTGGTCTTTTCCGGCTGTTTTTTTGATGAGTTCCCTCACCTGTTTGCGGGCCGAGTCGGCCAGCAAATCAAAACTTCCGAAGCGGCTTTTGTCATCCGGAATTGGATTGTTTTCGAGCCAACCACCGTTGGCATATAAATAGAAGTTTTTTCCGGGATCGACTTTTTGATCCAGGTTTACAGGATCGATCGCTTTATTTTGCGCATACAATGATGTTGTCATAGCTAATAATAATGCGATTAGAGTAAATTTGTTTTTCATCTGTTTATTTTTTAACAATAATTGATTTTTTCATTCTTTCATAAATGCGTGCCCCGATTCTATCATAAAAGCATGATTATGAGATACATGGAATCATACTTCCGGCAAATCTGTCATCCAGGCATCTAAACGTTGGCAAGATAGGACTTTACTTATCAGCAGACATACGTAAAAGTCCGTAAATGTGTGTTTTGGAAAGTTTTTTATGTGTTCAGAAAGGAGCCTCACTAATCAGGGTTTAAAACAAGAACTTAATTCATCCTGATAAAGTTGTAAGTAATGGTTCCTTTTTGCACTTCGGGAGCGTCCATATTTTTACTGAACTTGGCTCTTTCGGCAGCATTTTTGGCCCTTTCGTGAAGACGGCTGTCGGTAACCGTGGTTCCTTTTGCTCCTGCAACAGCCCTGATTACATTACCAATCCTGTCCACGTAAATGGTTACCACTACTTTCCCCTGGTCTTTAGAGTCGTAGGCAGGCTTGGGGAGGTGTTTTGATTTTCTTCCCGACAGGCTGAAAGAGATGCCGTTGCCCGCACCCCCTTCTCCTTCATGGTTGTCGCTCTCCTGATCTCCGAAAATCGAACCTTCGTCGCCGGGTTCTCCGGTTGTGCCTTCATCCTGGCTTTCCTTCGATTCTTTTTTACCCTTGTAAAGGGCTTTCGGATTGACCTTTGGCTTCTCTGGCTTGTCAGGTTCGGTTTCTTCAGGTTTCTTTTCTGTTTCTTTGGTTTCTTCAGGCTTATCCGGTTCCGGCTCTTTCTTGTCTTTCTCCTCTTTTTTTTCTTCTGACTTTTCTTCGTCCACATCTTCGAGAGCCGGTGCTTCATCCGTATCCTGCGTCAGCATTTCTTCCTCGGCCTGAGGCTGCGACTGCTCAGGCTGTGTGGGTGGCGGTGCCGCTTCTTCTTTCTGAACAGGTTGTTCTTTCTGAACTTCACCCTGGCCCTGATCGGCATAACCTATATTAACCACAACACCTTCCTCTCCCGGCAAAGGCAGCGGTGTTCGCAGTGCCAGGATGAACAACAGCAGGATAAGCACTCCATGAAAAATGAGCGTGCCGGTAAGTGCTGATATTCTGTCTTTATCCAGTTTCAAATCCTTTATTTTTTTGGTTTGGTGGCCAAAATAACCTTGTGCTTGGTCTTGTTTTTATCATTGATGGTATTTACGGCATCAATAACATCTACCACATATTGTACTGCAACACTTTTATCGGACCTTAACACAACCACCCCCTGGGTTTGCATAGCCAGTTTGTCGCTGAGCTGTTCTTCGAGGCTGCTCCCGCTCACCTGTTTTTCACCAATGAAAAAGTTATTGCGGTCGTCGATATACACTGTTACGGTTTGCTTAGCCATTGTTTTGCTGTCGCTGCTGGGCAGAAGAAGCTTGATGGCATTCGGGCTGACCAATGTTGAGGTCAGCATGAAAAAAATCAACAGCAAAAATACCAGGTCAGACATCGACGAGGTATTAAAGTCGGCTTTTATTCGGTTTCTGATTTTAATCGCCATACTGCTTTATTTTGCCGGTTCGTTCAACACATCCATAAATTCTGTTGCACGGGCTTCGAGCAGGAAGATGACTTTTTCGATACGCGCAACCAGAATGTTATAACAAATGTACGCAATGATACCCACAATCAACCCGGCAATGGTTGTTATCATCGCCTGGTAGATACCTGTGGAGAGCAGTGCGATATCAATATTATTTCCGGCCATAGCCATGTCGTAGAAGGCTTTCACCATCCCCATCACAGTACCTAAGAAACCAATCATAGGAGCTGCTCCGGCTACAGTGGCGAGGGTAGCGATATTTTTTTCGAGCTTCGACACCTCCAGCTTTCCAACGTTTTCAATAGCCGCATTAATATCGTTGAGTGGTTTGCCGATGCGCGAAACGCCTTTCTCAATCATCCGCGCCAGCGGCCCCTGGGTGCTCTTGCACAGTGCCACAGCAGAGTCGATTTTCCCTTCATGAATAAAATCACGGATGTTATTCATGAAATTGGCTTCCGTTTTTGTTGCCCGGGTGATAATCAGAAAACGCTCCACAAATATGTAAATTGCTATCACTGACAAAAGTGCCAAAGGCACCATAATCCATCCCCCTTTGAGGGTTAGCTCCCATATTGATAGACTGATTTCCTGTTGACTTTCAGCGGCTTGGGCTGCTGCATCTGTGGCGGCCTGACCGGCCTGTAACAATATTGTATTTATCATTTAAAAGCCTTTTATGTATTTCTTTTCACCTTCTATAACTCAAAAATGAGTTGAATATTTTACGCAATCAATTTCACGTGCGAAAATAACCTGAATAATCTAAAAGATATAATAATGAAGGAATAAAATCGATAAATATCGAAAATTCATCATCTTTATCAAGGTAGAATAATTTTTCCGGCACAACTGTCTGATTTTGCTCCGGTTACCGAAGAAAGTATGTTTGTTTCCCCGCGGGTTCTCAATACTCCCAGAAAAGCAAAGATGAGGGCTTCCTTGAAGTCTATAAGCTGTTTTCCGGGAATGATCACCTCTTCATAAACAGACTCCCTGATGCGTTCAATCAGGTAGGTGTTATACGCTCCACCTCCTGTTATGAGGATATTTTTCCTCGGGTTTTTGGCTGTAACTTTTGCTATTTGAAGAGCGATGTGCTCTGTTACTGTAGCCATTTTGTCGCGGTTGCTGATTGCGGCGCCCTCGATGAGTGGCAAAAAGTGTTTTTCGAACCACTCACGCCCCAGGCTTTTGTTTCCTGTTTGCCAGTAATATTCCAGTCCGTTAAGCTTTTCGAGTAGCTCGAGGTTGATTTCTCCGGAGGCCGCAATTTCTCCCTCCTCATCAAATTCCAGTTCCTGCTTTGCAGCAAGATAGTTCAACGCCATGTTACATGGGGCAATATCAAAAGCCACTCTCCTAAACTCAGCGGTGTCGAAGGAAATATTTGCGATACCCCCGAGGTTCAGGCAGAAATCAAAACCGGAAAACAGCAGCTTATCGCCAATAGGCACCAAGGGAGCCCCTTGTCCGCCTTTGGCCACGTCGATACTTCTGAAATCGTTGATTACAGGGATGCCAAGCCTTGCAGCAATACATTCGCCATTCCCGATTTGGGTGGTGTAAAATGATGCGGGGTTGTGGAATATCGTATGTCCGTGCGAAGCAATAAAATCAGGGCTTTGGTTGATTTTTTTAATGAATATTTTAAGCACTTCCCCGATCAATAACCCGAGGTCTTTGTCGAGCTCGGCCAGGGTAAGCGCATCTGCTTTCATGGCGTCGGATAACCTTTGCTTCCATTCGGCGGGATAATTGAAAGTGGTAGCATGCAGAATCCTGTACTTCCATTGGCCTTTCTTTTCAGAGAATTCGCAAAAGGCAATATCCAAACCGTCAAGCGAAGTTCCTGACATCAGCCCGATGACACGATACTTTTTCATCATTAAAGATACTTTGTCAACGATTCTAGCCGATTACCGCGCGAGCCTTTTAAAAATATGGTTTTGTTTTTTGGTTTGTTTTGCCTGATGTATTCCATAAGTTTTTCCGTCGTTGAAAAATGCTTGAATTGCGGGTGATCCAGTCCCTCGAATGACATCCCCACCAGCAAGACATCATCCAGCAGGTTTTGGTTTTCTTTGAGTAAGGATAATAATCTTTGGTGCTCTTCGCGGGATGATTCTCCCAGCTCAAGCATCTCGCCAACAATCATTATTTTATTGGGTTTATCTATTTCAAAAAAATATTCCATAGCTGCCTGCATGCTGCTGGGGTTGGCATTGTAAGCATCCAAAAATAAAAGGTTGTCGCTGGTTTCAACAAATTGCGATCTGTTATTTGAGGGGATGTAAGACGCTACAGCCTGGTTGATGAGTTTGGGCTCCACTCCAAAAAGAAGTCCTGCTGATACAGCATTCATCACATTAGACCAGTGAAATTTTCCGGGAAGGTGTGTATTCACCTGGTATTCTTTTTCGCTATTGACAGGAGACCAAATCAATTGCAAAAAGGGGTTCAGTTTGATATCCTTCACCTGGATATGAACTTTTGGGTTTAGAAAACCATAGGTAATGCGGCTGATATCCCCGGCCATCATCACCAGGTTTACATCTTCGCCGTTGAGTATGATTTTCCCTTCTACTTTAGCCACAAAGTCGTAAAGCTGCTTCTTTGTCTTTTTCACGCCTTCGTAAGAGCCAAACCCTTCGAGGTGAGCTTTCCCTACATTGGTGATGATACCATATCCGGGTTGGGCTATTTCGCAGAGAAAACCAATCTCACCCAAGTGATTGGCACCCATTTCCACCACAGCAATTTCATCCTTGTCAGAGATGTTGAGTAAAGTAAGCGGCACGCCGATGTGGTTATTCAGATTCCCTTGCGTACCATAAATCCTGTACTTCGATTTAAGCACAGCCATCACAAGTTCTTTGGTAGTGGTTTTTCCGTTGCTGCCCGTAATACCTAATACCGGGATGTCGAGTTGTTCGCGGTGATATTTCGCCAAAGCCTGTAGCGATTTCAGACTGTTGCTGACCACGATGTATCGCTCATCCTTTTTGTAATCTGAATTATCAATTACTGCGTATGCAGCCCCTTTGCTCAGAGCATCATCCGCAAATGCATTTCCGTCGAAGTTTTCACCCGAGAGAGCAAAGAAAAGCGAATCCTTTTCTACATGCCGGGAGTCTGTGGTGATTTTTCTGTGCTTCAGGAAAAGTTGATACAGTTCTTCAACTTTCATTGGTTTCAGGATTTTTGACAATACCCGGATTAAAAACAGTGCGGATGAAGTAACTCATCGGCCGGTATTGCCTGTTATTTTATCGGAAAAATAGTTAGTAAAAATAAAAAAAACTGCAAACCGGCAAACGGAATGCAGTTTTGTATATGTCTTCATAGGTTTATTTACGCGGAACGGCACCGCCAACGCGCGTCATAGCGCAGCGGAAACCAATGTAGTCGGTTGCCATTGATTCCTTGTGGTATCTTCTGACGCTGGGGTTCAGGTAGAAAGCGGGGTCTTTCCATGATCCACCCTTATAAACCCTGGTTTTATCAGAAATCAGCGAACGGTTATCCTTATACATTACCTCAGTTGAAGATGTGTTCCCTTGACCTTTACCATTTTGAGGTTGTCCTTGTTCGTCGATAAAAGAGAAACTGCTCAGCGAGCCTGCATCACCATCTTTGTAGTTGATGTTGTCAGCTTGCTGATAATTGCTGCGCTGAACGTTCTCGATGGGCTCTTCTTTGTAGTGCCCCATTCTGTCGAGCTCAGGCTTGTTAGTGTTTGGATCAATGACTGTTTCAGTGAATACATTACCCCTGAAAGGCTGCAGGTCTGACACGTCCTGGTGGGAAAGCGGGCGATAAACATCGCGCACCCACTCGGCTACGTTTCCTGCCATGTTGTACAATCCGAAGTCATTTGGCCAGTACGATCCAACTTCTTCAGTGATGACGGCACCATCGTTAAGGTTGTTAGCCACACCGGCGTAGTCACCTCTTGAACGCTTGAAGTTTGCCATCATCGCACCATAATATCTTTTGTCATCGTTTCTTACAAAATTTCCATTCCATGGATAAAACTTCCGTTGATAAACGCGCTCCTCAACCGTATTTCCGATTTGAGCTAACGCGGCGTATTCCCATTCGGCTTCGGTGGGCAGGCGGTAGTTAGGAAGAAGAATACCGTCTTCCATCCTTACATTTCTTGTTTGCTCCCCTTCACCGGCATTCGGATTAAGGTTAGGCAAGCCTGAGTTTACCATGTCTTTGTATGCTCCTGAAAGATATGCTTCTGTTGAGAAAGGATACTTGCCCTGGTCGGGAGCGGCCTCTTCAAGGTTCCATTCCAGTAATCCCTTTTCCACCAATATCCCTTCATTTACGCGGTCGCTTCTCCACACGCAGTAGTCGTTGGCCTGAACCCAAGAAACCCCCACAACAGGATAGTTTTGGAATGCAGGGTGGCGAAGATAAAGGTCAGAGAGCGGCTCGTTATATGCAAGGCGGTCGCGCCAAACCATGGTGTCTGGGAGAGCTTCTTGATAAAGAGGATCATCGGTGCCAAACACACGGCTTAACCAGTAAAGGTATTCCACGTAATCGATGTTTCTAACCTCGGTCTGGTCCATGTAGAAAGTCTGTACGGTCACCCTTCTTGGCTCGTTGTCATAACTCCTGAGGGGGTCGGGCAAGGTGGCACCCATAACAAAAGTACCTCCCTGAATCAGCACAAGGCCGGGCCCTGTGGTCTGCTCCTTGTAATCAACTTTAGTAAATCCTCCGTTTTCGGCACTGTTGTATTCCCACCCTGTGGTGCGGGAAACGTCTTTGTTGTTACATGAAGCGAAAAGGAGTGCAAGTACAGCAATCAAAAATAAACTTCTATATGCTCGCATCTGGTTCCAAATTTTTTTTCAAATTTAACTAATAACTAAAACTCCGGGCATTTTATTGCACGAACTTTCCTTCTTTTTTCTACATAAATACAAAAATTGTAGGATAAAGTCACCTCGTGTGCTGCGCCAAGTGTTCCGGCAAGCCCCGACAGTGAATAATCATAGCTGTATCCTACCTTAAAATTCTCGTGCTGCAAACCTAATAAAATTATCGCAGCATCCGGATTATCAAAATTGTGCCTGAACCATGCCCCGGCTACAATGGGTTTCAAAGTAACGTACACACCGGCATTTAATTGCCTGAAGTTTCCTTGCTGCTGATACATTAAATTGGGCGAAATGAAAATCGATTTTTTCGCATATATCGCAGGGTCGTTTTGAAAAACAGCCCCGGCATGAAACGTATATTTCCTTTTGAGTAAACTGAGCTCATTTTCGTAAAAAGAATTCATGGGTTCGTTCATGTGGTGAACAGCCATGCCGCCATAATACTTTTGTTTCCAGTCGAACGAAAAGCCATAGCTGAAATCAGCCATACGCACCTGGTTATTTTCGGGAGGTATTTCGTTGGTGGTAGGGCTGATACTTCCGTCGGTATTGATTTGATCAGGAAATATCAAACGGTTCCACTTAATACTGTTTTCGATATAGGAGGCTTGCAATCCCCAATTCATAATAAAGTTTTCGGATACTTTGACCTGATAAGAGTATGCTGCTGCCACATGCGTGCGGTTAAAAGCATTGTCAGACTGCGCGTCCCTAAAGACCATCACTCCATAGCCGCTTGATATCGAGGGTAACGACTGGTCATAAACAACCTGGTAAGTGTTAAAGGCCGCAGGAATAGATGGCCATTCGTTCCTGTAGTTCAGCGAAAGGCGCGCGCATTCAGTATTACCGGCAAGGGAAGGGTTTAAAAACATTGGGCTCGAGTAAAACTGAGAGAAAGTATGATCTTGTCCGACTGACAAGAAGGGCATAATGATACTCAGAATAAAAATCCCTGGTTTAAAATTTTTCATTGATAACTAATTTATACAATGTCCTCCTTCAATAAAAACACTTCTTAGTAAACCAGAAGCCGTCAAGCTTATTACATATTTTTACACTGACGGATGCTTCCCCTTGGATGATTCACTACATTTGTTTCCCGGGTGTAATACGCGCAAATTAACAAATTATTATGTCCGGCCTCAGGTTGGTTTCAACAATAAGAGCCGAGGATTTGCGTTATTTTCTCATCGTCAGCTAACGTGCTGTGTTTATATCACAAACGTTTTTTGCTGCGGTTTGTTATGAAACAAAGGTTTCTTGTTATGATCAAACGTCATTTACTTTTCATTGTGATTTCCCTGGCCTTTGTGGTGTCCTCTGTTTTTGCCCAGAAGGAATACAGAGGATCTGTGGATTGGGTCTTTTCGGATGAAGAAATACCCGCTTTCGCGGAAGGAGTTCCGTCCGACAACTATCAGGGCCTCTCTGAAGTCCGCCAAAATTTTGATATGCAGGTTGGTAATACCGATCTGATTGCCACTCTTGATGTTCTTAAAGAAAAAAGATGCTCAGAAGAGGTTAGTGCACAACTCAGAAAGTACGACCTTGAATACAAATACCATTTTGATTATGGCGTGATGTTTCAGCGCAAAAAGCCTGTGGGGTATTTCGCGTTCCTTCCTTTCAGAAAAAGTGATGACGGTGAGGCTTTCTTCAGGTTATCTGATTACCGGGTTAATGTTCTGGAAGCACAAGGCCTTGAATCGGGACACACAAAAAAATCTTACGTAAGTTCTTCACAGCTTGCCAATGGAGCCTGGTATAAAATTGGGGTGGACACCACAGGAGTGTTTATAATGACTTTTAACGACTTGCGTAATTTGGGCCTTACCGGGAATATCGATGCACAAAAAATAAGAGTGCATGGCTATGGAAGCGGCATGCTGCCTGAGCCTGTGGATACCCCACGCCCCGGTGATCTTCCTGAAATTCCTGTTAAAGTTTTTGATAGTGGCGATGGAACAATAAATAATGATGATTACATTCTTTTTTATGCTGAATCACCTGATGAATGGCACTATGAAGATGGTACGGGACAATATTACCACACAGTGCACACCTATGCCGACACCAATTACTACTTTATCACCACAGGCAGCCAGGCAGGAAAACGGATTGAAACATTACAGCCGCCAGCCGGGAATGCCACACAGGTAATCGAAAGTTACGACTATCTGATACATCATGAAAATGATTTGCACAGCATTATCAACTCAGGAAGAAGGTTCGTGGGAGAGAAGTTCGATTTAGAAGCAGAGCATTCATTTGAATATGATATTCCGGATTTGATTGCCGGTAGTGAGGGGTTTATGTATAGTCGCGTGGTGGCGCGATCTACGCAGACCTCTACATTTTCGGTCAACATCGGTTCGCATTTTGAAACCGTAACTGTTCCAAGCATAAGTACCTCTACCAACAGCAAGTACGCACAAGAACAGTATAAAGATTTTACATTCGGGCTTAATGGATCTTCTTTTTCTGTGAATTTTGCCTACAACCAGGTGAATTCCTCATCCATTGGGTGGCTCGATTATTTTACGCTCAATCTTAAACGACGGCTGAAACTGCTGAACGGACAGGCGATTTTCAGGAGTAAGCAATCACTGGACGATAATATTGTGGAATACAGGGTGCAACATCAGGGAAACCTTACGGTATGGGATGTGAGCGATATTTTCAATATCCGGCAGTACCCCGTCACCACGGATAATGGATACAAAGCTTTCAAAGCCGAAGGGCAAGAGCTTAAGACATTTGCAGCCTTCGATGGATCATCGTTTTTAGAACCCATTCCTGTTGGCAGAGTAAACAATCAGGATTTGCACGGGCTTGACAGCGATATCAATTATGTGATTATTACACCAGAAATGTTTCTTGAACAGGCGCACAGGTTGGCAGACTTCCACCGCGAAAACAGCAGCTTGAAAGTGAAGGTGGTTAATCAGCAAGAAATATATAACGAGTTTTCATCCGGAATGCAGGACATATCAGCAATAAGGGATTTTCTGAAAATGCTTTACGACCGCTCGGAGCCCGAAAACGGACTTCAGTATGCGCTGTTTTTTGGTGATGGTTCTTTTGATTACAAGGATATCATCAATAAAAATTCAAATATTATCCCGACCTATGAAACGCCCAACTCCCTCCATCCTGTAACGTCTTATGCTACTGATGATTTTTTTGGTTACCTCGATGATGGTGAAGGTAATTTTGTGAACGATATGGTCGATATTGGTCTGGGCCGTTTGCCGGTATCTACTCCTGAACAAGCTACAAATGCTGTGGAAAAAATAATCCATTACGGAAGCAATTCCGATGTCGTTCTTGGCCCCTGGAGGAATATTATCACTTTTATTGGTGATGATGAAGACGGGAATGCTCACCTGAATGATGCGCTGAACCTGTCGGAATACGTCAACAGGAATCACCCGGAATACAACCTCGTGAAAATCATGTTTGATGCCTATCAGCAGGAAAGTACCCCGGGAGGTCAACGATATCCGTCAGTCAACGAAAGCATCAACACCCGGGTTCAGGAAGGAGCGTTGATTGTGAACTACACGGGTCACGGTGGCGAGGTGGGCTGGGCGCTTGAACGCGTGCTGGGCATTGCAGACATCGAAAACTGGTCGAACTACGACCGGCTGCCGGTATTTGTTACGGCCACCTGCGAGTTTTCGCGCTTCGACGATCCTGAGCGTGTGTCGGCAGGCGAGCGGGTATTTACTCACCCGAACGGTGGTGGTATTGCACTGTTTACAACAACCAGGGCAACCTACGGAAACCCAAATTATAACCTGAACAGGAGCTTTTACAACTATGCGCTACGTCAGGTAGACGGTAAAACACCAAGAATGGGCGACTTGATTCGCCTGGCAAAGAGAGACAACGGCGGAGGAGACAACGGAAGAAAATTTATTCTGCTCGGCGACCCGGCCCTGCAGATGGCTTACCCCGAGAAAAATGCAAGCATCACGCACATTAACGGGGAGCTGGTTGCTGACCATTCCGATACGCTGAAGGCACTCTCGGAAGTGACCATGAAGGGAGTAGTTAGCGACGCAGCAGGAAATATCCTCCCCGATTTTAACGGAATTGTATATCCTACTATTTACGATAAAAAGGAAGTGGTGACGACCCTCGGAAACGATCCGTCGTCATACCCAACCGACTTTGAGGTGCTCAACAGTATTTTATACAAAGGGAAAGCTGATGTGATAAACGGTGCCTTTGAGTTCAGTTTTGTGGTGCCCAAAGATATTGATTACCATTTTGGCCGCGGAAAAGTGTCGCTTTATGCTGCCGGTGACGGCACCGATGCCCACGGACTCAACAACCAGGTGATGGTGGGGGGCTTTGATGAGGCGGTAGCCTCAGATGATAATGGTCCGGAGATCGAACTTTTTATCAATGCCCCTGATTTCAGGGAAGGAGGCCTGACGGGCCCTAACCCGGTGCTCTTTGCCAGGATAACCGATGAGAGCGGAGTGAACACCGTTGGAAATGGAATCGGGCACGACCTGGTAGCTTATATCGATAATACCGAGGACGTAAAAGTACTGAACGATTATTATGAGGCAGATCTGAACACCTATAAAAGCGGAACCGTGCAGTTTCCTTTTTTTAATGTGGAAGAGGGTGACCATACCCTTTACATCAAGGCGTGGGACGTATACAACAACAGTGCCACAGCAGAGCTTGATTTCAAGGTGGTTTCCAAAGATAAACTTGAAATTCAACGAGCCGGCAACCATCCAAATCCGGTGGTGGAAGGGACTTATTTTACATTTGAGCACAATCAGAAAAACACCGATCTCACCGTCGAGCTCGAGTTGTTTGATGTTTACGGACAGCGGGTGCACTATGAAGCACATCAGCAGTATTCGGGAAATGCCAATAAGATCGACCCCATTTACTGGGATGGCAGCACTTCAACAGGAACCTTCCTGAAAAAGGGTGTTTACATTTATACCATTAAAGTGAGCACTCCCGAAGGTTTAGTTGCTGAAGATACACGGAAACTGCTTCTGATTCGTTAGTAAAAAACAGATGATTGCTTAGAGAAGTATTAACACAGGGAAGAGAATTGAGATGATAAAAAGATTAGGATTAGTAATAGCTTTAGTTTGGATATTTTCTGCGGTAAAAGCCCAACAGGTTCATCACGAAATACAATGGAATCCTGTTGAAACAGTCAATATCGGAGATTCCGTCAGTTTCGAAAGGCTGAGTTTTGATGATGCCGTTTATCATGAAGCCTTTGCAGTTGTTCCTTACTATGAGAAGGTGATTGATATTCCTGATAACCTTGAGGTCAGCCAGGTCATCCTTGAGAATCAAACTTTCAAACCACTGGAAACTGAGGCTAAAACCTTACTCGATCCGCTCGACATTCCCGCCAAGGTGGATTTTTCTTATCATCATGTTACACAGCGCGGAAACAAAAAATTGGTTTTGCGCTTCAAGCCTTTGCAGAAATCAGCATCCGGCCTGCAAAAGCTTACCTCTTTTAGCCTCAATTTTGAGTATGCTGTTTCCGGGAAGAGTGCAGAAGAGGCTCCCTTTAAGGAAAACAGCGTTTTGCGCCAGGGCAATTGGTATAAATTCAAACTCAATGAGGATGGGATGTATAAACTCACCTACTCCAGGCTCAAAAACTGGGGTGTGGATGTCGATAACCTTGATTTAAACAAAGTGGGTGTTTTTGGAAATACCGGGCTTCTCCTTCCTGAGATGAACAGCACTGAAAGGCCGCGCGATCTGACCGAAAACCCGGTTATTATTTACGATAACGACGATGGCAGTTTCGATAACGGCGATTACATTCTGTTTTACGGAAAAGGAACAGTGGAGTGGGAGTATAGCTCTTTGCAGTTTAAGTTTAATCACAAATACAATTATTTTTCCGATTACTCTTACTATTTCTTTACTCCCGACCAGGGGACAGCACTGGAGCCCGGTACCTTGCAGCAGTCATCGCAGCAGCCAGATGAGGTAGTAACCACTTATGATAACTACCAGCTCTACGAAAATAACAAACACAGCCTCATAGAGTCGGGACGCGAATGGTTTGGCGAGCGGCTCGATTTGGGTCGGCCTTCGTTTACTGTTCCGGAATTTACCTTCGAGAGTATTGTTGAAGGCTCCAGGCTATATCTGCAAACAGACATTGCCTTAAAATCCACCATCACCTCTGATGTTAATGTTTATGTCAATGGTGAGAAAGTCTATCACCACCGGGTGCTTGGGCTGGATCCTGAAGATTACCAGTATGCTTTTCAAAATAACCATCGCGATAAGTTTGATGAACAGGGCAACGATTACGAAATCAGGTTGGAATATGATGTTCCCTCCAGTTCTTCACTTGCCTGGTTAAACTACGTGGAGTTATCGGCCAGGTGCAACCTTGTTTTCAACGGAAATCAATTGGCTTTTCGCGATGCTGAATCCAGGGGAGCAGATAAAATCGTAAAGTATCGTATTGAGGGTCATAACCAGGATATGCAGATTTGGGATGTGAGCAATCCGATAGCTCCGGCAGTGGTGGATTATTCCGTTCAGGGCAGTGCCGCTGAATTTGTGAGACCGGCCGATCAGATTTATCAGTATATCGCTTTTGATCGCAGCGACCTGAAGCAGCCTGAATTTGTTTCAAAGGTTGAAAACCAGAACCTGCACGCCGTGAAGAATGTTGATTACCTGATTATTGCCCATCCTGATTTTACTGAGCAGGCACAACGGATTGCTGAGTTTCACCAGCAACAGGATAACATGTCATATTATATCGCTTATCCGGAGCTTATCTACAATGAATTTTCTTCAGGAGGTCAGGATATCACAGGGATACGTGACTTTGTGCGAAATGTATATCACACTTCCGATGAGGGGAAGCGTCCGAAATACCTGTTGATGTTCGGGAACAGCTCCTATGATTTTCACGACCGGGTGGAGAATAACACCAACTTTGTGCCCTCATTCCCATCTTACGAGTCATTGAATATCTCCAATACGTATGTTACCGACGATTATTTTGCTTTAATGGATGAGGCTGAAGGGCTCCAGTCGCCTGAAGGGGATAACCTTATCGGGTTTCTCGATATCGGTGTGGGGCGCTTCCCTGTTGAGAACCTTCAGCAGGCTGAAAACCTCGTAGACAAAATTATTCACTACGCTTCCAACCCCGAGTCGTTTGGCTCATGGCGTAACGAAATATGTATTATTGCTGATGATGAAGACAACAACGTGCATCTCCAGCAGGCTGAGCGGCTGGCCGCTATCGTCGATACCGGATATCATCAGTACAATCTTCATAAGATTTTTCTGGATGCCTACCGCCAGGAGTCCACTCCCGGCGGGCAACGCTACCCGGCGGTTAACGATGCGATAAAGGCACGGATGGAAAATGGGGTTTTCATCATGAATTACACTGGTCATGGCGGGGAGGTGTCGCTGGCTCATGAACGGATTATTGGTGTCTCCGATATTGAGGGATGGTCGAATTACGATGCCTTGCCTTTGTTTATTACAGCCACCTGTGAGTTTAGCCGTTTCGATAATCCGCATATCGTTTCAGCCGGAGAGAAAGTGCTACGAAACCCCGGTGGGGGCAGCATCGCGATGCTTACCACTACAAGACTGGCATTTTCGCATACCAACAGCATTCTGAATGTCAGGGTTTTTAAAAAGGCTTTCGAAAGGGATGAAAACGGAGATTATCCGCGACTTGGCGATTTAGTGATTGCCTCCAAAACGCCTAACAACGGGAAACTATATCAGTTCGTCCTCCTTGGCGACCCGGCCCTCAAGCTGGCTTATCCTGGAAACAAGGTGGTGACCAATACGATTAATGGGGTAGATATCAATAGTAGTAACGTCGATACTTTAAAAGCACTGAAGCAAGTTACTATCGAGGGGCAGATTCAAAGCACCAGCGGAGCGAAGCTGAGTCAGTTTAACGGAGAAATTTTCCCGGTGGTTTACGATAAGGAATACACTGCCCAAACCCTTGGTAATGATCCGGGCTCGTATGAGACCTCCTTCGAACTCCAAAACAATATTCTGTACAAAGGGAAGGCTACCGTCTCTAATGGGGAATTCAGTTTTACCTTCGTTGTCCCGAAGGATATCGATTATGATTATGCGAACGGAAAGCTTTCTTATTATGCCGCTTCAGAATCGACAGATGCTACTGGCTACTACAATGAAGTAATTGTTGGCGGAACTTCTGAAAGCACAGGTAATGATGAGGCGGGGCCGGAAATCACCTTGTTTATGAACGATAGGGAGTTTGAGAACGGGGATGTGGTTAACCAATCGCCGATGCTGATCGCCGATTTATATGATGAAAGCGGATTAAATACCGTTGGAAACGGGATTGGCCACGACTTGCTGGCGATGATCGACGATGACATCAACAAGCTTTTTGTGCTGAACGATTTTTATTCTGCCGGCCTCGACAGTTACAAGAGCGGTACGGTCAACTACCCGTTCAATAACCTGGAAGTCGGTTTACACAAGCTCACGGTCACAGCCTGGGATGTGCACAACAACAGCTCTCAGAAATCCATCGAATTCTATGTGTCGGATGATATCACGCCTGCAATTACAAGCATGAGAGGTGTGCCTAATCCGTTTTCCGAATCCACAGAGATTTATCTGGAGCACAACCTGTTTAATGAACGGGTGACGGTCAGTATCCAGATTCATGATATCAGTGGAAGGCTTATCCGGCGCTTAGGGCCTTTCGACTTACAGTCGGATGGGTACCTGCTGCCACCCATTTACTGGGATGGAAATGACAATTCAGGAAACCGGGCAGATAAAGGAGTGTACATCTACAACATCCTGATAATAGGGAAAAACGACCTGGTTAACCGCACCGGAGGCAAGTTGATTAAGCTCGATTAGATGCTGTGGCGTAATAAAATTTCAACAATCAGAAGAGACAAACAATAATAGAAAAACAGTTGCGTTAGTTTTTCTATCGTAACAAATCATTAGTTTTGCGCGAGTTTTAAAACAATCACAAAAGAAAATATCAATGAGGAAGACAAAAGAAGTCGTAAAAGCTTTATTTCTGAGCATCTTATCCTTAGGTGCAATGCAGGGTTTTGCACAAGACAACAACAATGATATCAATACCATTACAACCGGAGTGCCGTTTCTTATGATTTCTCCTGATGCCAGGGGAGGGGCGATGGGCGACGTTGGCGTGGCCACATCTCCTGATGCGAACTCTATGTTCTGGAATCCTGCAAAGTACGCTTTTATTGATGATGAGATGGGTGTATCTATCGGTTATAGTCCATGGCTGCGTGAGCTGGTCGACGACATCGGACTTTCAAACGCTGTGTTTTACAGGAAACTGGATGATATCCAAACCATCGCAGCTTCTTTAAGATATTTCTCGCTGGGTAATATAGAATTTACCGACCAAAGCGGAAACTCTCTTGGAGAATATCAGCCTAATGAGTTTGCTTTGGATGCGACCTATTCCAGAAAACTTTCTGACAATCTTTCTTTGGCTGTAGCCGGAAGGTTTATCTACTCTAACCTTACACTGGGGCAAAACGCTGGTGGTGCGGAAACTCGTGCGGGAACATCGATCGCCGCCGATATCGGAATGTATTACCAGAATGAAGTTGATTTAGGGTCTACCGATGGTGTTTTCTCTTTCGGAGCAAATATTTCAAATATCGGTGCTAAAATATCTTATACCACCGATGTGCAGCAGGATTTTATACCAACCAACCTTCGTTTGGGCCCGGCTTTGAAAATGGAACTGGACGGCTATAACGAAATTACCTTTGCACTCGATGTGAACAAGCTGCTGGTACCAACACCACCAATCATGGACCCGGATAACCCGGGCGAAATACAAAGTGGTATGGACAACGATGTTTCTGTTATCACTGGGATTTTCCAGTCGTTTTACGACGCTCCGGGTGGATTTAACGAGGAGCTCAGGGAGATTAACTTTGCTTTCGGTACGGAATACTGGTATGATGAAACCTTTGCGCTGCGCGCCGGATATTTCTATGAAGATGAAACCAAAGGAAACAGAAACTACGTAACCATGGGTGCCGGGCTGAAGTACAATGTTTTTGCCCTTGATTTCTCCTATCTTATCCCAACAGGAGTTCAGAGCCCGTTAGACAACACTTTGAGGTTTAGCCTGTATTTCGATTTTGATGCTTTTACAGGAATGTAGGAACGATATTCTCTAAAATTTTATGAACCACGAAAGGGTTGAAGTGCCTTTTCGTGGTTTTTGTATTTTTATCCAAAATAAAAAACTATGGATTTCAGAGTTGGAATGGGCTACGATGTGCATGCTTTAGCAGAAGGCCGCCCCCTCATATTAGGAGGTGTAGAAATTGATTTTGAGAAAGGATGCCAGGGGCACTCAGATGCAGATGTCTTGATTCATGCCATTTGCGATGCCTTGTTGGGAGCTGCTAATATGGGGGATATTGGCAAGCATTTCCCGGATTCAGATCCGCTTTTTAAAGGCATTGACAGCACGCGTTTATTAACGCGCGTTATCAGGATGCTGCAGGAAGAAAAGTGGGAGATTGGAAATGTGGATGCGACCCTGGCTATTCAGCAACCAAAGATTGCTCCGCATATCAGGAAAATGCAGAATGTGCTGGCAGGGAAAATGATGTGCGAGGCTTCGCAGATATCCATAAAAGCCACCACCACCGAAAAGATGGGCTTCGAAGGTCGTGGTGAAGGCGTTTCGGCTTACGCCGTGGTGCTTATCAGGAAAAAGGATTAACCCTCTTTTTTTGTTTGTTTATAAAGCCGTATTCTTCTGCTTCACCTCTCTGAAAAGAATGTCAGAAAAACCAAAGATGTTTGTGCTCAGCAACTTTTTAACTTGTTCTGAAATAATTTTAATTTTGGACTCACAATCTGCCGGAATCTAAAACCTTGTCAAACTTTTATGGGTAAACAAAAACACAATATTTCTGAATGGGTTGAAAGCTACACTTCTGACATGTTCAGGTTTGCTTTCCACAGACTTTCTGATGAGGAACTTGCCAGGGATATCGTTCAGGATACCTTTGTTACAGCAGCCGAAAAAATACAGGCTTTCAGGGGCGAGAGCACTCCTAAAACATGGCTATTTTCCATACTTAAATATAAAATCATTGAGGTTTACCGGAAAAAAGCCAAAACACCCCTACCTGCCGACACTTCAACATTAGCTGATTTTTTTGATGGCAGTAATAGTTGGCTCCAAAATCAAAAGCCCATGCCCTGGGGCAATGAAGATCCAAATTTGCTGGATGATGCCGGTTTTCAAAATGTCCTTAAAAAATGTTTGGATGCGCTGCCCGTGAAATGGTCCTCGTGCGTAAAATTTAAATACCTGATGAACAAAAAAGGAGAGGAAATTTGTCAGGAATTGGATATCAGCCCTACTAACTTTTGGCAGATTATGCACAGGGCAAAGTTAAACCTGAGGGATTGTCTTGAAAAAAACTGGTTCCAAAACTAAGTTGCGATGAAAAAATTAATGCATCTATTATTTCTTTCATGCCTGAAAGCCACTGAGCTGATAGAGAAGAAAATTTATTTCAGGCTTACATTGAAGCAAAAAATACAGTTGAAGGCACACAAGGCTATGTGCAGTGCGTGTTCTAACTATGAAAAACAATCCAGGTTCATGGACCAGGCATTAAGACATTCCAATAAACCGAATGAAAGTTCTGCAGACTTATCTGAACTTAAAAAAGAAACCTTAGCAAAAATTAAAAACCTGGAGCAAAACTAATTGGCTTTCAGATCAAACCACATTTATATGGCACGTATTCAGGTTATAGAACATAACGAAGCTGACGGCAGGCTGCTGGAAATTTACAATGAGCTTATCGATAAAAGGCAAAAAGCCCTTTGCCGCTTTGCCCAAATGCTGACTGACAAACCCGGTGATTTTAAGGAAGCGCATGAAACAAACCGTCTTAAAAATATTGGCCTCAGCGATAAAGCCATTCTTGATGCTACCCTGGTGGTGGCCTATTTCAATTTCGTCAACCGCATGGTGTTGGCCCTGGATGTGCAGGCGGATGAAGAGGAAGTGTCAGGATATAAATATTGATTTATGATTATCCCAGATTATAAAACCGGCAAAAACCACCTTTCTATTCAGCGTTTTCAGGAAATGGATTACCTCGCGGTTTCAAACTACCAGCTCCCGATTGAGCTGATGATGGAGAATGCCGGTTTACAGTTGGCTGTCCTCGTAACACATATAAAACCAAAGCCCTGTAATGTGGTGATTGGAGTTGGCAAAGGCAACAATGGCGGCGGAGGACTGGTAGCCGCACGCCGTTTGGCTGCGTGGGGCTACAAGCTGTTCTTAGACATCCCCGATAATAACCTGAAACCATTACCTGGGTTACAAAAGGAAAGGGCTGAAACTTTTGGGGCAAAGGAATTCACTAACGAACAACCCGATATTTTTGTCGATGCGTACCTGGGGTTTTCGCAAAGACTGCCCCTCGCCGATAATTTACTTGACTCCGTAAAGAAAGCAAACAACTTGAATTGCACCAAAATTTCCCTCGATATTCCGGTGGGGTTTGACAAAAACACTGGCTCATCCATCTTCAATCCGGATATTGTGATGACATTGGCGGCCATGAAAACCGAATTGCTAAAGTTGCCCCACAACATTCAGGTCTATCTCGCCGACCTTGGAATTCCAGTGGCCGTTTACAAGGAATTCGCGATAGAACAACCTCCGTTCAGTATCAGTCCTTTGCTTCGCTTGCGCTGAATTTGCTGGTATTTATCAATTGCCCGCTGAATAGACTATGTAAAATCAGTGGTTTGAAAGCTTTTTTAAACTCTACAGATATCATGTTAAAAACAAATTATAATCTCATTTTGTATAGCTATGTCCGGTGGGCTGGAGTGGTGGACGAATGATTTACTCGTCTATGCTTTTAATCCACATCAGCAAACAGCCTGTCAATATGCTGCCAGTTGAGAATTTCGATACCGTTGCTCCTTTTTTGCTCCTGGGCACCCGGATAAATAATCACAGCTTTTTCCGAACCGCTTAACTTATTCCAATACTGTAGGTTCTTGAAAAAATCTTTTTGGATTGTTTTACCGGATTTTATTTCACAGGGGTATGTAGATCGCTGTTTTTCTATGATTAAATCAATCTCCCTTCCGGTTTTATCACGCCAAAAATAGAATTTAGGGGAACTGATTTTTTGTTGCTGTAATTTAATAAACTCCGAAACTACCATCGTTTCAAAAACGGCACCTTTAAGGGGGTGCATGTTCAGGGTTTCCTTTGAAGTGATTCCAAGTAAGGAGCATACCACTCCGGGATCATAGAAATACAGTTTAGGCCGTTTTACTATTGTTTTCTTAAAATTTTTGTGGTAAGGCTTTAACAAGAAAACAACAAAACTCTGCTCCAGCACGGCTACCCAGGATTGGACTGTTTTCACATCCACTCCGAGTTCAACAGAAAGGGAGTTGTAATTGACTTCCTGTGCTGTCCGTCCGGCCAGCAATTGCATAAATTTTTCAAAAAAAATGAGGTTGCTGATGTTTTTAATCTGCCTGACATCCCGTTCAATATAACTTTTGATATAATTTGGGTACCACAAATGAAAAGGGATTTTTTGGTCGTAAATAGGCGGATAAAACCCATTCACCATAAAATCAGTTTCGTCAAAATCTTTGTGGTGTATTTCAATTTCGTTGTAACTGAATGGCAATAAATTCAGATAGCCTACCCGTCCGGCCAAGGATTGTGATATGTTCTTGTTGAGCGGGAAATTATTCGATCCCGTGAGTATGAACATGCCTGGTTTTACTGGCCGATCAACAATTTCCTGTAAATATGAAAACAAATGAGGTGCTTTTTGTGCTTCATCAATTACCGCCCCTGACGGATATTGCTCCAGAAACCCTATCGGATCATCAAATGCAAAACTGAGATTGGTGGCTGTCTCCAGGTTAACATAAGCTTTATCACCAAAGACTGCCTTTACCAACGTTGTTTTCCCGGATTGACGGGGCCCTATAACGGCCACAACTTTGAAATAGCCTGCCAGTTGTTTAAGTAATGCTGATGCTTTTCTTGTAATCATAGCTCAAAAATATGGAATAATTTGGAATTAAAGTCCATATTATTCCAATAAATAATGATTTGTGATGATTATGTTTTTGATCCTGCCTTTGGGTTTGTGGTTTAGATCTCAAAATATGTGCCCCCATACGCCCCATTAAACAGCCTGTCCCAAAAAAATGCTGTTCGTTTTGTCAGGTTTTCGAAAAACAAACACTAATAGGGTGATTGGTCATTTTGAAACGACAAAAAACAACAAGCATGAATAGAAACAGCAGAAAAAGCAAAGCCATCCAAGGGCTCATCCTTGCCATTATTTTCACCTTAAATATATCAGATATGAAAGCACAAGACTACCGTTCGGCCAAAGAAGCCGAGGGCCTTTCCGTGGGCACAAGAGCCCCTGTTTTTAGCGCCCTCGATGCCAACAACAATACATTTTCACTTGAAGCAGCCCTAAAACAAGGGCCGGTGGTATTAATTTTTTACCGCGGGTTTTGGTGCCCGGTTTGTAACAAGCACCTGAGCAAAATACAAGACAGCCTGAAGCTTATAGAGGAAAAAGGGGCCAAAGTCATTGCAATATCCCCCGAAAAGCCGGAATACCTGGGCAAGATGGAGAAGAAAACGGGCGCGGAATTTACCTTGCTGTACGATGAAGGCTACAAAATTTCAGACGCCTATGATGTCACTTTTAAGCCCTCTAAAGCTACCTTAATAACTTACAACACCCTCTTGGGGGCAAAACTGAAAAAAACACATTCTGATGAGAGCCAGCGACTGCCCATACCGGCCACTTATGTGATAGACCAAAGCGGGACCATTACCTGGCGTCAGTTTAACCCCGATTACAAAAAGCGGTCGAATGTGGCGGATATCCTGGAAGCATTAGAAAGTGAAGACTAAACATAGTCTTGTTTATGCGGGAAGAGTTTATACAATCCAAATGGGTTACAGGAAGAAATTCCTCAAATAAAAAAATTGATTCGTAATAACAATCAGAATGTTTTATGGAGAATATGAATGCAATACCAAATATACCAGGCACAAATAAGAAAAGGGTAGTAATTGCCGGCGCAGGTTTTGCCGGGTTGAAACTGACCCGGAAATTACTGGGGAAAGGGTTTCAGATTATTTTACTGGACAAGAACAACTTTCACCAGTTTCAGCCACTGCTCTACCAGGTGGCCACTGCCGGGCTTGAGCCCAGTGCTATCTCCTTCCCGTTAAGGAAAGTGCTGCAAAATGCCGGCGATGTACATTTCCGCATTGCAGAAATAGAGCGTGTGGATGCAGGGGCCAATGAGGTTGTTACCAGCATAGGGCGGCTGAAATATGATTACTTTGTGCTGGCTATGGGCGCAAAAACCAACTTTTTCGGCCAGAAAGAAATGGAAAACAATGCCTTGTCGATGAAGTCCGCTTCCGATGCCATCCTTATCCGCAACAGCATTCTCGAACATTTCGAGCAGGCTCTGCTGGAAACAGATCCGAAAAAAGCAGAACAATACATGAACATTGCCATTGTTGGTGGAGGCCCAACGGGTGTGGAGCTCGCCGGGGCTTTGGCTGAAATGCGCAAATACATCTTCCCGAAAGAATACCCGGAACTGGATCTTTCGAAAATGCGCATTGCCATTTATGAAGCTGCTCCAAGGGTGCTGGCAGCCTTATCGGAACGAGCATCGGCAAGCGCACTGAAGTACCTCCAGAAATTGGGCGTTGAAGTTCACCTGAAAACCCGGGTAGAACACCACGATGGTTCTTGTGTGAGGTTGTCTGATGGCAGCTCAGTTTCGTCAAAAACCCTGATCTGGTCGGCGGGCGTTACAGCAAATGCAGTGCTGGGCCTGCCACAGGAAGCATATGGCCGGGGCGGACGCATCCTGGTGGATCGACAAAACAGGATCAGAAGCCACACGAACATTTTTGCTATCGGCGATATCAGCCTGATGGAAACCCCCAAATATCCCAATGGCCACCCGCAGGTTGCTCAAGCGGCATTACAGCAAGCGAAGCAATTGGCAAAAAACCTGGTAAAAGCCAATAGTGGCGAAAAAGAGGAAGACTTTGAATATAGGGATAAGGGTTCGCTGGCTACCATAGGCCGTAACCTCGCCGTGGCTGATTTGCCTGTAGGAAAAATCAAAGGCTTTGCAGCTTGGGTGCTGTGGTCGCTGGTTCATTTATTCACCATCATGGGCGTGAAAAACCGGATGCTCATTTTCCTGAACTGGACTTGGAATTATTTTACCTACGACCAATCCTTGCGCATCCTGCTAAAGCCAAAACATTTGTCAAATGAAAGCAAGTTACCGGAAGTCAAAAAAGAACTTGCAGATAGTTAGCCTTTGGGTTAAGCTTAACAGGAGAAGACAGCGATACTTCATGAATTATCCGGGTAGAATGTGTTAAACAGAAAAAATTAATTAGTTTTATAAACTATTCATAAATAGAACACTTTTTCTCAATAAAAACAGCGGTTCAAAAACGAACTCAATACAAATGGAAAATGCTACATTAACCACAACAGAATTTGCTGAAGAGGTCCGGAGGGGGCTTTCGTCTTCCCCAAAATATCTTCAGTCAAAGTACCTGTATGATCAAAAAGGCAGCGAAATTTTTGAGGCGATCATGCGAATGGATGAATATTACCTCACCGACTGTGAGCTTGAAATATTTTCTGAACAAAAAAATACTATCTGCCGGGATTTCATTTCGGATGCCGGTGAATTTGAAATCATTGAACTGGGGGCCGGTGATGGTTTGAAAACAAAAATACTATTAAAAGCATTGCTTCACCAGGGAATGGATTTCAGGTACATCCCCATTGATATTTCGCATCAGGCAATTATGCAACTTCAACAGCAACTGGCATCGGAGTTGCCACAATTAAAGATTGAGGGGCTTACGGGCGATTATTTTCACTTAATATCAGGGTTAAACGGATCAAAACCTAAGATTGCCCTTTTCCTCGGATCAAACATTGGGAATTTTACTTATGGGCAGTCCGTAAACTTTTTACAACAAGTGCGTAAAGTATTAAATGAAGGGGATAAACTACTCATTGGCTTTGATTTAAAAAAAGATCCGGAAATAATACTAAAAGCCTACAACGACCCTCAGGGCCTTACTGCAGCCTTTAACCTCAACCTGCTTACACGCATCAATGAAGAATTGGAGGCTGATTTTAACACTGCCAATTTCGTTCACAAAGAAAAATATGACCAAAACAGCGGGGCCGCAAAAAGTTTTTTAGTAAGTAAAAAAGAACAGGCTGTTCGTTTAGAAAAACTCGATATGTCTATTTCGTTTGCCGAAAATGAAACCATTTTCGTGGAAATTTCACAGAAATATGATGAACAGATGATATCGGAACATGCAACTGAAGCAGGTTTCAGGATAATCAAAAATTATTACGACCACCGTAAATGGTTTGTTAATTCACTCTGGGGCTTATGATTTTTAATTTATTCAACAAGAGAAAAAAAATGGAAATAAAACTCGAGCATCATCTCGATAGCATCGCCATTCCGGCCAACCTGCGTATCAACGACCAGATAAAAAAATATCGTGAAAAATGCTCGAAGATAGGCTGCCACCGACCTTATCATCATTTTGCTTTCGGACAGTCGCCATTTTCGCCTCCTGCTGAAATCATCAATGCGCTCAGAGATAATGCGAATAAGCACAGCTACCTGCCCACGGCGGGCATTGCCGAATTAAGGAAGGCTGTTTCAGATTACTACAATGATGTTTTCAAGCTGCAGAGCCAGGCCCGCCAGGTAATCATCAGCCCGGGAAGCAAAGAAATAATCAGTATTATTTTGAGTGTTACGGAAGGGGACGTATTGATACCCACCCCATCGTGGGTCAGCTATCTTCCACAGGCTCTTATCCTGAAAAAGCAGGTACAGCCCATCAGGTTGCACGAAGACAGCCATTTTAAACTGACCCCGGCCCTTCTCGAAAAAGCAGCAAACAATTCGAGCCACGATCAGCATATTCTCATCCTGAACAACCCCAACAATCCCACAGGTGCCGTTTACACAGAAGATGAGCTAAAAGCCCTGGCCACCATTTGCCGGAAACACAACATCATAGTAATAGCCGATGAAATCTATGCGCGGACTTCTTTCGATTTCAGCAAATTCATCAGCATGGGAAAAATCTTTCCCGAAGGCACTATCGTAACCGGGGGGCTGTCGAAAGACCGCTCTGCCGGGGGGTATCGGCTCGGGATAGGTGTTTTCCCGGATAATGAGAAGCTGATCAAGGATGTGTTGATTGTGGCTGGCTCTACCTACTCATGTGTGGCCGCCCCCATTCAATATGCAGCTTTGGCAGGATTCAGCAGGATTGAGGCGGTTGAAAAATATATGACGGATACGGCACGCATTCATGCAACAATCGGACGAATTGCTGCTGGTTTATTAAACAATATACACGGTGTGAAAGCCACAGTGCCTTATGGGGGTTTTTATCTTTATGTTGATTTTAACGAGTATGCTGAGGAACTGAAAACAATAGGTTTAACCAACTGCGCTAATTTATGCGAACATTTGATAGAGGTTGAACATACGGCCCTGTTACCGGGCAACAGTTTACTCTTGCCTGAGGATGATTTTTCGGTAAGGTTCAGTTTTGTTGATTATGACGGCGATGCAGTTCTTGAAAACTGGAAACGTGAAAACCCATCCTCAGAACAGGAACAAACGGCTTTTTTCAAGGCTTACTGTCCACTCATTAACCAGGGAATACAAAATATTGAAAGGTATTTTTCGCAGGTAGCCGAAGGACGTTTGCCGGTTCATGCCTGAAATGTGCTGAAAATAAGTTTAACACGATGTGGAATTATCAAAAATAAGAACCCAATGAAAAGTCAGAAAGTTACATTTACCAACAAAGAAGGCATTGAACTGAATGCCCGGATAGAGCTGCCTGCCGACCGAAAACCGGGCGGTTTTGCACTGTTTGCACACTGCTTTACCTGCACAAAAAACCTTTCGGCGGTACGTAATATAAGCAGGGCCATTACCGGAGCAGGGTTTGGTATCATGCGCTTTGATTTTACGGGCTTGGGCGACAGTGAAGGGGACTTTTCCGACACCAATTTTTCAAGCAATATCGATGACCTGAAATCCGCAGCCAGCTTTCTCGAAGAAAATTTCATGGCACCCTCACTACTTATCGGCCATTCGCTGGGCGGTGCTGCGGTTTTATATGCGGCCCACTCCATGAAAACGGTAGATGCCGTAGCCACTATCGGTGCCCCCTCCGACCCGATGCATGTTTCCAAACTACTTTCTTCAAGCCTTGAAGATATTGAAGAAAAGGGCATGGCAGAAGTAAACATCGGTGGAAGGCCTTTCAAAATCAAAAAACAATTTCTTGATGACCTGAAAGCGGTCAACATGGATGATGTGCTGAAAAACCTCCGCAAAGCCATTCTTGTGTCCCACTCGCCACAAGACAGGGTGGTGGAAATAGAGAATGCTGCAAAAATATTCCAGGCGGCGCGCCACCCCAAAAGCTTTGTTTCTCTTGATGGGGCCGACCACCTGCTTTCTGATGGCGGTGATTCGCGCTACATTGGTAATGTGATTGCCCACTGGGCCAAAAGGTATATCGACTTTAAGGAGCCTGCCAGGCCGCAGACTAAGAGGCAGGTGGTGGCCAGCCTCACTGAAGAAAACAAGTTTACCACCGCCATTAAGGCCGGCGATCATTTTTTGACCGGGGATGAACCCGAAAAATACGGAGGAAACAATTTTGGCCCAACCCCTTACGATCTCGTCTCATCAGGCCTGGCTACCTGCACAGCCATGACCATCAGGATTTATGCCGACCGTAAGAAATGGAAACTTGATGAGGTCAATGTGCACATCGACCATAACAAAGTGCATGGAGAAGATTGCGCTAAATGCGAAAACGACGAAAGCAGCCGTATCGATCAGTTTTCAAGGGAAATAGAGTTGATTGGGGAGTTGGATGACAAACAACGCCAAAAACTGCTCGAAATAGCGAACAAATGCCCGGTGCACAAAACCCTTTTGTCCGAAATTGAAATAAAAACAAATCTAAAATTGGAACCATGAATTTAATACCCATTCTAAAGTTTTCGGAACTGCAAGACCGTGCCCCGGCCCATGCTATCTGCAAAGATGTTGATTTAGTGGTGATACGCTACGATGAGAACATTTCGGTGCTGTATGGCCGTTGCCTGCACCGCGGCGCCCTGCTTGCCGATGGCCACATCGAAGGTGATAACCTCATCTGCGGGGTGCATTTCTGGGATTACCGCTATGATAGCGGCGTTTCGGAATACAACAACGAGGAGGCCCTGCAAAAGTTTTATGCTAAAGTGGAGAACGACCAGGTGCTGGTAGATGCCGATGAAGTGGAGGCATTTGCCGAGGAGCACCCGCAGCCCTTCGATCGCGATGCGTATATGGGTCAGTATGCCGATACGCACCCCGAGGATACCGAGCCTTTTACCGGATATATCCAGGAGTTGGCCCGTAACGGGCTGAAGAATGTCGGCCACCACGGCTCTACCGAGGCAATGGGAGTGGACAGAAACACCCTTCCGAAGTGGGAGCAGATTCAGTTTCTGCCGGCGCAACTGTCGCGGAAACCTTTGATGGACAACGACAAGGTGGATACTAAGGTGGTGATCGGCCCTCGCGCCCAAAAACCTTTAGTGCTCGACATGCCTGTTTTTGTGTCGGACATGAGCTTCGGGGCCTTATCGCGCGAAGCCAAGATAGCCCTTGCTAAAGGCGCTGAAATGGCCGGTACCGGCATTGCCAGTGGCGAAGGGGGTATGTTGCCTGAAGAACAGCAAAGCAATTCACGTTACTTTTATGAGTTGGCGTCCGGGAAGTTTGGTTTTTCGTGGGACAAGGTCAGAAAAGTACAGGCCTTCCACTTCAAGGGAGGTCAGGGAGCAAAAACCGGCACCGGCGGGCACCTTCCCGGGCACAAGGTCACCGGCGAGATAGCTTCTGTCAGGGGATTGGAAGAAGGACAGGCCGCCATTTCGCCGGCTGCTTTCCCCGACTTGAATACCCCTGCCGATTTCAAAGAGCTGGCCGACCGGGTCAGGGAAGAAACCGGAGGGATTCCCGTGGGGTTTAAAATCGCGGCAAGCCACCTAGAAGCCGATATTGATTTTGCCCTCGAAGCTTCTGCCGATTACATTATACTCGATGGCCGTGGCGGCGGAACAGGAGCCGCGCCCTCCATCCTGCGTAACAACATCAACGTGCCCACGATCCCGGCACTTGCCAGGGCACGGAAACATCTCGATAAGAAAGAGGCCGGTGATGTCACACTCATTGTTACCGGTGGCCTCCGTGTGGCTGATGACTTTGCTAAAGCACTGATGTTGGGGGCCGATGCCATCGCAGTATCTAACGCGGCCCTGCAGGCTATCGGCTGCCTCGGCATGAGGGCCTGCCACACCAACAATTGCCCGGTGGGGATTGCCACACAAAAAGAAAACCTCAGGAACCGCATCATCGTACAAAATTCGGCAAAGCAACTGCACAACTTTTTTGATGCCAGCAACGAGCTTATGAAGGTCATTGCAAGAGCCTGTGGTTATTCATCCGTTACGCAGTTTAACGCAGACGATCTTTCAACTATCGATTATTCAATACACCAATTAACAGGAATTAACTATGCAGGAATACAATAAGACAGACCGGCAGGTACACTGGCTCAGCCAGGTGCTTGCCAAGACCAACAGGGCTTTTCTGCCCGAAAAAGAAGACGACAGCCACACCAATCTTTATTTCGATCCGGTATCGGGCAAACTTACGGGCCGCTGGGTGGAACACAAGCAGCAAAAAATCTTTCTTGCGTTGAATGTCAGAGCCATGCATTTTGAATGGATGGATCAGCATCTCGGCATAAAGGACACTATTTCGGTTTTCAACAAAACCATGCAGGAAATCGAACAGGACGTTTCAGTTTATCCACAGTCGGTAGGGCTTCCGGCGGAAAAAATATTCCGGGAACTGCATTTTGAAATCCCCGATTACAAAATAGGGCGCATAGCTTCAAACGACATCAATGAGAGTGGTATCCAAAAATGGAGCTATTTCCGTCAGCTTGCCAATGAAGCCTGCCTCCATTTCCTGGGGTTTTTACAGGCTGAAAGTGAGATACGTATCTGGCCCCACCACTTCGACACGGGAGTGTATGCGCAGGTAAGCCCTGGCTTCGGTATTGGTTTTGGCCTGGCTATGGAAGACAGCATGGCTGGACAATCCTATTTCTACCTTGCCGGATATGCTTCCGGAACAGAGATAGACTATAAAAAATTAGCAGGGCTTTCTGATGGACAGTGGATAACCAACGGGGCATGGAAAGGATCTGTTTTAACCCTCAACCGCCTCACTGGGCAAAATCTGAAAACTGACAATCAAATGATTCAAAGTTTTATCCAGGAAGCCGCTAACGGATATCTACATCAAAAATTATAGGTTATGGAACTCGCGCTTGAATTCTGGTACTTGTTTCCCTTGTCGATTCTGATAGCCACAATCGCCATGTCGAGCGGTGTGGGCGGGGCGGTATTTTTTTCGCCACTGTTTATCCTGGCTTTGCGGCTCGACCCCACGGTTGCAATAGGAACGGCCCTGGCCACCGAATTTTTTGGGTTTACATCAGGGGCCATCGCCTACATGCGATCCCGGCTGGTCGATTATAAGCTGGCCATCAACCTGTTGATTTTTTCCGTTCCCTTTGCCATACTGGGGGCTGTCTACAGCGAAGCAGTCCCTCCGGTTATCCTTAAAGCTGTTTTTGCGGTGGGATTGGTTTTTATCGGCTTTCAGCTTTACAATTCATGGCGCAAGGAAGAACGCGAGAAAAAGGAAAAAGAAAGGCAGCATGAATTTTATAAAACCTACGAAAGCGAGCTTACCGATGGCAAGGGCAATGTGTACCACTACACGGTGTGCAACAAAAATATGGGCCGATCGTTTGCAGCCATCGGAGGAGGCTTTTTGGGCATGATATCAGTAGGGCTGGCCGAGTTGCAGGAATACCACCTGGTGGCCCGTTGTAAAGTGCCGCCACCGGTAGCAGTGGGGACTTCCATTTTTGTAGTGGTCATTACCGTGTTTATAGCATCTGCCGGACATTTTGTAGCTTTCCTCAATCAGGGGCCCGAAACATTTGAGCAAGTATTGAACCTTATTATTTTTACAGGGCCCGGCGTGATCATTGGCGGTCAGATTGGTGCTAAACTGCAAAGCAAGGTGCCCGAAGACAAAATGAAGGTCAGCATTTCGGTGCTGTTCGCCATTTTGGGTCTGTTTATGCTTTACACACTGGCTATTTAATTAATTTTCAAAATATTTGTAATATGAAGCCTATGAACTGGATAAAAGTACTCGAAAACAAATCTGAATTGGCCGCCGGCCGTGTAATGACCGTAACAGCCGGCAAAAAGCAAATAGCCCTGTCACATTACGAAGGGAAGATATGCGCCCTCGACAACCATTGCCCGCACCAGGGAGGCCCGCTTGGCGAGGGAAGCATTGAGAACGGCATCCTGCGCTGCCCGTGGCACGGCTGGGATTACCACCCCTGTACCGGGAAAGCACCGGGTTTTGATGATGGTGTGGATACTTACCCTGTGGAAGAAAGAGAAGATGGCGTTTACATTGGGATAGAAGAAGAGAAACCACATGAGACAACACTTTCAGATGTCATGGTGAAAACGATGGCTAATTGGGGTGTGGATACTGTTTTCGGAATGGTGGGACACTCGAACCTCGGAATGGCCGATGCCCTCAGGAGGGCACAGAAAGAAGATAAGCTGAAGTATATCGGCATCCGTCATGAGGGCGCGGGTGCTTTTGCCGCCAGCGCTTATGGGAAACTTACGGGTAAACCGGCAGCCTGTTTTTCCATTGCCGGCCCCGGGGCTACCAACATGTTTACCGGCATGTGGGATGCGAAAGTCGACCGGGCTCCCTTGCTGGCTCTGACCGGACAAGTGGCTACACAGGTCGTGGGCACAGGAAATTTCCAGGAAGTGGACCTGGTGAGGGCTTTTAATACGGTAGCCGGATTCAATCACCGTATCCAGCGCGACAGCCAGCATGCCGAACTTGCGACCCTCGCCATTAAACATGCCCTTATTAACCGCGATGTTTCACACCTGACTTTCCCTGACGAGATACAGGAGCTGCCTGCCGGCAATGAGCAAGCCCAGACCCCTGAAGGCAGGCTGGGCGCTCATGCCATTTCCCCATCCGAAGGAAGCTTTAACAAAGCGCTGGGGCTAATCAAAGAAGCAAAAAGGCCGGTGGTGATCGTAGGCCACGGGGCACGATTCCATATGAAAGATATTATCGCTTTTGCTGAAACACTGAACGCTCCGGTGCTTACCACTTTCAAAGGCAAAGGCCTTATCTCCGATCACCATCCGCTGGCCGGTGGGGTCCTCGGGCGCAGCGGCACGCCTATCGCTTCGTGGTTTATGAACGAAAGCGACCTGCTCATTGTGTTGGGGGCGTCTTTCAGCAACCATACCGGCATCACACCCAAAAAGCCCACTATCCAGGTCGATATGGATCCCTTGGCATTGAGTAAGTTTCATAAAATTGATGCCCCGGTGTGGGGGGAGTTGTCTGCCACCATGAAACTTTTCAGAGAAGCACTCAAGGATCAGGTGACCACTACAGACCAGCGGCCTGAAATAAAACAGCGCTGGGAAATCTGGCATCAAGAAAAAGATAAGAGGCTGGCCGAAGACCGCGGTAAAGGCATCAATTCCGTGACGGTATTTAGCCATTTGTCGGATCTGATTGATGCTAATGCGGTTGTATGCGTGGATGTGGGGAATAATGCCTATTCGTTGGGGCGTTATTTCGAGAGTAAAGACCAGCAGTTTTTGATGTCGGGTTACCTGGGCTCTATTGGCTTTGCTTTTCCGGCGGCCATGGGCGCCTGGGCCGCAACCAAAGGGAACAAGCAGATAGTGGCAGTGGCCGGCGACGGGGGCTTTGCCCAGTATATGGCCGAGCTTACCACCTCCGTAAAATACGGGATGAACATCAAGCTCATCCTGCTCAACAACAATGAGCTTGGCAAGATATCGAAAGAGCAGCGTTCAGGTGAGCTGGATGTGTTTGCCACCGGCCTGGGCAATCCTGATTTTTCAGGATACGCCAACAGTTGCGGGGCCCTGGGTGTTAAAGTCACCGATAAGAAAGAGCTGAGCGAAGCTATGAGAAAAGTACTGTCGCATAACGGAACAGCCTTGCTCGAAATCCATACCGATGTGGCGCTGGTTTGAGCTGCCTTTTTCTTTAACAGGATTGAGCAGAGCCTGAAAAAAGTGTGCTGCCACTTTTGAAGCATGGTTTTTTCCGAAAGAGTCATGAGAACTTTAACATTATAAAACTTTTACAGAAAATGCTTTTTACATCCTACATCGAATTAAACAAAAGTGCGTTAAACAACAACATCAGGTTTATGAAAGAAAAGGCTGGCCCGGGAGCTAAATTCTCTATGGTCATCAAGGCTAATGCCTACGGCCATGGTATTGAAGACCTGTTGCCAATGATCGAAGAATGCGGCGTGGATCATTTTTCCGTCTTCAGTGTGGAAGAAGCCCGGCGGGCCATCAAAGTCAAAGAGGAAACGTGCCACATCATGATCATGGGTTTTGTTGATGATGATTATCTTGAATGGGCTATTGAGAACGACATTTCGTTTTTTGTTTTCACCCCCGAAAGGCTTGAAAAGGTGGTTGAGATAAGCAAAAAGACCTCCAAGCCTGCAAGGATACATGTGGAGCTGGAAACCGGGATGCACCGCACTGGTTTTTGTAACGACCAGTTGCCCTGGGTAATGGAAACACTAAAGTCCAATTCTGAAAACCTTGTTTTGGAAGGCTTGTGCTCGCACCTTGCAGGAGCAGAAAACCTGGGCAACTTTCCCCGTATCAGGCAACAAATCAGCACATTCAAAAAACTATGCGGTAACTTTATGCAATCAGGTTTGAAACCGGGATACCGCCATCTTGCATGCTCTGCAGGGGTGCTAAACTTTCCTGAGTCCTCGATGGATCTGGTACGTGTGGGCATATCGAATTATGGATTTTGGCCCGATAACGAAACAAAGATGCTGCACCTTGAAAACGGGAAGTCACTAAAAGATCCACTAAAAAGGGTCTTATCGTGGAAAAGCAAAGTAATGAGCGTTAACCGGGTAAAAGAAAATGAGTATGTTAGCTATGGTGCCAGTTATATTACCAACCGCGACAGCAAAATAGCCACTGTTCCCGTTGGTTACGGTTATGGGTTTAGCAGAAACCTGAGCAATATGGGGCATGTGCTCATCAACGGAAAACGTGTTCCGGTGGTAGGGGCCGTTAACATGAACATGATGGTTGTAGATGTAACAGATTTACCGGAAGTGAAAGTACACGATGAAGTGGTATTAATAGGCGAACAGGGAGAAAAGACCATCACAGTCAGTTCGTTCAGCGATATGAACAACAGTATGAACTACGAACTGCTGACCAGGCTGCCTTCAAGAATACCACGCTATCAAACAGAATAATCATAGGTTAATACCTAACGTGGACAAGCACAATCTAAACAATAAATCTCAATTCACAATATGACAAACTCAAAACTGGTAAATGGTTAAGAAAAGCGGACTTTTCAGTACGTCACTAATTGTTTATCAATACTTTTTTACGTATAACGCCCTTGTCGAAGTAGATTTTGAGAATATAGAGTCCATTGGTCATTCCGGCCAATGAAATTTTCCCTGAACTCCCCGAAACTTGCTGTTTCAATACCATTTGCCCACCCGGGCCTATTAATTCAATTGATTCGGGCTGCTCTTGCGAACCGGATACATCAAAATAAATAGTATTGCTTGCCGGATTTGGGTGGACTTTGATACTGGAAGGCTTTGGCAAAGAATTCACTGATGTAATCATAGCCGTATCACTGTAGAGCTCTTCCACTTCCTGGCTGGTAAGAGGCCGATCGTAAATCCTTACCTCGTCGATAGCCCCGTCAAAATATTGTACGGTTTCGTCCCAGTGCCCTTTCCCAAACCACAGTGCCTCGTGAACCACAGCATCTTCAAAAAACTGAGATTCCTCAGAATTACCAAAGTTGTAAAACCGGTTGGTCATTTCATAGCCATTCAGGTATCCGGTATTAAAATCTTCGCCCACTACGGCTACAAAGTGAACCCATTCTCCTTCGGGAATCGGGAAATTAGAATCGAAACAGAATGAAGGATAAGTGCAACCGTTCTTCCACATCGTAAAGAACAACTCTTCTGAACCCGGAAATATCGGGCTGTGACCGAGTTCTATGATCATTCCCTGGTTTGCTGCATCAAAAAAATCACACATTTCTTCTGCACCATAAAAGAACATCGGTGCAATGCCATAATCCGTTGGAATAACATCCACCTTAAACCAGAGTGAAATAGAACCTTTACCCAAACTTCTCAGAACTTCAGGTGGTGCCGACCCATTCTCAGTGATGCGGGCATAATCATTTAATCCATCAAATGCCAGTGCCTCCCCCACTTTTCCATCAATGATTACAGCTCCGTAGTTGTTGCCGTGGTAATCATTCCCCGAAAAATCAAAAATGGTATCCCCACTCATGTTGTCAAAACTCCAATGCGCCACCAAACCGTTCTGGGCCGTTGCCAGTAAACTCAGAATTGCGGTAATTGTCGTTAATATAATCGCTTTAGCATTCATAAATCCTCCTTAATTAATTTCACTCCCTAATTTAACGGAAGATCTATTGCCATGTTTGGCTTAATACCCTATTTCACAATTATTTATACTTTCGTAAAGAAATTATTAACAAAACTATTTTTTACAACTCAATTCTCTTTTTTCCCGGCAAGGATAAAGGGAGCAAGCAGGAGCAGGATGCCGGAAGTGGCGGCCAATCCATAGCCAATTCCGAAGCTGTCGGCAAAATATCCCAGGGCAGGCGCGAGCAATGCAGCGATTAGCGATTTGCTTTGCGATTCGACCGAAAGGGCAGTGGCCATCGAGTCTTCGTCGAGTTTCTCCGAAACGTAGTCCATCCCAATAGGCTTGCGCAGGTTTTCCATGATAAAGATTCCCAGAAACAGCAACACCGCTGCCCAAACAATTCCACTCTCATAAAAGATACCACCGGCGGCTCCCAGGGCAAATCCAACTATCATAGTTACGTTCAGGGGCAGACTGATATGGCTGAATTTGTTTTTCAGCCGTCCGGCATTCCTCGAAGCCTGTGATGTGATCATGTAAACCACAAAGTAAATGACCCCGATAAAAATAGCTGCGCGCTGTTCTTTGTCGTAAGCAGCAAGAAACGGAACAGAAAGTGTCAGGGTTTTAACCAGTGGCTGAAGGTAATCCTTGACGGCCTTGTAATATCCGCTGTGCGATGAGGTGTTGGCCAGGGTTTTTACAATCAGCAGGCTTTTGAACGATTGCCTGAACCCTTGCCACACATATCTGAACGATTCTTTGATGTTTTTGTGTTTACCCGATACGCCTTCCAGCATTGAGGGGTAGGTGGCAATGTTGACCATATCCAGAATGTAGGGAATAATGGTGAAAAGAAATATCGTCCGGTAATTGCCATCCATAAAAATGATGGCTCCGGCAAAGAGTGATGACACCGCCGAGCCTACCTGCGACCATGAGCGGGTGAATCCATAGTACGTGGTTTTCTCGTTTTGCCAGCCCTTTATTTTCAGGTAAGAGAAAATCATGGCTTTGTGCGTGCCGGTGCGGAAGGCATCTCCCAGGGCAAAAACTATGATGACCGGAAAAAACATGGCAAAAGAATGTGAGAAGTAGAAAAGGATAAACGACACGATGTAAAGCCCAAACGAAGCTACCATCGTTCTTCTGCGGCCAAGCAGGTCGGAAACAAAGCCTGCCGGGATTTCAGAGAGGTTTCTTACAATTTCGAGGGTGCTGTACAGAATCCCGATTTCAAGATAGGAGAGGTCATTTTCGAGAAAGAAAAGCAGCAGGAAAGGTTCGAAAAAGCGCAGGTTTTTCAGGAATCCATACAAGCAAAACCGATAGTATTGCAGGTCTTTAGTAAAACTATACGGGCGACTCATTTTTCTATAATATTATCAAAAATGAGCTTCACTTCAGCACCTCCTTTTTCGTCTTCGCAATTTTTAACCTCAATCTTACCTGAATGTGCTTCCATGATAAGATTGGCGGCGGCAAGTCCAAGGCCAAAACCTTCTGAGTGGTTCATGACTTTATCTGCGCCGAAATAATCAAAAAGCTTACTTAACGCTTCATCCGAAAAGCCGGGGCCCGTATCCCTGATATCACAAATAAAGTCTTTATTTTTTTTGTAGCAGTCAACAAAAATTTCTCCCTCTTCAGGAGTATATTTTAAAGCATTCTTCAGGATGTTATGAAAGCATTGTTGTATCAGTTCGGGCACAACTAATAGCAAAACAGCTTGTTCGGGATGATTTTGATGCAGCGTAATGTTTTTATCTTTGAGTTGCTTGTCAAAAGATTTTTTTGTTTGCCTGAAAATATCGCGGATGTATTTTTCTTCAAAATCAAGCTTTGTGTTTTGTGAGGTTAGCTCGGTAATCAGGAGTGCTGTTTCCGAAAAATTCATTAAGCGTTGCCCGGATATTTTGATGTTTTGTACCGATTCGAAATGATCCGTTCCTTGAAGTTCATGTTCCAGAATATCGGTAAAGCCGATGATACCATTGAGAGGTGTTCTTAATTCATGACTGATAATTCCCAGGAAATCCGATTTGGCTTTTTCAAGGTGCCTGAGTTTAGCATTGGCTTTTTGCAACTCAACAGTCCTTTCTTTTACTTTGTCTTCGAGCGTTGAAGCATACTCCTCTATCGTTTCTTTTTGATCTTGTATTTTTTCGTTTTGTTCCTCCAGCTCTTCATTCTGCGATTCAATCTTTCTTTCATAAGAAGCGCTCACCCGGCGGGCAACAATGGTGGCAAGTATCGAAGTTATCAGTGCCAGAATGATAAAGCCGATATGTGCCCTGTTTTGAAGCTTGCTGAGGTTGGCTTCAAGCTTAGCGGTGTTTTCATGTACCGACACTTTCCAGGATGTACCTTTAACCGGAACCATATAAGTGATTTCAGAACGGTTTTCACCTTTAAGTGTGAGAATACCCCCTTCATTTTTGTTCGACTGTACCACTTCACCCAGGATTTGCTGCTGATTTTCCAGAAGGTTCTCAAATTGATAGGATGGTTGATCCACTTTCACCCCAATCATTTCTGTGTTAGGGTGGCAAAGCAGTTTGGCCGTTTTCTGATCAAACATGCATAAATAACCTTCGTTAATGTGGCTTCCGGCAATGGCCTTCTGAAACATATCCAGCACTGCTTCCATATCAGCCCCTTTTTCAATCTGCTCTGACAGTAGGTTGGATACGGTGCGGGCCGTGCGCTGGTTTAAATCCAAGTGTTGTTCAATATACTTTTTTCTGATGTTGCTGATGCCGTATTGCACACCGGAAAATCCGATGAGCACAACAATAAGAGTGATCGATACAAAGGTGATTAAGGTTATTTTAGATTTATTTGAGCTCATAACTAAGTAATTTTTATCCTGATAAAGATATAAAACTAATCATAGAAAATGACACTGTCGTCATCTTCATAAAACTCTCTCTTGAAATTTACAAGATAAAGTTCATGGCTGGCGCGGGTAACTGCGGTGTAGAGCCACCTGAGAAAATCTTTGTTCAGCATGTCATCTTTAAAGAACCCTTGCTCCACAAAAACATGGTCCCACTGTCCGCCCTGCGTTTTATGGCAGGTGAGGGCATAGGCAAACTTCACCTGCAAGGCGTTGAAATAGGGGTTTGCTTTCAGCAACTCCATCCGCTTTTTCTTTTGGCTGATGTCTTTATAATCTTCCATCACATTCTGGAAAAGTGTCTGATTTTCGTCGTATGTCAGCGAAGGGCTTTCGGAGGTGACCGTGTCGAGCAGCAGCTTTACATCCAGCTCCTTTTCGTCGGGATAGTCGATGAGTTGCACCGTCGCATCCGCAAAGTGAAAACCATACATCTCCTCAAATCCCCTGATGCGGAGGATTTCGAGGATGTCGCCATTGGCAATAAACCCGGCTTTCGATTCTTCGGGCAACCAGAAATAGTTGTTTTTCACCACCATCATCGAGTCGCCGGCTTCCAGCTCCTCATGGCGCATCAGGATGCGCTTGCGGATTTCCTGGTTATAGATGTTGGCCCTTTTGTTGGAGCGGGTGACGACCACCGACTCGTTGGCCGGCCGGCCATTAAAGGCATCCATCAGAGATTCTTCGAGCTGTGTGCCGTCGATGCGGAAAATCTGTGGTAAAGAGGACGTTTTAAAGAAAGGAAAATCATAATCTTCCTCTTCGAGCTTGTTGCGCAACTGCGTGGCATTGCTGAGTATCCCGGAATCTTTTTCCTGGCGTACCACCTGGGTAAGTTCCCCGGAAATAATGTCGAGGCTGTAGGAAGTGCGCAAAAATTCCTGGTCGAGGGCCGGACTGATATCCAGCCCTACCGGCGGAAGCTGGGCGGTGTCGCCAATCAAAACCGCCTTGCATCCCGGACTGCTGTAGATATATTCGAGAAGGTCGTCGAGGAGGCTGCGCTGCCCAAAACGGCTTTCGCCGCGATTGACATCGGGAATCATCGAAGATTCATCAACAAAAAACAAGGTGTTTTTATGAAGGTTCTTCTGAAGCGTAACCTTCATGCTCCCGTCTTTACGGGCATAGAGGTGGTAGATTTTTTTGTGGATAGTAAAAGCACTTTTCCCCGAATATCCCGACAGTACTTTGGCTGCCCGGCCTGTGGGTGCCAGCAACACAGACTTTTTCCTGATCTTTGGCAGGATGTTAATCAGGGTGCTCACCAGTGTGGTTTTGCCTGTGCCTGCATAGCCTTTGAGCAGGAACAATTCCTCGTTGTTGGTGCTTGTGGTAAAATACGAGAGCTTCTCTATCAGCTCCCGTTGATCATCGGTTGGATGATGAGGCAATTCCGAAACAAAATATTTCGCCAGTCTTTCTGCAAGTGTGCCAGTGTTCATATGAATCACAAAGATAGAGAATCCCTAAACCGGACAAGCCGCTATTCCAAAATTAAAATATCAGAACACTGATAATACAGATTGAACTGATTTTCACAGATTATTTTGTGGTTTTTAGCCCGGTTATTCAGAAATATGAATGATAAGCCAAAGTCAATAGATTTCTCCCTCGGCCTATTACGCTCAATAACATCTTAATTCCTCTCTTTTAGCTCAAAAGGAAGAATTTCTCATAAAGCAAATGGAGGCCTCGGTACGAAATGACGGGATTTATATGTCAGACGAAGCAAAAGGGATGCGCTGACACAGTAATTTGTAATCAATGGCGTCAGCGCATCCCTTTTGCTGATTTTTCCCATACAAGCGTCTTTTCGACTGAAGGCACTTACCCACACCGTTATGATTTAAAACTAAAGCCTGGAAAAAGTGCCTGAAGGAGACCCGCCCGACTGAATGACTTTTGTCGTTCGGGCGGGAATCTATAAGTAATCAACTTTACACCTCTATTTTTTTTCGTTGCAGTTTAAAGCGGTTGCGCCAGTTGCTTCACGTCTTTCCCTGTAATTTTTTCATCACAAAGGATGGTCAGGCGTTCCACTACATTTCGCAGCTCCCTGATGTTTCCGGTCCAGGGCAGGTTCTTCAGCTCAGAAAGGGCTTCTTCGGTAAACTCCGGGGTTTTCTTGCCCATTCCCGCACTGATGTCGGTAATAAAATGGCTGGCCAGCAAAGGAATGTCATCGGCACGTTTTTTCAGTGCAGGAACCTTTATCAGGATGACCGACAACCGGTGGTAAAGGTCTTCGCGGAAGTTGCCCTTTTCAATTTCCTGCCTGAGGTCTTTGTTGGTGGCCGCAATAACACGCACATCCACCTTAATTTCCTTGTCGCCACCAATCCTCGTGATTTTGCTCTCTTCGAGCGCCCTTAACACTTTGGCTTGCGCCGAAAGGCTCATGTCCCCAATTTCATCGAGGAACAGGGTGCCACCGTCGGCCTGCTCAAAATCGCCCTTGCGCTGCTTGATAGCACTGGTAAACGAGCCTTTCTCATGACCAAAAAGCTCACTTTCGATCAGCTCTCCGGGAATAGCCGCGCAGTTTACTTCAATAAACGGGCTCTTTGAGCGGGAGCTTTTTTCATGAAGCTGCCGCGCCACCAGCTCTTTTCCCGTACCGTTGGGGCCGGTAATCAGGACGCGGGCGTCGGTGGGAGCCACCTTGTTAATCATATCCCTCACCTGGTTAATCATCTCCGACTCGCCCACCATCTGGTACTTGTTGCTGACCCGCTTTTTCAGAATTTTCGTCTCATTAACCAAATCCTTTTTCTCCATGGCATTGCGCACGGTCACCAGCAAGCGGTTGAGGTCGAGTGGTTTCTCGATGTAGTCATAAGCCCCTTTCTTGAGGGCGTCCACGGCGGTTTCAATATTTCCGTGTCCGGAAATCATAATAAAGGGAGCTTCGGTAACCATCAGTCCCTGCTCCAATACCTCAATCCCATCCTTTTTAGGCATCTTGATGTCGCAGAGGATTAGATCGTAAAGGGTGTTTTTGATCTTCTCCAGGGCTTCTTCACCGTCTACGGCCTCTTCCACCTTGTACTTCTCAAATTCAAGGATTTCCCTTAAGGAGTTCCTTATACTTCGTTCGTCGTCAACGATTAATATTTTCATAGCGTTTGACCTTCTTGTCTTGGTGCAAATTTATCTGTTTTCCTTTGAATCAGCTTCCGTGGCGTATCCATTTCCACAGTTCCTTGTAATCGATTTTCTTTCCGTACATTAAAATGCCTGTGCGGTAGATCTTTCCGGCCAGCCATGTAGTGAATATGAATCCGGCCACCAACAAGAACATTGCCAGAGCCATATCGAGTACCGGCACGCCAAACGGAATCCTTATCATCATCACAATGGGGGAGGTGAACGGAATGATGCTGAACCAGAAAGCCAATGGCCCTTCGGGGTTTTGCACCACAAACTGCGCCACAATGATGGCCAGAATCAGAGGTGCTGTCACCGGCAGCATAAACTGCTGGGTGTCTGTTTCATTATCCACCGCCGATCCAATGGCAGCAAAGAGTGCCGAGTACATCAGGTATCCGAAAAGGAAGAAGAAAAGGAAACTTCCGATGATAAGTGCGAAATTGATGGAGCCGATGATTTCAAAGACTTTGGCCACCTGCGGGTTTGATACCTGTTCGGTAATCTGCTCCTGGCTGGCACCCATTGCGCTCGATATGCCCTGCTGCTGCATCATCAATTCTTGCGTGTTTTTCACGTTCAGCGTATCGGCGTAGATGGTAGTAAATACGGTGTAGATTCCAAAAGTAAGTATCACCCAAAGCAGAATTTGTGTTAAACCCACCATGGCAATGCCGAGGATTTTCCCCATCATCAACTGGAAAGGCTTTACAGAAGAAACGATGACTTCGACAATGCGGTTGGTTTTCTCTTCGATAACACCACGCATCACCTGCGCACCAAAAATGAAGATGAAGAAGTAGATGACCAGTGCACTAAAGAACCCTACGGCCATGGCCACCTCAGCAAAGCTCTTCTCCTCGTCGCCGCTCTCGTCGAGTTTGATGGTGGACAAATTGATGTTTGCCTGGGTCGATATGAGGGTTTCCTTGTCGATGCCGCTGGCTTTGAGCTTGAGGTCTTCAATGCGTTTTTCCATCAAGCCCTTCAGGTGGCTTTTTACCTCCAGCGTAATTTGATTGTTAGAGTATACCACGGCATTTTCAGGAAGGATAACTTTGGTTTCAGGAATATAGAGCAGGGCATAATAGTCCAGCTCCGGGAGCTTATCCTTCGCTTCATCGATTGGTAAATCAAGCTGGGAATATTTATAGTTTTCGCTGTCCCTAAACGTGTTATCATAAATTCCCGATTCATCAATAATTGCGATATCCTTGGTGTCGCCACTTTGCATCTGAGCCAGGTAAACCGGCACAATCATCAGTGAGGCCATCAAAATCGGGCCCAGGATAGTCATGATGATAAACGATCTCTTTTTTACCCTGATAAGGTATTCGCGCTGTATGATTAATAATATCTTATTCATGGTTGTTGCTGTTAATTGTTTTCCTGTACTTTTCTGATAAATATTTCATTCATGGATGGGATCACCTCGTTGAAAGCATGTACCTCTCCGATTTGCATCAGGTTTTTAACCAAATCATTCGGGCTGGCATTGTTGGTGATGGTGATTTTAGCCGTAAGGAAATTATCCTTTTCCTCCATGTGCTCTACTTTGAAATCAGAGTGCAGTTCCACCCTCAGCGACCCTTTCAGGTTGGTAAGGCGGGTAGTAAAGGTATTGGTGCTGTATTCCTGTTTGATCTGTTTTACTTTTCCGTCGAGGATTTTATGTGATTTGTTGATAAGCGCGATATGGTCGCAGAGCACCTCCACCGACTCCATATTGTGCGTAGAAAAGATGACTGTTGCGCCTTCCTCCCGAAGATTTAAGATCTCTTCTTTCAGGATATTGGCATTGATCGGGTCGAACCCGCTGAAAGGCTCGTCGAATATCAGAAGCTTCGGGCGGTGCAGGATGGTGGTGATAAACTGGATTTTCTGCTGCATCCCTTTCGAAAGCTCTTCTACTTTTTTATCCCACCATGCATCAATGTCAAATTTTTTAAACCATTTTTTCAAACGGTCCTGTGCTTCACGCCTGGGAACATTCTTTAGCTGAGCAAGGTAAAGGGCTTGCTCGCCCACCTTCATTTTTCGATACAAGCCCCTTTCTTCAGGAAGGTAGCCTATCTGAGAGATATGATGCGGGCTGAGCGGCTCACCATTTAAAAAAACCTTACCACTATCGGGTGCTGTAATCTGGTTAATGATGCGGATGAGCGTAGTTTTTCCGGCACCATTCGGGCCAAGCAGCCCGAAGATGCTTTGCTCAGGAACGCTGATGCTTACGTCATCCAGTGCTTTGTGGTTGATAAACTCCTTGTGGATGTTTTGGGCAACAAGAAAATCCATGTTTTTCATCTGTTTTATTTATCTGTAAATATTCTTTCATTTAGTTTATCCCTAATCCCAACGTTAAAAGGAATTGCAGGGAAAATTTCAGGCATGGCCTTTTTCAGGCACATAAAAAAAAGGATGTAAAATCTGTAAACTTAGTATCGTGGTTTACACATTTATTACACCCTTTCTTATAAAATAGTTGCTTTCTGATTGTTAATTTCTGAAATACTCCTTCATCCTGTTAAAGAAACTTTTGTCCCTTGATGTTGGATTGGGTTTGAAATTATCTGACTCAGCCAGCTTCTCTAACATTTTCTTTTCTTCATCCGATAAGGTCTTCGGTGTCCAGATATTTACATTGACCATCAAGTCGCCACGGGCGTAGCCGTTCACTTCGGGCAGCCCTTTTCCTTTGAGCCGCAGCACCTTTCCCCCTTGTGTTCCGGGGTCTATTTTGATACGTGCCGTGCTTTCAATGGTTGGGATGTCGGCTTTTGTGCCCAAGGCTGCTTCAGGAATACTGATATACAGGTCGTACAAGAGGTTGTTTCCGTCGCGTTGCAACTGGGGATGGCTTTCTTCTTCAATCAATACAATCAAATCGCCGGGGACACCACCACGGGCGGCTGCATTACCTTTGCCACTGACCGAGAGTTGCATGCCCTGCGCCACGCCTGCCGGAATATCGATGCTAATTACTTCGTTGTCTTTAACAATGCCATTGCCATGACAAACGTTACACTTGTTGTGGATGGTTTGCCCTTCACCGCCGCATGTAGGGCAGGTGGAAGTGGTTTGCATTTGCCCGAGGAAAGTGTTTGAAACCCGGGTCACCTGTCCGCTACCATTGCAGGTATGACATGTGCTGAACGAGGAGCCATCTTTAGCGCCTGTTCCGCTGCAGGTTTTGCACGAAACATACTTGTTGACCTTGATGCGCTTTTCAACCCCTTTAGCTATTTCTTCGAGGGTGAGCTTCACTTTGATGCGCAGGTCAGAGCCCCTGTTTACCCTTCGGCGCCGGCGTGATTGTCCTCCGCCAAAACCTCCGCCGAAAGCACTTCCGAAGCCACCGCCAAAAATATCGCCGAAGTGCTCGAAAATATCATCCATACTCATGCCGCCACCGAAGCCACCGCCACCAAAGCCGCTCTTCATGCCTTCATGGCCAAAGCGGTCGTACTTCTGGCGCTTTTCCTGGTTGCTCAACACCTCGTAAGCTTCTGCAGCTTCCTTAAACTTTGCTTCGGCATCTTTATCATCCGGATTCCGGTCAGGGTGATACTTTAAAGCCATCTTGCGGTAGGCTTTCTTGATCTCATCCTGACTGGCATTTTTGGACACGCCTAATATTTCGTAGTAATCTCTTTGTGCCATTACCTGTGCTTTTCTTTTTTAATTTCCAACTACCACTTTTGCGTAGCGAATAACTTTGTCTTTAAGCTTGTATCCTTTTTCAGTGGTATCCACCACTTTCCCTTTCAGATCTTCTGAAGGGGCCGGGATTTTTGTAATCGCTTCGTGCTCGTCGGTATTAAATTCTTTGTTGTTCGAGTCAATTACTTCAAGACCTTCCTGCGCAAGGATTTTCCAGTACTTATCGGCGATAAGCTCGATACCTTCTTTAAATGCCTGAAGATCCTCTTTATCATTGTAGGCCTTTTGAGCACGCTCGTAATCATCCATCACCGGTAGCAACTTGGAGATCAGGTTTTCTGAGGCGGTTTGGCTTAATGCCAGCTTTTCTTTACTGGTGCGACGCCTGTAGTTTTCAAACTCGGCATAAAGCCTCAGAAATTTATCTTTCTGTTCATCAAGTTTTGCTTCCAGCTCTTTGATCTTTTCAGCATCCTGCTTTTTTGTCTTTTTAGATGACGAGCTGTCTTTTTTTGACTTCGTTTGTTTTTTTTCTTCCTTGTTTTTGTCGTTCTGCTCTTCTTTCTTCTCAGCAGGTTCAGTCTTTTTAGTCTTGTTATCCTGCTCTTCCTGAGTCTTCTTCTGCTCCTGATCTAAAGTGTTTTTTTCTTCAGATGATTTATTCATAACGGTATTATTTTCAGTTCAATCGGTCAGGTTGTTAACAAATAACCTGCCAATCAGAGTTCATAGACAAATTGTCAGTGTATTAAGATATGCGTTTGATTTGTGCGCCAAGATTTCTCAGGCGCTCATCGATTTTTTGGTATCCCCGGTCGATTTGCTCGATGTTATGGATAGTGCTTTTTCCTTTAGCAGATAGTGCTGCAATAAGCAAAGCCACTCCGGCCCTGATATCCGGCGACGTCATCTCAATTCCTTTAAGATGGGTTTGATGATTGTGCCCGATAACGGTGGCACGGTGAGGGTCGCATAATATAATTTGTGCTCCCATGTCAATGAGTTTATCAACGAAAAACAACCTGCTTTCAAACATTTTTTGGTGGATAAGTACAGCGCCTTTCGTTTGGGTGGCCACCACCAGGGCAATGCTTATCAGGTCAGGGGTAAACCCTGGCCAGGGGGCATCGGCAATGGTCATTATCGAGCCGTCAAAAAAGGAGGCTACCTCATAACTTTCCTGCTTCGGAATGAGCAAATCGTTGCCCACTTGCCGGCTTTTCACTCCCAGCTTGCTGAATACCTGTGGGATATTGCCAAGCTGATGGATATCCACTCCTTTAAGTGTGATTTCCGATTGTGTCATCGCCGCCATTCCCATGAAACTTCCTATTTCAATCATGTCGGGGAGCATGGTGTGTGTGGTGCCTCTCAGCGACTCCACGCCATGTATAGTTAGCAGGTTGGAGCCTGTGCCTTCAATTTTTGCGCCCATCCGCATAAGCATCTTACACAATTGTGTGATGTAAGGCTCGCAGGCTGCATTGAAAATGGTAGTCGTCCCTTCGGCGAGGGTGGCAGCCATAATAATGTTCGCTGTACCCGTGACCGAAGCTTCATCCAGGAGCATGTATTTTCCGTGAAGCTTATGGTTTTTGGCGGTAATTTTATAAACACCTTCCTCCTCGATAAACTGAAAGTCTGCCCCAAGTGAAAGGAACCCTTCGAGGTGCGTGTCAAGGCGCCGGCGCCCGATCTTGTCGCCTCCGGGTTTGGGGAGGTAGGCAAAACCGAAACGTGAAAGCAGGGGGCCGAGAATCATAACAGAACCCCTGAGGCGGCTGCCTTTAGCCCTGAATTCGGGCGTCAGCAAGTAATCAAGGTCAATATCGCGCGCACAAAAGCGGTAGGACTCGTCACCAATTTTTTCTGTTTTTACACCCAGGTCTTTCAGAATCTCAATCAGGAAATTCACATCACGAATATCCGGGATCTTATGAATGGTGACCTCTTCTTCAGTTAAAAGAACAGCACAGAGAATTTGCAGTGCTTCATTTTTTGCACCCTGGGGGATAATTTCCCCGCTCAATTCATAGCCACCTGTAATTTCAAATGAACTCATAGCTTTCAGTAAGTAAAAAAAGACAGCGTGAATAGCTGTCTTTAGTGTTTATCTTTTTTGATAATGATGCTTATGCCCTTTGTTTTGCTGGTTTTTCCGGTTTTTGTATTCCTGCTTGGTCATGGGCTTTTTGCGACGCATCTTTGCCAGGATGTCGCTGGTGGAATTGAGCTCGATGTCTTCGGTGATTTCCAGCTTTCCGTTTGAAAGTTGTTTCATGTGCTCGTTGATGAGCTCGTCAGAAACAGACTCGCGGTTCCAGTTAAGATAAAGTTTCTTGAGGTGATTCCCCAAAATCTTTATCATTAGTTTTTTGATTTCTTCATCCTCCAGCTCTACCGTTTTTTCGATGATGCGCTCAATGTTTTTCCCGTACTGCTTAAACTGAACCGGACGGCTGTTGTAGTCGAGTGGTTCTGGTTTCGCAAAGATGGCTTCCGGCTCCGGCAGTGGGTATGGCGAGTCAACGTCGAGCTCGAGGTTGGCGATAAGATGCAGGTGATCCCATAGCTTCCTTTTTACATCGCCACCTTCGCGATGCGGGTGCATTTGCTCCATTACCTGTACGATAAAATGGCAAAAGCGGGTGCGTTCGTTACGATCTTCGATGGTTTTGGCAAAGTTGATGAGCTTCTGGACATTCCTGCCATATTCCCTGATCACCATTTGATCGCGCGCCGTATTGTATTCAAGATTTTCTGTAACCATTTCTTTTTTCCTCTTTTGTAAGTTTCGATTTGTATGACCTGAACAGTAAGTTTTATGTCCTGATGTTGGCTAATCAACCCGATTGCGGTGTTCTGAACAATTTCCTGCTGAAAGCCAGGCGATACATGATTCAACTGCAAATATACTAATTATTATGATTTTATGATTTTCAGACGTGCAAATTTAAGTAACAAATTCTTTTGCCCCACATTCTTAAAGTATATTGTTGCCTTCTTGTTGGCGCCTTTGCCTTCCACATTTAATACTTTTCCGTTGCCAAATTTTTGATGGGCGACTTCAATCCCGGGAAATATTTCATCAGGATTGCAAGCCGGAAAATCTCCGGATGGTTTGGGCCTGGCAGAGGAGGCCTTTGTCATATTTGCCGAGGGCTGCCCGGCTTTCAGTTTCTTATAAGCCGGTTTGTCTTTAAACGGGGCGCGTTGGCGCGTTTGAGCGGTACTGCTTTCGCGATGATAATGGCTTGGGGGGATATCCAGGTATTGCGGATCTATCTCTTCGATAAACCTGCTGGGCTCACTCATGATAAGGTTCCCCCATTTATAGCGTGTTTCTGCATAGGAGATAGTGGATTTTTTCTCCGCTCTTGTCAGGGCCACATAAAACAAACGCCGCTCCTCTTCCAGATCGGCACGGGTGTTGAGTGATTGCATGCTTGGAAATAAGTTCTCTTCAAGACCTACAATATATACATATGGAAATTCGAGGCCCTTGGCAGCATGTATGGTCATCAGCGAAACCCGGTCGCTGTCATTTTTGTCGTCGTTATCCTGATCGGTCAGCAATGCCACATCCTGCATAAACACATCGAGAGTTTTTGGGGCCTCTTCTTCGTCCTCGCTTTCAGGTTCCTTTTCCGCAAATTCGTTGATAGCGTTAAGGAGTTCCTCGAGGTTTTCGAAGCGGCTGATACCCTCAGGGGTTTTATCTTCGTTTAAGGTTTTAATAATACCTGTTGTGGAAGCAATATGCCTGGCCACCTCATAAGCATTGTCTTTCTTAATCCTGGCCGAAAAACTTTCAATCATGGTTTTAAACTGATGAAGCCTGTTGCCCACGCTGGCACCTATTTCCACGCCATAAGTTCCGGGCTTGTCAAGAATTTCCCAGAGCGACACATCATTCTCCTGTGCTTTTATGGTGAGCTTTTGCTGGCTTGTGGCTCCGATTCCACGGGTGGGATAATTAATGACCCTGAGCAAGGCCTCTTCATCTTCATGATTGATAGCAAGCCTGAAATACGCAAGTAGATCTTTTATTTCTTTCCGTTGATAAAATGAGAGCCCACCGTATATTTTGTAGGGAATGTTTTGTTTTCTCAGCGCCTCTTCTAATGAGCGCGACTGTGCATTGGTACGGTAGAGGATGGCAAAGTCCTGGTTAGAGCAATGCTCGTTCATTTTAGTCTCGAAGATACTTCCGGCTACCTTGCGGCCCTCTTCTGAATCGGTAGCGGCCCTGAAAAGTGAAATTCTGTCTCCCGATACATTTTCTGTCCAGACCACCTTTTGAATCTGGTCTTTGTTGTGAGCAATCACACCATTGGCGGCATTCACGATGGTTTGGGTGGAGCGATAGTTTTGTTCCAGCTTAAAGACTTTCACTTCGGGATAATCCTTCCGGAAATTCAGGATGTTGGCAATATTGGCACCCCTGAAAGCGTAGATACTCTGCGCGTCGTCGCCCACCACACAAATATTCTCATCGTTGGCCGAAAGTTTTTTTACGATAAGGTACTGCGAGTAGTTAGTGTCCTGGTATTCATCTACAAGGATGTAGCGAAACTTATGCTGGTATTTATGCAGCACCTCCGGAAAATCCCTGAGCAGAATGTTTGTTTTAAACAACAGATCATCAAAGTCCATAGCTTTCGATTGGAACAGCCGCTTTTCATAAATCCTGTAGATTTCTCCTATTAGTGGCCTTCCTGCTGCTTTGTCTGCAGTGGTAATTTCGTCGTTATTAATGTAAGCCTGGGCGTTAAGTAAATTGTTTTTGCTCGAAGAAATCCTCCCTAAAACTACATTTGCCGGGTATACCTTTTTATCCAGATTAAGTTCTTTGATGATGGATCTCAGCAAGCTTTTGGCGTCATCCGTATCGTATATGGTGAAGTTTGAAGGGTATCCCAGCAGGTGCCCGTCAGAGCGCAGCATACGCGCAAAAATGGAGTGGAACGTTCCCATCCAAACGTTGCGGGCTTCGGGGCCCACCAGGTTAGCGATACGCTCTTTCATTTCGCGGGCAGCTTTATTAGTAAATGTCAGGGCAAGAATGTTAAAAGGATCCACTCCTTGCTCAAGTAAATAAGCGATGCGGTAGGTTAGCACCCTTGTTTTACCTGAACCTGCTCCTGCAACTACCATTACCGGTCCATCGGTGGCCGTTACTGCCTGACGCTGTGCTTCATTTAACTGTTCGAGGATTTTTGTCACGTGATTTGGCTTTTATGAGCTGCAAAAATAAAAAAGTTTAAGAAAGTTATTGGAATTAAGAAAATAAGTCTTATTTTTGCAGCCGCTATTGAAAAACATAGTAAAACTGCTTGATTAGCAGTTCAAAAGTAGTATTGAGAAACCTGACAAGGTAAGACGGATATAGGTTTCAACCTTAATTGTTTCAGGCTCTGACTTTAAAGTCATCCTAAACACTAAGGCAAACGTCTTCCCGCCGCAGGTATATTCTCTATACGCTTTTCAAAAGAAACAAGTTTTAGTTTTGCGAGCCCAAAAGAAGGGGCAAGTTTAAATTAACAATTTATATATGCCAACGATACAACAGTTAGTTAGAAAAGGACGCAAGAAGCTGGAGGAAACAAGCAAGTCAAAAGCATTAGACTCTTGTCCACAGCGTCGTGGTGTTTGTGTAAGGGTTTACACTACCACTCCAAAGAAACCAAATTCTGCCATGCGTAAGGTAGCCAGGGTGCGCCTGACCAATGGTAAAGAAGTCAACGCTTACATCCCGGGCGAAGGGCACAACCTTCAGGAGCACTCTATCGTGCTTATACGCGGTGGTAGGGTAAAAGACTTGCCAGGTGTTCGTTATCACATCGTACGTGGGGCCCTCGATACCTCAGGTGTGGACGACAGAAAGCAGCGACGCTCTAAGTATGGAACCAAAAGGCCTAAGAAATAATTGATTCGGATTAAAGGAATTTAATTGACATGAGAAAAGGAAGACCAAAAAAGAGAATAATTCAGCCCGATCCGCATTTTAATGATGCGATGATCACCAAGTTCGTGAATAATCTGATGCTTCAGGGAAAGAAAGAAAAGTCTCTGAAGATTTTCTATGAGGCTATCGAACGTGCGGCTGAAAAAACCGGCGAAGACGGTGTTGAGGTTTGGAAAAAAGCATTGGCTAACATTACACCAAATGTTGAGGTTCGAAGCAGAAGAATTGGTGGTGCCACATTCCAGATTCCTTCAGAGATTCGTCCTGCGCGCAAGCAGTCAATAGCCATGAAGAACATGATTAAGTTTGCACGCAAGCGTCATGAAAAGACGATGGCTGAGCGCCTGGCTGGTGAAATCGTTGCAGCATACAAAGAAGAAGGCAATGCCTTTAAGCGTAAGGAAGAAACACACCGTATGGCCGACGCAAACAAAGCATTTTCACACTTTAGATTTTAATCGAAAGGAGAATAGCAGGAATGTCTAAAAAGTTAAGAAATACCAGAAACATAGGGATAATGGCTCACATCGACGCCGGTAAAACCACCACTACCGAGCGTATCCTCTATTATACGGGAATCAATCACCGTATCGGGGAAGTACACGATGGAGGCGCAACTATGGACTGGATGGAACAAGAACAAGAACGGGGTATCACCATTACTTCGGCTGCCACCACAGTCTTTTGGAGTTTAATGGACCTCAACCACAAAGGGCAGGAGTATAAGATTAACATTATTGATACTCCGGGCCACGTCGATTTTACCGTAGAGGTAGAACGTTCGCTGAGGGTGCTCGATGGTTCTGTTGCCGTTTTCTGTGCTGTTGGAGGCGTTGAGCCGCAATCAGAAACAGTATGGCGCCAGGCCGACAAGTACAAAGTGCCACGTCTTGGATTTGTAAATAAAATGGATAGAACCGGGGCCGACTTTTTCGGTGTCCTGGAACAAATAAAAGATAAGCTTCATGCCAACCCGGTACCCATTCAGCTTCCTATCGGAGCAGAAGAGGACTTCAGGGGCATTGTAGACCTGATCAAAAACAAAGCTTTTGAGTGGGATGAATCTACACAGGGAATGAAGATCATTGAGATCCCCATCCCTGAGGATATGAAGGAAATGGTAGAGGAATACCGTAACGAACTCGTTGAAGGAGTAGCTGAAGAAAGCGAAGACCTTTTCGAGAAGTTTATGGATGATCCGGATTCTATTTCTGAAGAGGAAATGTATGAAGCTATCAGAAAAGCTACTTTGGAGCAAAGAATTACACCTATGATGTGTGGTTCTGCATTCAAAAACAAAGGTGTTCAGATGTTACTCGACTCTGTGGTTCGCTATCTTCCCAGCCCATTGGATGTGGAAGCTATCGAAGGGATCGATGCTAAAACAGAAGAGCCTGTTCATTATGAAGCTGACCCATCAGGTAAGTTTACCGCATTGGCATTTAAAATTGCCACCGACCCATATGTTGGAAGATTGGCCTTTGTAAGAGTTTATTCCGGAAAAGTGGAAGCAGGCTCTTATATTTACAATGCCAGTACCGGTAAGAAGGAACGTATCAGCCGCATCATGCAGATGCATGCCAACAAGCGTAAGCCTCTTGATCGGCTTGAAGCAGGAGATATTGGTGCCGTAGTTGGCTTTAAAACAATTCACACCGGGGATACACTTTGCGATCTCGACAACAACGTATTGCTCGAATCAATGTCGTTCCCCGAGCCGGTAATTAGTGTGGCTGTGGAGCCAAAAACTAAAGCAGATGTGGATAAGCTGTCTAACGCCCTTGTAAGACTCGCCGAAGAAGACCCGACTTTCAAAGTACATACCGACGAACACTCCGGGCAAACCATTATCAGAGGAATGGGCGAATTGCACCTCGATGTGCTTATCGATCGCCTGAAGCGTGAGTTTAAAGTGGAATGCAACCAGGGAGCTCCGCAGGTGAATTATCGCGAAGCAGTGAATTCTACTATCGAACACCGTGAAGTGTATAAGAAGCAGACTGGTGGACGTGGTAAATTTGCTGATATCCAGATTGAAATAGGCCCTGCTGACGATCCGGATTTTGAAGGGCTTCAATTCGTTAATGAAATCAAAGGTGGTAATATCCCTAAGGAATTTATTCCTTCTGTGGAACAAGGCTTTAAGAATGCCATGGTAAATGGCCCGCTGGCAGGATACGAGGTGAAGAATCTTAAAGTTGTTCTTAAAGATGGTTCTTACCACGATGTAGACTCCGATCAGCTTTCTTTTGAACTGGTAGCTAAGCTGGCTTTCAGAGAAGCCAGCAAGAAAATGAAGAAAGAACTGCTTGAGCCTATCATGAAAGTAGAAGTAGTTACTCCGGAAGAATACCTCGGTGACGTTACAGGTGACCTCAATAAACGCAGAGCGCTTATCGAAGATGTAGGGTCGCGCCCGGGTGGAGTACAAACAATAAAAGCAAAAGTGCCATTGTCTGAAATGTTCGGATATGTAACAGCGTTACGTACGGTTACTTCAGGCAGGGCAACATCTACAATGGAGTTCGACTCGTTTAAGCAAGCACCCGAGAGTGTGAAGAAAGCTGTAGTTGAGAACGCCGGATATGAATTAAATTGATTTTAAACACAAAATGATAATACAGTGAGTCAGAGGATAAGAATCAAATTAAAATCGTACG
>JAASSU010000163.1 GCA_021767705.1 Bacteroidota bacterium | reverse complement strand
TATTTAATGGCAGAAGAAAAAAAAGACCAAAACGCAGAAGAGTTGAAAAACCAGGCTGCCAACCAGGAAAGTTCTTCCCCCGAAGAACCAATCAAAACCACAGATTCTAAACCAGGCGAAGTTCCGGCTTCTGACGAGGTAATCCTCGAAAAGAGCGATGTAGGAGAAGTAAATCCTGAAGCAGCAGAGAAGGAAGAGAAGATTGAAGCGCCTAAGCCGGAAGAAGTGAAAGAGAAAGTAGAAGAGCGCAACCAGGAAGAAGTGAAGACCCCTATCGAAGATTTTGATTGGGATGCTATCGACCAGAGCGAAGACAACTACAACAAAGACCAGCGCGATAAACTCGAAGAGCAGTATGAAAAGACGCTTAGCGAGATTGCCGAGCACGAGGTGCTTGATGGTATTATCGTAGCTAAAAACCAAAAGGAAGTTGTTGTAAACATCGGCTATAAGTCTGATGGTGTTGTTCCTTTGAATGAACTGCGTCACAATCCTGACCTGAAAGTGGGCGACCAGATTGAGGTTTATGTTGAAAACCAGGAAGACCCGAATGGTCAGCTTATCCTTTCTCACAGAAAAGCCCGCACCCTGCGCGCATGGGAACGCATTAACGAAGCTTACGACAAAGATGAAATTATCCGTGGTCACGTGAAGTCGAGAACAAAAGGTGGTCTCATCGCCGATGTGTTTGGTATTGAGGCATTCCTTCCAGGTTCACAAATCGATGTGAAGCCGATTCGCGACTACGACATGTACGTGAACAAGACCATGGAATTCAAAGTGGTTAAGATCAACCACGAATATAAAAACGTTGTGGTTTCTCACAAAGCACTTATCGAAGACGAACTTGAGCAGCAGCGTGCTGAAATTATCGCCAAGCTCGAAAAAGGTCAGGTGCTCGAAGGTACGGTTAAGAACATCACCTCCTACGGTGTGTTTGTTGACCTCGGAGGTGTGGACGGACTTATCCACATTACTGACCTGTCATGGGGACGCATCAACCACCCTGAAGAAGTGGTTGAACTCGACCAGAAAATCAAGGTGGTTATCCTCGACTTCGATGAAAACAAAAAGCGTATCGCTCTTGGCTTGAAACAGCTTACTCCTCACCCATGGGATTCTCTTGAAGAAAACCTGAATATTGGTGATAAAGTGAAAGGTAAAGTAGTGGTTCTTGCCGACTACGGTGCATTTGTTGAAATTCAGCCCGGTGTTGAAGGACTGATTCATGTTTCAGAAATGTCTTGGTCGCAGCACCTGCGCACCGCTCACGACTTCCTGAAAGTGGGTGATGAAGTGGAAGCTGTTATCCTGACACTCGACCGCGAAGAGCGCAAGATGTCACTGGGCATGAAGCAGCTCATCCCGGATCCATGGGAAAACATCGAAACCAAGTATCCTGTTAACTCCAAGCATAAAGCAGTAGTTCGTAACTTCACGAACTTCGGAATCTTCGTAGAGTTGGAAGAAGGTGTTGACGGACTGATTCACATCTCTGACCTGTCATGGTCGAAGAAAATCAAGCACCCTGCTGAGTTTACCCAGATTGGTGAAGAAATTGATGTGATTGTTCTGGATGTTGATAAGGAAAACCGTCGCCTCAGCCTCGGTCATAAGCAGCTCGAAGAGAATCCCTGGGATGTGTTTGAAACAGTATTTACTGTTGGAACCGTTCACAAAGGAACCATCATCAGCAGAAACGACAAAGGCGCGGTGGTAACTCTTCCTTACGGTGTTGAAGGATTCGCTCCTGCACGCCACCTGAAGAAAGAAGATGGCAGCGATGTTACGGAGGATACTGCTGACTTTAAAGTGATTGAGTTCTCTAAGGACAACAAGCGTATCGTTCTTTCCCACAGCCGCATCCACGAAGATGAGCAGGCACAGGAGAAAGCGAAAGAACGTTCAACAAAAGCCAAAGAAGGTAAAGCAACTCAAAAAGCTGTTAAGAAACTTAAAGACAGTGCTGAGAAGACTACCCTTGGTGACCTGGACGCGCTCGCTAACCTGAAGAGTGAGATGGAGCAGGACGAGAAGAAAACTGCCCGCAAAAAAGCTTCTGAATTAGAAAAGAAAGAGAAGGAGAAAGAAGCAAAGCGTGCTGAAGCTAAAGCCAAGAAAGAGGCTGAAGAAAAGAAAGAAGAAGAAAAGAAGGAAGAAGCTTCAGAAGGTAAGGCAGAAGAGAAGGCTGATCCAAAGGCTGAAAAGGAAGAGAAAGCCGAAACTAAAGCAAAGGAGAAAGCTGAACCAAAAAAAGAGGAGAAGGCTGAGCCTAAATCTGATGAAAAGAAAGCTGAAGAGTCAAAAAAAGACGATTCAACTGACGAAGAGAAGAAGGAAGACAAATAGTAAGGTTCACTTCAGATACTTACAAAAGCCGGTTGCTTTTAAAGCAGCCGGCTTTTTCGATCTTATTGAGATTTTTTTTCATGACTGGTCAGTGCTGTGGTTTATAATACGATCTCCTTCAATGGTGATTTTTGATGTTCCCTTTCCGGATGTGATTTTGCCACTGGGTGTTACAAATTCTGCTTCCGTGGCCCACACCGCTGTTTCCGACAGGAAATGCTGATGTTTTCCCATGTTGATATATTCGTTTTTATCTTAATTCCAATTTAATATAATGCTGAATAAAGATATAAAACAATCTGTCAAAGTAGATAAAACAGGCAGCGTTTTTGTTTTATTCAACCTGGGAATGTTCACGGAACTGTGTCTTGTCAGTGCAGCGCTTCCTGTATTTGCTTATCACTGGCTTCCTTCACCATTCCCGGAATAAACTCGCCCAACCTTATTTTTCCAACCCTGACCCTGACCAGCCGCAGTGTGGGAAACCCCACGGCAGCAGTCATCTTCCTGACCTGCCTGAATTTCCCTTCGGTGATGATAATCCTGATCCAGCTTGTAGGGCCGTGGCGGTCGCTGCGGATTCTTTTTCCCCTTGGCGGGAAATCTGGTTCTTTGGTAAGCATCCCGGCCTGGCAGGGCAGGGTGTGATACGCTTTTCCTGCAATACTGATTTCCACTCCGTTTTCCAGTTGCAGAATTGCTTCCTTTGTCACAAGGCCATCAAGTTGAGCAAAGTATTCCTTCTCCACTTTCCGGCCACGGATTTCCTCGCTTAGCTTCCCGTCGGTGGTCAGCAGCAGCAAGCCCTCCGAACCTTCATCCAAGCGCCCCACGGGCATGATATTCCCAGGAAAGTCGCCCAGCTCGCCCATTAGCCGTTTTTTTCGCTGCTTCCGCTGGTTGCTGGTGAACTGCGATAAATAGCCCGTGGGCTTGTGCAGAATAAAATGTTGATGACTATCCATAATACAAAACTATTCAAATGGACGGAGTTCCACATCCAGCCATTCACGGATAGCCTGGTAAGCCTCCTTTTGCTGATCTGGCGGCAGGTTTCTGATGCGCGTGCGGTGGCTGCCGTCAGGCTTCACAATTTTCACCAGCTTTTCGTTATTTCCGGGTTCTACTGCTGTTGCCGACCACGGATCGCTTTCCCCGTAAATAAAAAGCATACGTTCTGCATCACTTTGCAGCCAGTTTTTTACATCCTGCATTTTTGTGTAGTCGTAGCTGATTTCTATTTCATCAGGAATAGTAAACATAAAGGTCGCATCTTCCACAGCCTCTATCAAATCGCCGTAAGGCTCTAAGTCATAGCCATAATACCCAATTTCGGTCATGGCCTGGTAGAAAAACGGTAAAAGCCTTTTAATCCCATTTTTCGAAAAGTAGTCGAAGGGCGACACTTCCTGAAGATGGGCAAAGGCAGCGCTGTCGCTGGTGTTTGGTCCCGGGATGGCATCACATCCAATGGTTCCCCACTGCCAAAAAGCAAAAGGATATTCCAGGATGACCATCTCATAAGCGGCAGTATCATTAAATGGATAAGTATATTGCTTTTTTTCTGAGGCTTTTCTAAACATCGGAAGGAAGGTGTCCTTGTTTTTCAGCATGTATTTCTGATAATCCAGTAGCTTCCTGCGGCAAGCCTCGGTTCCTACCTGTTCCAGAAAAGTGTAAACCCTCGGATCCTCGAAAGAGAAATTGAGCGGACAGACATATCCCACCGTCATGTCCACATCCTCAGGAAAGTGATAGCGGTGGTAGATGGCTGTTTGACCTCCCTTACTGATTCCGGTGTTCAGCCACTTGTTGTCGTTATAGATTCCCTTCAGCAGCTCAATCACTTTATGATGGTCGGTGGCCGCCTGCTCCACCGTAAGGTATTTCCATTGGAGGGAGTCGGGAACGGATTTCCCAAAATAGCGGTGCTCTACGGTCACCTGGTTCGCATGCAGCAACACGCTAAGCTCATTAACATACTTGGGCATCAGCTCATACCAGGCAGCATAACCCTCTGTGGTAAAAACCACCGGCTGGTCGTAGCCAATGTGAGACAGAAAAACACGCTGGGTAAAGGTGCCTTTGTCAGGATGGTGATGGTCAATGGGTTGCTCAACCATTAGCAGGTATTTTCCCTTGAATAGTGTGTCGGTGCTTAGTTTTGTAACCTGTTTGATTTCAGGTATTTTTTTAAGTTGTTCTGTAAGATCAGCTTCTTGTGAGAATGTCAGAATTGAGACGATCAGCGAGAGGCTGAGCAAGATAAGTTTTTTCATGATTTATGGATTTCAGGTTTTTCTTTCATAGAGATATTCGGCTACAGCCAGATCGAAAAGCGCACTTCCTGCCGACTTAAACAGTCGGGTTTCTCCAATGACTTCCGGATCTTTTTGCTTGAGTAAGTCACTCAATTCGATGATGTCGTCGATATGAAAACGGTTATTAATAATTGGTTCAATCATATCGCCCGACACTTTTAAAGCAGCGCGCGTATCGATGACGCATTTCTTCAGGTGCTCGAAGAGCTGGATGGGCAGCTCTTTCATGTTGGGCATATATGAGCCCATAGCAATAATCGTTTTCCCGAAAAGGACAGGCTTGTCCTCGGGCAAAACAGGGCCTGATGAACTGGTGGCGGTGATGATGACCTCACTGCTGGCAGTCAGTTCCTCAGCAGATTCAGCAACAACAACGTTCTTGCATCCGGCAAGCGTTTTCAAATCATTGGCTGTTTTCTCCCTTTTTTTCTGATTGACATCGAAAAGCATGATTTGCTGAAAGGCTCTTTCTGCATCTGCAGCCAGCACCATGTGATAACCGAGGTTTCCGGCGCCAACAACTCCAAGCGTAGATGAACTATGAGGGGCAAGGTGTCTTATAGCCAGTGCTGCCAAGGCTCCGGTGCTGTACCCGGTGATGGCTCCGCCGTCGAAAGTTGCAACCGGCTGTCCTGTGGCCGTATCCGAAAGTTGCATGCTCCCCTGGATAACAGGAATATCGGCTTGTTCATTTTCAGAATGGATGGAAATATTTTTTAGTCCGCAGTATTTGGGGCCGAAAGCCGGCATGACCAACTGAGTGGACGACTTGTATTGATACTGCTGGCGGTCGGGAACTTCATAGGCTCCAAGGCCTTCATGCTGAAGTAATTTTTCTATGGCATCAGTCAGTGCCTTTCGGTCAGCTTTATTTTCGATATTTTTCCTGGTATAGATTTCCATGCTTAAAGGTTTTGATAAAGATACGGTTTATTTTTCTGTCTTTAGCCGCTGTATTTGTGCGGCCATCATACCGGTGAGCATCAGGCCACTACCAATTAAAGTTCTGATGGTCACTACTTCGTTGAGCAATAGCCACCCGCCAAATACGGCAAAAACCGATTCCAGGCTCAGAATAATAGCAGCATGAGCGCTGGGCGCATCTTTCTGAGCCACCACCTGCAGCGTATAAGCTACGCCGGCCGAGAACACACCTCCATAAATAATGGGGATGGCCGCATTCAAAATATCCTGCCAAAGAATTTCTTCGTAGATCAGGGCGGCTATAAAGCTCAGCAGTGAAGTCACAAAAAACTGAATTATTGACAGTCTTATGGCGTTAAACATCGGCGACAGCCAGCCCACGATTATCACGTGTACGGCAAAGAAGAAGGCACAAATCAGCACCAGCAGGTCTCCAAAATTGATCGTAAATCCTTCGTTGATACTCAGGAAATACATTCCGGCTACTGCCAGCAAAGCTCCCACCCAGACCCCGCCACTCGCTTTTACCTTTTTAAAAAGCCCTAGCAGAGGGACGATGATAACGTAGAGTCCTGTGATGAACCCTGCGTTTCCGGCGGTGGTATGCACCAGCCCGAGTTGCTGAAAAGTAGACCCCAGGAACAAAGCCAATCCTGCCAAAGCGCCAAAATAAAGGATGCGGAAACCGGCTTTTCCCTGGTTAATTCTTTTGTTTTGTTTGAACAAAAGCAGCGGCATCAGCGACAACCCTCCCAAGCCAAAACGAACGGCATTGTAGGTGTAAGGCCCCACATGATCCATTCCGGCGCGCTGCGCCACAAAGGCAAAACCCCAAATGGCGGCAGTAAGAAGAAGCAAAGCATCGGCTTTGAAGGTTTTTAGCTGGCTCATCAGACTTTTTTTAAGGCACGCAATTTAGGAAAAAAGGCTGAAAACTTTTGCTCTGTATAGCACATCCTGAAAAGAAAAGCCCCGGACATTATTAATTTCTGTCCGGGGCAGGATGTCGTTTGTTTTTACTATTTCAACTGATTGTAAGCGGTGCCGATATGTTTGATAATGTCGCTGGCAATGAGGCTTTCCCAGCCTTGCTCCTCAGCGGCTATATCGCCGGCGAGGCCATGCAGATAGACACCAATGAGGCAGGCGTTAAATGGGCTGTAGCTTTGCGAGAGCAACCCGAGGATGATGCCTGTTAGTACATCTCCGGCTCCTGCCGTGGCCATTCCGGGGTTCCCTGTGCTGTTGAAGTACGCATTTCCTTCCGGTGTTGAGATGCAGGTGTGCGCTCCTTTAAGAACCACATAAACGCCATGTTTTACAGAAAACTCTTTTTGTTTTTCAAGTGTTTCGAAGTCATTGGAGCTTTTTCCGGCGAGGCGTTCAAACTCTTTGGGGTGCGGAGTGAAGATGGAGTT
>JAASSU010000025.1 GCA_021767705.1 Bacteroidota bacterium | reverse complement strand
GATCAAACCTTTGCCGAAGATGAAATAATCAGGGTGTTAATCCTTTACGGAAGATACCTCATGAGCTATGAGGATGAAAACGGTGAGAATTACAACATCAGCGTGGCAGAATTTATCGTCAATGAACTCGAACATATCCGTTTCGATTTCAAAAACAAAAAGAACCAGAAAATTTTTGATTTAGTTTTCGATGAGATCCAGGAAGATCATATTCCCGATGATCGCTTTTTCCTCGATCAGCAGGAACCTGAGCTCAGCAAGCACATCATCAACCTGGTTTCAGAAAAACATACGTTGAGCGAAAACTGGGTGAAACTTAAGGGAATCATCACCTCTCATGAGTCAGACAACATCAAATACACGGTAGAATCATTGTTGTGGGATAATAAATCGAGAATTATAGAACGAAAGCTGAAAGAGCTCGATAAGCAGCTTCAGGAAGCCGGAGAAAACCTGGAAGAACTACTCTCAGAATACCAGCGGTTAAAAGCCGAACATTCCAAAATCAATAAGAAAAGGGGACGGATTATCACGAAATAAAAAATGGGAAATAACTGAATGTCATCTCCCATTTTTTGTTAACAACCGTGATGTCTTGCTTTTTTATCCAACCATCTTACAGTCAACCTTCTCCTCGTGGAGCGCTGTTCCGTAAGCCAAACCAGCAATGTTTCCGCCCGGTTGCAGGCAATTACTGATAAGGTTTTTTCAACTGGTAAGAACAAGACAGTGCCAAATATAGATCGACATTGGCTTCGGCAAAAATAATACATCCAATAGTTTTCAACAAGTTATTAACAATTTAGATTATTAGTTGTTGATAACTATTCTTTAACCCTGAATACCAGCTTGTTAAAATCATCTTTTTCATAGATTCTTATTGCATCCCTTAACTCATTGTATTCTATAGGGTTAAAACATTTCTTTGTGAGCTCGATTTCCTTCGAAACCACTACTTTTGAACCCTTAACACTCACGTTTGCAGATACATTACCAAATGAATACTTTTCTTTCATATCGAAACTTCGGTTTAAACACTCCATATCCTCCAGTTCAATGGTGATTTTGATACTTCCCTTCACAGGATATGGGATTTCGAGAGTGGAAATGCGCTTGTCCCACAAGGTCAGGTTCCAATCGCTCACACCGCCATCAATGGCCGGAAGCGTAAAAACCTTCTGCGACAGCATTTCTTCAAGAACGCCGGTGTTTTTCGCTGCAAACACGAGCTCACCCTCAGAAGAGGCCGGCGACAATTGCTTCAGCTCTGCTTTATAGGCGGGCATGCCTTTAATCACATTCTCAAGCATTTCATTATTTCTTTGCAGACCAAAAAACGGATTTAAAACATGCTGAAGTTTAATATTCCCCCCGCCATACAGCGTATCGGGAGTCAGCGTCAATGAAGCCTCGAAATCATACTCGTTCATTGCTTCCTTCACAGAAATTCTTTGTGATGTTTTTCCTTTTTCCAGCGGAATCATCTCTTTCCCGCCAAGGGCATAAAAATGGTTTTTAATCTGTCGGTCGTTCACAGACAACACCACGGGCACACCGTCCGTAACATCCACCTTTACCATAATCTGGTCTTCGGAGTGGATTACAGGCAACGCCCCTTTTCGCAGCACCACCACCGGCACGGCATGCGTTCCGGTTTCTCTTATCATCGATGCCAGCAAAACTGATCGCTCCAGCGTATTGCCCACATTAGTCTTCCACACTTTTTCGGGGTGCCTTACACTTTTGCCTATGTAAGCCTGCGGAAGATGTGATTCGTCGATCGTTTCCTTCAGCCATTCAAAACTCTTCATCACCTGGTTAAAGGCTCCTTTGTTTTCTTTCGCTATGCCTTTTGCCTTCTTCGACACTGTTGCTGGTAACTTGTAGCTGATTTTATCAATGTCCAGTGTTGTTGCGATGCCTGCACCACCGCCAAGTATGGTTATCGATACTTGTTCTGCTTCACAGGCGTGTCCTTCGTGGATGCGGGCTGGCAATGACTTGAAAAGCCAGGTGTACGTCTTTCCCGACTTGGTCTTCTCTACTTCCGGCCCTATACGAAGGTTATTTACCTGGTGCATCAGTTTATAACCCTCCGGAGCATGCACGATGATTTTCATTTCCTTAACGGGAACGCGTTTTCTGAGCTGTTCCTGAAAAGCAAAGCCGTTAAACATCTCATTGTTGGTTTTCAGGTTGTAATCGAGATAAATCGTTGCTCCAACCTCCAGTCCGGTGTGCGTAATGACCATCTCCTTCAGGTGGCTGAAAGCAGGGAAGTCGGCTGCATGACGCGGCAAAACCTCATTGAAAGCCCTTTCGGGTGATGGGTTTTTAGAACCGTCAGCCATAATGGTGTAGGCTTTGTTGATTTCCAACTCCTGGAAGTCCGGGTTGTAAACCACAAAAGTTTCACCAAAAAGGCGGTTGAATGCAAAGTGCGATTTCAGCTCAAGCTTTTTGAAATAATGCAGGTCATAGCTGCCATCCTCGTGAATGGTGTATTCCTTGATGATCTGATGATAAAGGGCATCCGGCTCCTGTGGCTCCTGCGCCACGGCAGTTATCGTAAAAACGATTAAAAATAATCCTGCAAAGAAATTTATTATTTTATTCATGATTTTCTGGTTTTAGAGATTTATAATTACAGGTGTATTGCTGATCTTCTTTTGTCCCATCACCGCTTCGCGATAAGCCGGCCATTCGTCCGCTTCATAAACCCTTTTCGGATAAACAGCATGCTGGCTTATTTTAAGGATCTTTCCATCGGCTTTTACCTTGCCTTCATACTTAATCCCATCTTTATCGGAAGTGATTTTCTCATCAACCTTTTCGAGCGTGGTATAATCAGGAAGCTTTACTGTTTCGCTGATGGTCACCTCTCTGCTACACCTGTCGCGAAAAGCATATTTTCTCTCCTTCAGTGCGGTGCGCTGATAAAGGTGGGCCATCGCCCTTTGAAAAGCTCCTTTTCCTGAAACCGGCTCATAAACGAGCTGGCCCTGAAGCTTCATGGCGTACTCCGGAACGATGAAGCGAGCGGTGATTCTTATCGGACCTTCCTGGTAATGGTATGGTTCGCCAAAGTCAAGGCTGTGAATCACAATATCCGGACTGATTTTCATCAACTCACGGGTCAGCGTTCGTTCCCACTCATGGCGATAGCCGCTGGTAAAAGCCCTGCGGATGGCAGCGTCCGACTGCCCTTCGGCAGTAACGTAGAGCGATCCTTCGAGATTACCTTCCTTGTCCAGCTCCCCTTCCACTTCCATTTTGAAGTAATGGTTCTCCGGAGCAGAAACAGGGGTCTTCATCAGGTCGGCACCATTGGGCAGCCCCATCAGGTAGTTTTGCTGCTGCTCAGCGCTCGACCAGAGCTCTCTTACAAAAGGCACCCAGGTAGGATCCAACAGCTTGTATTCTCCGTTCGACATCTTGACCACCGTCACGCTGTGATTAAACTGGTCGGCCGGAAGGTCGTCGATACGCGATCCGGCCATGGTCATAGCGGCATAAGACTCGAACCCGGCGGCACGCAGCATGGTAATCAGCATACCGGCCTTGTCTTTACACACGCCGCAACGATCGTTAAAGTTCATCTCTCCGGTATGGAGCGTGTAACCTTCGCCTTCACCCATAGATAGTCCGCTGTAGCGGATGTTGTCACCTACCCAGTGGGTCAAAAGGCTGATGGAGTCCAGCTTATTTTCAGCGCCTTCTAAAATTTCATCTACTTTTTTGTCGATGGCCGGTGTCGACTCAAAGCTGCCATAATCTTCATTCACGCCGTAAAACCACATCGACTTGGCTTCCCAGTCGGGACTGGTGGACATGAGCAGCTTGGGGGCTACGTTATCCAGCGAAACCATGCCGGGTTCCCGCTTCAGCGGCATCAGGTTTTCCTTAGCGAAGGTGTATCGGATTTTATCATCCACAAATCGTGAAGCCACCTGCACCGCGCCATTGTAAAACTCATACTGCATGGGCTTGTCTTTGGGCACATCCACCTGGTAAACCATTTCGAGGATGGGCACCGGACCAAAAAACCGTACGATATCATAAAAGTGCCCGCGCATTGGGGGAACATACTGGTCATCATCTCCGGCAAGGAGGGCATAAGTAAATCCTTTTTTAAACAGATTGACCTCCACGGCATCTCCGGGATAAAGTTTGCCAACTTCAATCATTTTCTCGCTGGCGCCCCAATAAATCATGCGTGCCGGAGCGGTGTAATCGTGAACCTTACTCACATCCAGCTTTTCTACCGAACCATCTTTCCGGTGGATTTTTACTCCGCGGATTTCGACGTAGGCCGAAAGTGGATCGTAGCCGTATTTGATAATTCTGAGTTTTTTGGCTCCCTCTTTGTTCAGCACTTTGTAGAGGCGATGCGTGTGGACGTAGCTGAGTCCCGACTCCTGCACATCGCTCACAATGCTGTCGAACACCACGAGGTGCGTGGTGTTGGGATAGTCTTTGGCAGTGCCGGCAGCATCAATGGCCTGCCGGATGTCCTGCGTAAATGCGGCGGCTGAAATAAACACAGCCAGTAACAATACTGATATTCTCTTCATTTGTTTGTGATTTTTGTGGTTTAAAACGAGTGCTTACTAACTCTTATTTCTTTAATTCAAGTTTGTAAATTTTTTTAGATGATGGTTTTGACCTGCTTAAGCCTTCAATACTTCCATAAAACCCGGGAATTGGTGGTTCTATTCCGGATTAAAGCTTTCAAGCCAAATGGTTTTGCGTAAAGATATGAAATCGTTTTTATTTGGTGAAATTCTCCCGGGCTTAACGAGCTTTGATCAGCTTTCAACTTTTCAGATGTTTTTGTGTTTAGGTTACAGTAAATCAAAACTATTATTACTATGAATGCAAATGTAGGAACTACTGACAAAATTATTCGCTTCTTAATAGCGGCGGCTGCCGCAGCTCTGATCCTAACCAATACCTTAACGGGAACATGGGCTATCGTAGCCGGAGTTGTTGGCGGAATAATGCTCATCACAGGTCTCACAGGCTTCTGCGGACTCTACAAAGTCTTTGGAATGAGTACGTGTCCGATGAAAAAAGCTGAATAAGTTGAAAAACAGATTATATTTATGTAAATTTGCAGTGTCACTGCAAATTTACATAAATGATAGTAGATCGCACACTAAAAGCAGCTTTAACGGATTCACTCAAAAAGTTTCCTGTTGCCTCAATTACAGGCCCCCGACAATCCGGAAAAACCACCTTGTTAAGAAACCTATTTCCTGATTTCGAGTATTACAATCTGGAAAGAATAGATCATTATGATTTAATAACTTCAGATCCCATAGGAACATTGAAATATAAAGGAAAAGGAATCATTGTGGATGAGGCTCAAAAATATCCCGATCTTTTCAGTACTATCCAGGTTTTATCTGATGAGGAAAACATAAACGGACAGTATATCCTGTCAGGCTCACAGTCATTTTTGATAAATGAAAAAATTGCTCAGTCCTTAGCTGGGAGGGTTCGGGTTCACCACTTATTTCCATTTGATGTAAGCGAAGTTAAAGGCGTTTTTGATAGAGACTATGTTTCCATTATTTTTCAAGGTTCTTATCCACGTGTTCTCACTAATGATATCCATCCATCTGATTTTTATCCTTCATATATTCAAACCTACCTTGAAAAGGACATTCGCACACTGGGTTCAGTAGAGAACCTGAGAACCTTTACTCGCTTTCTGAGCCTTTGCGCCGGACGGACAGGGCAAATACTTAACCTCAACAGCCTGGCAAATGATACCGGTATTTCTATAAACACAGCAAAAAGATGGATTTCATTACTGGAATCAAGCTTTATCATTTTTCTTCTCGAACCTTACCACAAGAATTTCAATAAAAGAATTATTAAATCTCCGAAGTTATATTTTTACGACACCGGATTAGTTTGTTCTCTTCTCAGAATCAACGAAGTGACATCACTACGACAACATTATCATTTTGGTTCCTTATTTGAAAACCTGGTGATTTCCGAATTAAAGAAGCAATTCTTTCACAGAGGTAAAACTCCTCACCTTTATTATTGGCGCGACAGCAATGGTGTTGAAATAGATTGTATCATTGAAAAAAGTCCTGAAGAAATTCTTTCTTTCGAAATAAAAGCCGGAGAAACATTTACAAAAGACTACTTAAAAAACATCGTTCGTTTTGATAAACTAAGCTCATCCACACTAAACAATAAAAAGTACTTAGTATACAATGGTGACAATGATCAAACAATAAACAACACGAAACTCATGCCCTGGAAGGTATTTCAGCAAAAGATAAAATATTTTTAATCTCATTTTATGCAGATTTGCAACGCCACTGCAAATTTGCATAAATCTTAAGCCACTTTTTTGTAGCGCCAGGTAGCGAGTGAGAGGATAATTACCGCGTATAACAGCAGGCTGTAAACCTCATGCTGAATATCTGCCAGTCCGGAGCCTTTCAGGATAATCATGCGGATGACCTTCATGAAGTAGGCGAAGGGATTGATCACATTGACCACCTGCGCCCATTCCGGCATGCTGTCGGTTGGCGTGAAAATACCGCTCATCAGGATAAAGGTGAGCATGAAAAAGAACATCACAAACATGACCTGCTGCTGGCTGTTGGAGATGGCCGACAAAAACAACCCAAATCCCAGGGCCACCAGCAGATAAATCACTGTGAACAGGAAGAGCACCGCATAACTTCCCTCCATCGGCAGTTCAAAAAACACATGCCCAATCACCAGTCCGAAAGCAAACTCAAACAATGCGATGACCATAAACGGAAGCATCTTCCCGATAATAAACTGGTATTTTTTGATCGGTGTTACATTTAGCTGTTCTATCGTTCCGAGTTCTTTTTCGCGCACGATATTCAGTGCCGTCAGAAACATCCCGATAAGGGTCACCAAAATAACCAAAATACCCGGCAGCATGTAAATGTTGTAGTCGAGCCAGGCATTAAAAAAATACCTGGAGTTCACTTCCACCGGAAGCTCGAAGTCGCGCCCCAGGTAATCTATCAACACATTCTGATTGTAATCGTTGATGATGGAGCCCGTGTACGCATTTATCAGTCCGGCACTTGTCCCGTTAATGGCATTAATCAGCAATTGTATATCCGTTTCCTTTTCAGAAAACAATTCTTTTTCAAACCCTTGCGGGATATGCAGGACGATATCGGCGGTATTGTCTTTCAGGGTGGCTTCTGCCTCCTCAAGCGAGAAGCTCGCTTTTTGGATGTGGTAAAACGGTGAGCCACGAAACTTTTGCACCAGCTCCCTCGACGAAGCACTCATGTCACTGTCCAGCACCGTCATATCGATTTGCTTCATGTCGAAGGTGGCCGCATTTACCAGGATTACGAGCTGCACCACCGGAATAACAAAAATCAGCGGCAACATCGTTTTGTTGCGGAAAATCTGGATAAATTCTTTTTGTATTAGAAACAGGATCGTCCTCATAATTATTCCAGTCTCAGTTTAAACTTTTTAATACTCAGCAGGATAAAAAACGCCGTCATGCCCATAAGTACCAATGTTTCCATCCATACAAACGACAGTCCGGTTCCTTTCAGCATGATGTTTTTCAGGATAGTGATAAAGTATTTTGGCGGCATAATCATGCTCAGCCACTGCAGCAGCTCGGGCATGTTTTCTATCGGGAAGATAAACCCCGACAACAGCAACGTGGGCAGCATGAGTGCGAACAACGAGATAAACATGGCCACCTGCTGGCTTGGCGACACCGTGGAAATCAGGATGCCGAGCGACAGCGACAGTGTGATAAACAAGATGCTTTCGAGCATGAGCAGGGTCAGGCTCCCGCGGATGGGCAGCCCGAAAACCAGCACACCCAGCAACAGGATGGTGATGGCGTTGACTATCGAGAGCATGACGTATGGCGTTACTTTCCCGATGATAATCTGCGTGGGCTTGAGTGGCGACACCAGCAGGTTTTCCATCGTACCCAGCTCCTTTTCGCGGGCAATAGAGATGGAGGTCATCATCGCCGACACGAGCATCAGGATAAGCGCCATCGTGCCAGGAACAAACATAAACACGCTGGCCAGGCTCTGGTTATACATCATCCGCTCTTCGACGTTGATCTGTATTGGAAGCTTGTCGATGTTGAATTCCTCACGGACAAAATCATTGATGATGGCCGTGGAATAGTTCGTAATCAGGTTGGCCCTGTTGGGGTCGGAGGCATCGGCGATAAGCTGTACGGCTGCTTTTTCGCCGTTATGCATCTTCTTCGAAAAATCGTTTTCATACACCACTACCAACTTCACCTCGCCTTCCTTAAAAATCTCGTCAATATTCCCGATGCTGCTGAGCTGCCGGTTCAGGATAAAATACCCGGAGGAGGTCAGCTTATTGGTCAGTTGGCGGGTGTATTCATCTTTCGACTGGTCGTACACTGCGATTTTCACATCCTCAATGTCGTTTTTCACCACGTAACCAAAAATCAGGATTTGCGCAATGGGAATCCCGAAAAGGATAAGCATGGTGCGGGTGTCCCTAACGATGTGCTGAACTTCTTTTTTTACAAATGCCAGAAATCTTTTCACGATAATTGAATTTTAGTTCCGTGCCAGCTTAATAAACAAATCGTTGATAGTCTCCACTTCAAAGCGTTCTTTGAGCTCGTGCGGTTTTCCGAAAGCTTCAATTTTTCCGGCCACCATCATCGACACCGTATCGCAGTATTCGGCCTCGTCCATGTAGTGGGTGGTCACGAAAATGGTTTTGCCCTCGTCGGCGGCCTCATAAATAAGCTCCCAAAACTGCCGTCGCGTCACGGGGTCCACACCACTGGTAGGCTCATCAAGAAAAACCACCTTCGGGTGATGCATGATAGCCACCGAAAAAGCCAGCTTCTGCTTCCAGCCCAGCGGCAGGTCTTTCAGGATGCGGTTGCGGTATTCGAACAGATCCAGGCGGTTGAGCAGCTCCTCGGTGCGGGTACGGATCATTTTCCGGCTTAAGCCGTAGATACCGCCATAAAGACGGAAATTTTCACGGATAGTCAGGTCGTCGTAGAGCGAAAACTTCTGGCTCATATACCCAATGTTTTGCTTTATCTTTTCCGGATGCCGCACGGCATCAAATCCGGCTACCTCTACCTTGCCGCTGGTGGGCGACGAAATCCCGCTAAGGATTTTCATGGCCGTGGTTTTTCCGGCACCGTTGGCACCCAAAAAGCCCAGGATTTCGCCTTTCTTTACCGAAAAGATGAGGTGGTCGTTAGCCACAAAGCTGCCGAACTTCTTCACCAGGTTTTCTACGTTGATGATCGTTTCGTTGGTCATGGCTTCTGCATCAGTTTCATAAAACAATCCTCTATTTCAGGTTCGGTGGCGCTGACGTGCACGTTCTCATGTCCGCGGCTTTCGAGGAAATCACGCACCTCCTCCACATAAATGGCTTCTTTGGTGGTGAGGTGCACATTTTCCCCGAAAGGGAAAGCCGTTTCGGTAAGCGGGTTTTCGCGGAGGTCGCGAATCAGGTGATGCTGGTTGTCGGATTGCACCGCATAAATCGGGCTGCCGTAAGCATCGCGGATGTTCTGCGGCGTGTCCACACCCAAAAAAGCACCTTTCTGCATCAATGCGATACGATCGCACAAAGCCGCTTCATCCATGTAGGGCGTTGACACGAGGATGCTGATTCCGGCGTGCTTGAGCTTCTTTAGCATCTCCCAAAACTCCTGCCTCGACACCGCATCCACGCCAAAGGTGGGCTCATCGAGAATCAGGATGCGGGGCTTGTGGATCAGGGCACAAGAGAGTGCCAGCTTCTGCTTCATCCCTCCCGAAAGCTTGCCGGCCAGCCGCTTTTTAAATGGCTCGATTTGCTGGTAAATATCCTTGATCATGTTGTAGTTTTCTTCCACCGTCGTGTCGAAAATACGGGCATAGAAGTGCAGGTTTTCCTCCACACTCAAATCCTGGTAAAGCGAAAACCTTCCGGGCATGTAGCCTACCAGCCGCCGGATTTCCTTGAAATCGCAGATAGTATCATAGCCAAACACTTCGGCGGTACCTTTATCAGGATAGAGGAGGGTGGTGAGGATACGCATCAGCGTGGTTTTTCCTGCACCATCCGGGCCAATGAGTCCGAAAAGCTCACCCTCCTCCACCGAAAGGTTCACCGCATCCAGTGCCTGAAGGTCCCCGTAGGCCTTGCTTATATTTTTTACCTCAACAGCGTGCATTGCTCTTATTTTGCGCGGGTCCAGTAGGATGTGCGGCCTATCAGCGAAATGCCGATATAGCCACGTACTTTCAGCTTGTCGGGCGACTCCATTTTAATGTAGCAGTCATAAGTCTTGCCGCTCTTAGGGTCGTAGATTTCGCCATCTTCCCAAAGGCCGTCGCCTTCAAAAACAAAATCCTTCATAAAGACCAGTCCTTTCAGAGGCCGGTTTTGCTTGTCTTCATCCGGGTTTTCGTCATCCACCTTCGGCTCGCCGGTTTCCGGATCGATGGGTTCTTCAAGCCAGACAATCTTGGCAAAGTACTCGCCCCCATCTTCATAGATTTCGAAGCGGGCATCTTTTTCTTCGTTATACCAAATTCCGGTGACGTCGTTGGCGTCATCCTGCGCCAGCATCAGCAGCGGCGTTATCATCACGAAAAGTAAAAAACTAATTTTCTTCATAACAGTAATATTTAGGTTAGTTAAAATTCACTTCACCCGGCATCCCTATTTTAAGGGTGCCATCATTGGGCACTTTTACTTTTACGGCATACACCAGCTTTACGCGCTCTTTCTTGGTTTGGATGACCTTGGGCGTAAACTCGGCGTCATCCGCTATCCAGCTTACCGTGCCTTTAAGTTTCCTGTTGCTCTCACGGTTTTCATCGATGAGCACCTCCACTTCCTGACCCAATTTCACATGAGGCAGTTGGGCGCCACTAACATACACTTTTAATTCCATATCGTCGAGACGGGCGATCTTGTAAAGCGGTTTTCCGGGCACCACCAGCTCGCCCTGCTCGGCAAACTTATTGATAACTGTTCCTTTCACAGGATTGCGTATAAGGGCATTCCCGATTTTGTCATCGATCTGTTGCTGCTTCACATCCAGCACCTCCAGCTCGGCATATACACCCTGTTTCTGCACACGGATGGCCTCTATTTGCTTTTGCGCCAGTTTTACCTTGCCCTCAATGTCATCGAGCTTTTGTTGCGTGGCCGCTTTGTCAGCCACTAATTTTTCGATCCTGGCGTAGGTTGTCTGAAGGTTTTCGAGCTGTTGCTCCTGCACTTCAATCTGGGCGTTCAGGTTTCCGAGGCGTGTTTTTACGGCTTGTTTTTGTGCCTGAAGCTCCATCCGGCTAAGGTGAAGCGTAGTGGTGTCGGCATATCCAACAAGCTGCCCTGCTGCCAGCTCGTCGCCCTTCTCAAGGGTAAACAACTCCAGCTCACCCTGCGACTGTGCCGCCACGGTGATCTCCACCGCCTCGAAATTGCCATAAGCATCCGACTTGTTTTCCGACTTATCGCACGATGAGAGGAAAGCAGTGGCTAAGAGTGATAAAGCGATGATTTTTATTGATTTCATTGTTCTCTGTTTTTTATTGATTGAATTTTCCTAAGGTCAAAAGATACTCCACGCGGGCTTTTTCAAGCTGAATCTGGTGGAGCTCGTAATTGAGCTGTGCGTTTTTCTGGTTGTTGAGCTGGTCGATAAATTCGGCCGGCGTAATCGTCCCGTTCTTCAGTCTTGAAGCATGACTTTCAACAATATCTTTGTAAAGATCAATAACCTTGCGGTCTTCGTTTGCCATCTCACGAAAGTTATCAATTTCTGACTGCTTTTGTAAAAGACTTACATTGAGATTTTGCTCGAGCGTTTCCTTTTCCTTTTGCAGGATGTTTTGCTGCAGTGTCAGGATTTTCTTTTCATCCCCGCCTTTGTCCCAGTTCCAAAGGTTCCAGCTCACCTTAGCTCCTACAATCCAGTAGCTGTCGAATTCGTTGCTGAGCATGTTGAGTCCGGGCCTTCCATAGCCGGCCGTTCCGAAAGCCGCCACCTTGGGGCGGTAGAGCCGGTCTTGCAGTGCTTTAACCTGTTCAATCCGTGAAGCCTGCATATCCAGCAGCTTCATCTCCGGACGGGCCTCAAAGGTGTTTCCTGCCGGGAGGTCGTATTGCGGCACTTCCAGTTTGCGCGAAGGCTTAAGCTCTTCGCCAGTCAATTCTTCCAGGATACTGAAAGCCGTCAGGCGGTTTCTTTCAAGTTGGCGGATTTGGTTGTTAAGCTTGACCAGCTCCACTTTCACCAGGTTGGTGTCAGAGGGTATCGCCATCCCGTTTTTAACGGAGGAGCGGATTTGATGTAGCTGCGTTTCCAGCTTTTCGCGAATGGTGAGGAGCTGTGCTTTCTGCTGTTGCATCAGCAAAATGGAAAAATAGGTCTTTGACACACTCTCCTTCACCTGCAGCATCGTTACTTCTACCTGCTGCTTGCTGATGCCGGCAGACACCTCCTCGATTTTCCGGTTGGCTTTGGTGATTCCGCCATCGTAAATGGTCTGCGAAAGGTTGAGTGCTGCCTTATACTGGTCTTTGTCGGGCGAGGGAATATCGAGGTTCATCCCCGGCACATCAATGTTGACCTGCGTAACATCAGACTGGTAAGTAGCCTGTGCCTCAAAACTGAGCTGCGGCAGGAAATTCTTGTCGAGCTGACCGAGCCTGAGCTGCAGGCTCTCATCGAGCAGCACCTTCTCTTCGCTTTTCGGATGATGCTGCTCGGCCCACTCAAAGCATTCTTCCAGTGTCAGCACCTGTGCGGAGGCACCGAAAGAAATCATGAAAAAGAGCAATAAGCTTATTAATCGTCTCATTGGCTTGGTATTATTTTTTTATTGAATTCAGGATAAAATCGGCCACATCGCTTTTTCTCCGCTCCATGGTTTGGTAAAACGCGTTGCTGTCACCTTCAAAAAGAATAGTCGTTATAATCGGCCTTCCAACAAATGGAAAAATGCAAAGCGAGATGGTATTCATCAGCAGTTGCCGTGGATCCATTTTTCTGATTTTCCCTTCAGCTATTTCCTTTTCGATAACCTGCAAAAAGGGCGTGATATCGGGAAGGTTTTTGCTGACCAGGAGCTGCAGCGCTTCCACATCCTTGTTCAGCTCATGAATCACGAACTCCGGGATGTATGGATTCTGTATCAGGGTGTTGATGTAGGAGTCAGCAAACTTCCTTACCGCTTGTTCCACAGAAAACTCCCCGCTGAATATTTCGCGCATCTCGTTAAAGGTAGACCTGAGAACCATGGAAAACACAGCATCAAAAAGCTTTTGCTTGCTCCTGAAATAATAGTGCAGTAGTGCTTTGTTGATGCCCGCCTCGTCGGCAATTTCCTGCATCCTTGCCCCGTCCATCCCTTTCCGGATAAAAACCGTTTTCGCAGCCTCCAGAATCACTTCTTCCGTTTTCTTATCTTCACCCATTGGTTTAACTTTTTGTTTTAACCGTTTGGGCAAATATAAATCGATTTGATAACAGAAAGCAAGTTGTTTTTTCAAAGAGAAGACAACAATTTGACGTTAAACACTGACTGTATGCTTTTTATGACGTAATTAATTTAACATTTTTTCTTTCATGATAAGTTAAAACAGGAGATGAATGCGGGGATGTATTGTAATATACCTGGGTTAATGTGTCGTTTTACTGAATTTTTCGCCGTAGCCCAAACATCAACTCGTAGCCTAAAGCTGAAGACAGGCGAAAATCAACCAACAGTATTTTTATCTTTTTGAAATCCCGCTAATCAGAAAATGTGAGTGATCCATAGGTATCCTTTCTGGTGATTGGCACAGAAAAGAATTCCGATCGCGGGATCTCCGCTTCGCTCCGATTTGGGATTTGGAATTTGGAATTTTTACTTATATGGATTTCACCACTCCTTATTCAAACACTTCCAGAGCGGGAAGGGCCTGGTTGTCGAAATTAAACAAGGCCTGGTTTTCCCAGGCGGAGCCGTTTGTAGCTTCGGGACCTTTGAATGCGATGCGTTCGGTGCCCCAGTAGCAGAAGCCGGCACCGCGGGGTGTGGCTTCCACGATGTTCCGGATCTTTTGGAGAAATGCCTTTTGTCCTTCGGGAGTGGCGGGATATTCGGGAAGAATCAACTGTTCTTCGAGGCCCACGATGTTGTTAGTCCAGTCGTTCCAGTCGAGGGTAAAAGGATAGGCCGTTTCGGCAACCAGGATGTCTTTTTGATACACATTGGAAAGCTGTTCCAGTGTTTGTTCCAGGCTATCGGTGTCTTTGCCGTGCCAGACAGGGTAGTAGGATATCCCGATAAGGTCGTAGTCGAGGGCGGAAACGGTTGTAAAAAAGTTGCTGCTGCCTTCGAGTCCGGCGTAGTGGATCATGATTTTGGTGTCCGGACTATGCTGGCGGATGGCGCGGATACCTTCCTGCATCAGCGAGATAAACTGTCCGGGGTGGTTGTGGCGATTTCCTTGTGGGTGCAGGAATCCATTGTTGATTTCGTTGCCGATTTGGATAATATCGGGATGGATGCGGAGGGCTACCCTGCGGGTATAATCGTAAACCGAATCTTTCATCGCCTCCAATGACAGATCCTGCCAGGCCTCCGGAGTTTGCTGGTCACCGGGATCGGCCCAGGTGTCGGAGTAGTGGACGGTAAGCCAGGCTTTAAAGCCCCCGTTTCTGAGACGGTCGGCAAAAGCCGCAACTGCATCCAGGCCATTCACCGGGTTTTCCGGATGCACCCACAGCTTCAGCCGGATAGTGTTGATACCATGATTTCTCAGGATATCTGTAAAAGGTTTTTGGTTGCCTTTGCTATCGTAAAAGCGAACGCCTTCAGCTTCAATTTCAGGAAGAGAAGAGATATCCACGGCCTTGAAAAGGAATTTTTCATTTTCAGAATTCTGATTCTTTTCGCAGGCAGAAAACGCGATTGTCAAAATCGCCAAAATCAATAATGAAAACCTTTTTTGCATGAGGCTAAGGTAGGGAGAATTTTTGGGTGGACTTTACCTCATCCCCCAACCGAGGCTGTCCAAAAAGTCAAAATCGAAGGGTATTCTGAAAATCAGTCATTACCCCTTACCCTAAAGGGTGTCCTGATTTTCAGCGACTTCACCCTTTAAGGGCTAGGGGTAAAAAGTTGCTGAAAACAGGCGTTTAGGACTTTTTGGACAGCCTCGGCTTTTCCCTCGCCTTGAGGAGAGGGTTAGGGTGAGGTGAACGTCGCAAGGCGAGACCAGCACTAATCATGATAAGCCGCAAAATACAGATTTCATTAAACTCACCGGGAATATCTTGCTTACAGCCAAAGAGAGTGCAGAATACTTAACAACCGAAAGCAGCATTTGAAGTGACGGAATCTGTTACAGCTTACAAATGACGACGATTATATGGCTTATCGATAAATTCCAAACCTAATTGTATCATACAAGGCAATAAGATTAGATTAATTTCTTACTTTCGTTGATCACTAATTATAGATTAATGAACCTAGCAGTAGAAGAAAAGCCAGCCTATAAAAGCATCTGTTTGATGCATTGCGGTTTCAACTTCATGACAGGGCAAACCGCTTTCAATGAATCACATTTTTGTTTAACCCGCCCTATTGAGTTGTGGTTCAGTAATTGAAAAATTGATTATGATATGAAATCAAAAAAGGATTTATCAGAACAAGACATACGGACTAAATATATTACCCCGGCGATTGAAAAAGCCGGATGGGATAAGATGGCACAACTCGGTGAAGATGTTGCATTAACAGATGGAAAAATATTTATCCGTGGAAAAATGTTTGCTCGTGGAAAATTAAAACGGGCTGATTATGTGTTGTACTATAAACCCAATATTCCTGTTGCAATCATTGAAGCAAAGGACAACAAACATACGGTAAGACAAGGAATTCAACAAGCATTGGGATATCGTGAATTATTACAGGATGTCCCTTGTGTTTATAGCTCAAACGGTGATGGATTTTTTGAGCATGATTTTACTGCCTCAAACGGAAAAGTTGAACGAGAAATTGATATTGACGATTTCCCTTCACCACAAGAATTATGGGAACGATATAAGAAACTAAAAGGAATTGAGGAAAAAACCGAAACCACGGTTGCAGAACAAGACTACTTTTTTGACAGTTCTGGAAAAAAGCCCCGATACTACCAACAAATTGCTATAAACAGGATTGTTGAAGCCATTGGAAAGGGTGAAAACAGGATTTTACTTGTTTTAGCAACGGGAACTGGTAAAACGTATGTCGCTTTTCAAACTATTTACCGGCTCTGGAAAAGTGGCATGAAAAAACGGATTTTATTTCTTGCCGACAGAAACGCTTTGATTAACCAAACCGTAACAGGAGATTTTAAGCATTTCGGGGAAGCGATGACCGTTATTCGAAAAAAGAAAATCAATAAATCTTTTGAAATATACCTTGCATTGTACCAGGGTTTGACCGGATACAACGAAGACAATGACGCTTTTCGTGAGTTTTCCCGGGATTTCTTTGATTTGGTGGTAATTGATGAGTGCCACCGTGGAAGTGCTTCTGCCGATAGTGCATGGAGGGAAATATTGGATTATTTTGATTCTGCCACACATATCGGATTAACTGCCACACCTAAAGAAACATCACAAGTTTCAAATATTGATTATTTCGGCGACCCAATTTATACCTATTCATTGAAACAGGGAATTGATGATGGCTTTTTAGCTCCTTACCAAGTCTTGCGAATTGGATTAAATGTTGATTTGGAAGGTTGGCGACCGGAAGATGGAAAAACCGACAAAGACGGGAATATAATTGAGGATAGGGATTACAACATCCGGGATTATGACCGCAATCTGGTAATTGATGAACGAACTGAAATTGTTGCCAGGAAACTCACCGAATATTTAAGGAAAAATGACCGTTTTGCCAAAGCAATTATTTTTTGTGTAGATATCGACCATGCCGAGAGAATGGCAGAAGCATTGCGGAATGAAAATCAGGATTTGGTTACAAAAAATGCAAAGTATGTAATGCAGATTACCGGGGACAATGAAGAAGGCAAAAGAGAATTACATCCTTTTCAAAATGAAGAATCACGATATCCGGTTTTGGTAACCACCTCGAAAATGCTCACTACAGGAGTTGATGCTCCCACATGCAAATTAATTGTTTTGGATGCCAATATTGGCTCAATGACGGAATTCAAACAGATTATAGGACGTGGAACACGTTTATCACCGGAGTTTGGTAAATATTTCTTTACCATTATTGATTTTAGAAATAATGCCAGCAAATTTTCAGACCCTGAATTTGATGGGCCACCCATTCAGGATGAACGATTTGGCGAAGATGATGATATTGATGTGCCGGAACCGGATAATACCGACCAAACGGATGATGAAAATGAAGAACCAAATCCTGAAGATTTTCAGGAGACAAATACAGATTCGGATAACGAAACCGGGGGCGGAGAAATTGGCGACCCTCCACCACGAAAAATATATGTAAATGATGTTGAAGTCCGGGTTTTAAATGAAAGAGTGCAATACTACGGGCAAGATGGAAAATTAACTACCCAATCCTTAGAGGACTTTACAAAGCAAAATGTATTGAAGCAGTTTAAAAGCCTTAATGATTTTTTGAACAAATGGAAATCTGCCGAGAAGAAAAAAGCCATCATTGAAGAACTTGAAGAACAAGGAGTTTTGCTTTTTGAATTACAAAAAGAAGTGGAGAAGAAAACGGGAAAAGATTTAGACCCATTTGATTTAATTTGTCACGTAGCCTTTGAAATGCCACCCCTTACCCGAAAAGAGAGAGCAGAAAATGTGAAAAAGCGGAATTACTTTGCAAAGTATGGAGAAAATGCCCGACAAGTTTTAGAAAACCTGCTTGATAAGTATGCTGATGAAGGCGTTGAAAACATTGAAAGCTTGCAGATACTTAAACTCGAACCTTTAAATGATTTTGGTACTCCGAGAGAAATTTTTAAATATTTTGGCGACAAGCAGGATTATCTAAAAGCAATTAAAGAATTAGAAAACGAAATATATAGAACTGCATAAAGAATGAATGTAAACAGTGTAATAAAAAGCATCCGTAATATTATGCGCCAGGATAAAGGCGTAAACGGTGATGCACAGAGGTTGGAACAATTGGGCTGGATGCTTTTTTTGAAAATATTTGATGCCAAAGACGAGGAATTAGAGGATATGGATGAAACAGGGGAATATGTTTCACCTGTCCCCGAGAAATATCAATGGAGAAATTGGGCTGACGATGATGAAGGAATTACCGGGGATGAACTGATTAATTTTATTGACAGGCAGTTGTTTCCTGATTTAGCCAACCTGAAAAGTACCGACAAGAGGGCACAATTAATACGCGATGTATTTGGTGGCAATAACAACTACATGAAAAGCGGACAGCTTTTCCGGCAAGTTGTAAACGAATTGAATAAAATTGATTTTCATGCTTCCAAAGATTTACAGGTTTTTGGCAATGTGTATGAAACTTTGCTAAAGGAATTGCAGTCTGCCGGAAGTTCAGGCGAATTTTATACACCGAGGGCAGTGGTTGAGTTTATGGCAGAAATTACCGACCCCAAATTGGGCGAAAAAGTGCTTGACCCGGCTTGCGGAACAGGTGGATTCCTAACGGCAGCTATTGAGCATATCCGAAAAGCAGGTGTTGAAAACATTGAACAACGAAAGCAACTGCAAAATACCGTGCAAGGCATGGAATTAAAACCCTTGCCTCACATGTTGGCAGTTACCAACCTGATTTTGCACGATATTGAAGTACCCGATATTTCTTACGAAGATTCATTGCTTCGCAATCAATCCATAAAACCCAAAAACAGGGTGGATGTAATCCTTGCCAATCCACCATTTGGTGGTAATGTGGACGATGCAACGGCTTCAACTTTTCCGGTTGGTTTCCGCACCAAAGAATCTGCCGATTTGTTTTTGGTGATGATGGTGAACTACCTGAAACAAGGCGGACGGGCAGCCATTGTTTTGCCAGATGGTTCATTGACTGGCGATGGCATTAAAGCAAGAATACGGGAAATGCTTTTACGTAACTGTAATTTGCACACCATCATTCGGTTACCAAACTCAGTTTTTAAACCGTATGCATCTGTAGCTACCAATTTATTATTTTTTGAAAAAGTGAGCAGCCCGGCAGAAGAACCGGAAGATTTTGCTACCAAAGAAATCTGGTATTACGAACACCAGTTACCCGAAGGCAGCAAAGGGTATTCCATGACCAAACCCATTCGCTTAGAAGAGTTTGACAAAGAAAAAGCCTGGTGGAAAAACCGGGAAGACCTGTCTGCCCTGCCTGACGGCGAGGCAGGCGACAAGGCAGGAAGCGAAGTTTCATGGAAAATAAATCTTTCAGAAGTCATTAAAAAAGCGGAGCAAAATGCCAAACCACATTACAAAAAGGAGAAGGAATTAAAGCGGGAAGCGTACAGCCTGAAAGAAAAACTGACACAACTAAAGCAATCTGTAAAGACGCAAGATATTGCGTCTCCACAAAGAATAAAATCCAATGGCGAAATAGCAAAACTTGAAAAGAAATTACAGGAAACAGAAGTACATGCACGTACCGCCAAACAAACAGCGGATAGCATTTATTACGGGGCATTTGATTTGGATTATAAAAACCCGAATAAGGTTGAAGAAGATTTAGGCGACCCTGTTAAAATGCTTGAAAAGTTTAATAAGGCAGAACAGGAAATGGAAGCATTGCAGAATAATATTTTGGACGAACTAAAAAAGGCCATGGAATAATGAAAAAATTAAACACCAAAGACGAACTGACCGATTTTTTACTTTATACATCTCCAGATGGGAAAATAAAAGTGGAAGTTATACTGAACAATGAAACGGTGTGGCTTACACAAAAGGCTATTGCACAATTGTTTGGGGTGCAGGTTCCGGCTATTAGTAAGCATTTAAAAAATATTTTTGAAAGTGGTGAGTTGGAAGAAAATTCAGTTATTTCCATTTTGGAAACAACTGCCGGGGATGGTAAAAACTATCAGGTAAAGTATTTTAATCTCGATGCTATTATTTCGGTTGGCTACCGTGTGAATTCCCGCCAGGCAACTCAGTTCAGAATTTGGGCAACAAAAACCCTGAAAGAATACATCATCAAAGGTTTTGCCATGGACGATGAGCGCTTGAAAAACGGCAGGTATTTTGGGAAAGACTATTTCAGGGAATTGCTTGAACGGGTACGTTCCATCAGGGCGAGTGAGCGCAGAATTTACCAGCAAATAACCGATATATTTGCCGAATGCAGCATAGACTATGACCCGAAATCGGAACTAACACGTGATTTTTATGCCACGGTACAAAACAAGTTTCATTTTGCCATACACGGGCAAACGGCTGCCGAACTGATTTACAAAAAAGCCGATGCCAAAAAAGAGTTCATGGGGCTCACCACCTGGAAGTCGGCCCCTGACGGGCGCATCCTTAAATCGGATACTACCATTGCAAAAAATTATTTAAGTGAGGACGACATAAAAAAACTCGAACGTGCCGTAGGTGCTTTTTTTGATTATATCGAACGCATTATTGAAAACCGGAACACCTTTACCATGGAACAATTTGCAGGAAGCGTAAATAAATTCCTGGAATTTAACGAATACAAGGTATTGGAAGGGAAAGGACGCGTTTCAGCGAAACAGGCCGAACAGAAAGCATTGCAGGAGTATGATAAATTCAATAAAACCCAGAAGATTGAAAGCGATTTTGATAAGATGGTAAAAGCCATAAAAAACAAGAAAACAAATGACAAATAATTTCCTCATAGATAATTTCAAACACCTCACCACCACACCTGAAAACGTGGAGCAGCTTAAAAAACTGGTGCTGCAAATGGCTGTGCAGGGCAAACTGACTACAAAGTGGCGGGAGGAAGTAAAGACGCGATTCATCGCGTCTCCAGAGTTAGCGCAAGCCCCAGATTACAGCGCCCATGCCTTACTGGAAAAAATAAAATCCGAAAAAGAGCAACTCATCAAAGAAGGAAAAATCAAAAGGCAAAAAAATTTACCACCCATTGCTGATGAAGAAAAGCCGTTTGAATTACCGGAGAGTTGGGAGTGGGAAAGATTAGGTAATATTTGTAGTAAAATTGGTTCTGGAAGTACACCCAAAGGCAGTAATTACGTAAGGGAAGGTTTACCCTTTTTTCGCTCTCAAAATATTCACAATAATGGGTTAGTTTATGATGATATAAAATATATTTCAAAACAGGTTCAACAAAAAATGAAAGGTACAATTGTTAAGCCAGATGATATTTTATTGAATATAACTGGAGGTTCTTTAGGGAGAAGTGCTCATGTTCCTTTATTTTTTCATGAAGGGAATGTAAGTCAGCATGTAACAATTATCCGACCTATTTTACTAAAGAATGATTTTTTGCATTTACAAATTCTTTCTCCTTTATTACAGAAACCAATTTTTGATTTCACTACTGGAGCAGGTAGAGAAGGGTTACCAAAATATAATCTTGAAAAGTTTCTAGTTTCATTACCCCCTCTCGCCGAACAACAAGCCATTGTTTCCAAAGTGGAAAAACTATTTACCCAAATCGACCAACTTCATGCCCTTGCCCAAAAACGCCTTAATTACCGGGAGAAAAGCGCCAAAGCCCTGTTTGGCAAAATAAACCATGCCAAAAACGACACCGAATTACAGGAAACATGGCACACCCTGACCGCTCATTTTCACACCCTCACCCAAAGCAAAGAAAGCGTAAAGCAACTCCGCCAAAGCATTTTACAAATGGCTGTACAGGGGAAGATAACTGCAAAGTGGCGGGAGCACGTAAAGACGCAAAGCCTTGCGTCTCCCGATGACCCCAACTACAACGCCCGTGCCCTGTTGAAAAAAATAAAATCCGAAAAAGAGCAACTTATCAAAGAAGGAAAAATAAAAAGGCAAAAACCTTTGCCGCCAATTGCAGATGAAGAAAAAACTTTTGAATTACCACATAAATGGAGTTGGGTTAGATTATCAGAGCTTTCGAATAAGCTCCATTATGGATTTAATGCTTCTGCTAAAACAGATATTAAAGATGTTAGATTACTTAGAATTACAGATATTCAGAATAATAAAGTAGACTGGGAAGCTGTACCAGGTTGTAATTATTCCAAAAAAGACATTGAAAATTATCAACTCTCTGAAAATGATATTTTAATTGCACGGACGGGAGGTACAATTGGTAAGTCTTACTTAGTTAAAAATATTGATGTTATATCCCTTTTTGCATCTTATTTAATTCGAGTTGTTCCGAATCCTGAGCTTTTTCCTGAATATTTAAAATATTACATTGAAAGTCCTTCATATTGGAAACAATTGTACGATTACGCATGGGGAGCTGGACAACCAAATGTTAACGGAACAAATTTGAGTAAATTAGTTGTTTCGTTACCACCTCTTGAGGAACAAAAAGCCATCGTTTCCAAAGTCAAACAACTGATGTCGTGGTGCGATGATCTGGAAAAGAAAATTGAAAAACGGGATGCTTATCAGGAAAAAATGATGCAGGCAGTGGTAAAGCAGACGTTTAAAACGGAGAAAGAAACAGTAGAAATGGAATAAAAAATACGTCGCACATAAATGCTACCAATACTTCAATTTTTGCCAAAACATACTTGGCGGCCATTAGTCTGAATCAAAACCAAAAATAATGAACTGGATAATTCTCATCATAGCAGGCTTGTTTGAAGTGACTTTTGCTTTTTGTTTGGGCAAGGCAAAGGAGGCCACGGGAAGTGATATGTATGGCTGGTATGCGGGCTTTGTGGTGGCGCTGGTCAAAGCCACGCATACTATCCCGGTTGGCACGGCCTACGCAGTATGGACGGGCATCGGTGCGGTAGGGACTGTGCTGCCTGGTGTTTAAGGAACCCACCACCTTCTTACGTCTGTTTTTTCTCACCACCCTCATCGCTTCTATTGTCGGGTTGAAGGTGGTGTCGAATTAGTGTCTGTTCGCCAAGAAACCATTACTTTCGCAAAAAAGTAGCTAACTGCTTTGAAACTAAAATTCAATCGTTTATGAAATGCCGTATAGGTTGTGGTGCGTGTTGTATTGCGCCTTCCATCAGCTCTCCGATTCCGGGGATGCCAGAGGGGAAGCCGGCGGGCGTGCCCTGCATCCACCTGACGGCAGATTTCAAGTGTGGCATCTTCCATCACCCCGACCGGCCCAAGGTCTGCGCCGATTTCCAGGCCGACCCGGAGGTTTGTGGCAACAGCAGGGACGAAGCGCTGGATATTTTGGAAGGAATGGAAAGCTGAAAAGGAAATTCCAAAAAAAACAAATCGGAGCGAAGCGGAGATCCCGCGGTCGGTAAGTCAATTACAAAACAATGCTTAAACGATGTCCTTCGGTTTTTTTTAAAGGAAGACTTACAAAATAGCGGGATGTGGAGCGAAGCGGAGAGCCCGCGGTCGACACGTCAATTAAAAATCATTGGTAAAACGAAATCTTTCGTTTAACTTATACAGAGTGCTTCCCAAATAGCGGGATTCCCATACAAGGAATAGCTTTCACTGAACGCAGCCTGCCTTAAAACGCTGCTTGTTAAGGCAATAATTACCCTTTAAACGCTTGGAAGAATTTATCTCTTTTATGCATTTCAATGCACAAATGCGGGTCAAAACCTTTTTAACTATAAATCAGGCTATTTTTAATATCTTTGAATTATGAACCAAAAATCAGAAAATATTGGCCGGTTAATCCGTTCAGCAATAAACTCAGTTGATGAATCCGCCGAGGTTATTCTTTATGGCTCACGAGCACGTGGGGACGAACGAGCTGATTCAGACTGGGATATTTTAATACTTACTGATTACCCTATCGATCAAAATAAAGAACAAAATTTCAGGAATCACCTCTATGAGCTGGAACTGGATACAGGCGAAGCTTTTTCTGTCTTTGTATATTCTAAAAATAACTGGAAAACCCAGCAGCGCATCTCTCCATTTTATCAAAACGTTATCCGGGAAGGAGTTCATTTATGAAAAATAATGAACGTACAGAATATGTTAAATATCGATTAGAATCAGCGCAAAAAACATTTGAGGCTGCAAGAATTCTGGCTAATAATGCATTTTGGAATTCAGCTGTAAATCGGCTCTATTATGCTCTTTTTTATGCTGTAAATGCCTTGCTGGTT